>NZ_CP072377.1:310356-620713 GCF_018128225.1 Leptotrichia sp. oral taxon 218 | reverse complement strand
GGTTCATTATAATTTACCGCTTCAATTACTCCATCAATTTCACAACAAATATTTTCCACTTCATTTGCAGGTAATCCTAAAATTGCAGCCATTGAACCGTCTATTTTAGCTTCACTCATTATTTTCCCTCTGGCAGAAATCAATTTTAATGTATCAATTTCATTCAAAAATCCAGCCGCATACAGCGAACTATATTCTCCCAAGCTATGTCCTGCAACAAAATCTGGATTTATTCCTTTTTCTTTTAACAATTTTGTTAAAATTACTGAAAATAAAGCTATTGCTGGTTGTGCAAATTTTGTATCTTTTAATTCATCTTTTGTTCCTTCAAATACAACTTTTTTCACTTCTTCATTATTTTCAAAAATTTCGTCTATTATCTTTTTATTTTCACAGCTTACACTGCTGTACAAAACTTCACCCATTTTTTCATATTGTGTTCCTTGACCAGGAAATACAAAAGCAACTTTTGACATTTTTTCTCCTTATTTATTAATTCCTTCAGCTTCTTCGATTTCTTCAGCTTCTTCAACTTTTTTAGGTTTAGATTTTTTAGGAAATTTGTTAAAATTTCTCTTATCAACAATTTCTTTCACACCAAGTCCAAAAATTACAAGTCCTGCTATTAAAAGAAGTATCCAAAATGGCAAATCTTCCCAAATTAATGACAAATAAGAATAAATTCCCACACCTGTAAGAACCCATCCTAAAACCTTTTTCTTAAACACAAAATAAATTCCTAAAAGAATTAATATAACTTGATAATTAAAAATATACTTTTGAATTTCTTCAGGAATAAATTGAAACAAACTTAATACTACAATTACTAATCCCCAAAACATTTTTTTATTCATAATCATCATCCTTTCTAAAAAAATTTTTTATTTTGACCATTCAAATAAAATAGAACCATATGTCAGTCCGCCACCAAATCCTGTTATTACGATTTTATTACCTTTTTTAAGCCTATTTTGTCTATTTGCTTCGTCTATCGCAATAGGAATTGAAGCTCCTGAAGTATTTCCATATTTATTCAAATTTACAAAAAACTTATCTAATGGTTGTTTAAATCTTTTGGCAATCGACTCAATTATTCTTATGTTTGCCTGATGAGGTATAAATAAATCTATATCGTCCGCCGTAATATTTTGCTGGCTTAAAACATTATCAACGCTCTCAGGAAATACTTTTACTGCAAATTTAAATATTTCCCTTCCATTCATTTGTAAATATGTCTCTTTATTTTTTAGTGCTTCAACAGTAACAGCTTTTCTCGAACCACCAGCAGGAACAATTAATTCACAAGCGCCAGAACCATCTGCCACCAAATGACTTGCACAAAATCCTCCAGTTTGCACTTCACCAAGCACAACCGCTCCAGATCCATCTCCAAATAAGATGCAAGTCCCTCTATCGCTCCAATCTGTAACTCTTGACATAGTTTCAGCACCTATCACAAGAACCTTTTTATAAATTCCTGATTTTATAAAGCTGTATCCAGTCGTAAACGCATAGACAAATCCAGTACATGCTGCACTCATATCAAAAGCCGCAGCTTTTATTCCTAATTTATCTTGAACTAATGCCGCTGTTGATGGTGTAAAATGATCAGGTGTCATCGTTGCAACAATGATTAAATCAATTTCGTCTTTATTTATTCCAGCGTCATCTATAGCTCTTTTGGCAGCTTCATATGCTAAATCCGAAGTGGCTTCATTTTCAGAGGCTATTCTTCGCTCCTTGATACCAGTTCTCGTTGTTATCCACTCGTCATTAGTATCGACTATCTTTGCTAAATCGTCATTTGTCAACACTTTTTCTGGAACATAAGAACCCGTCCCCAAAATTCCTACTCTCATTTTTTTCTCCTTTTCTTAAATTTTATAAAATTTATTATCTTAACCGCTTTTTTTATTCGCAAATTTTAATACTTACACAATAAGTTTATCATAAATTTTAAAATTTTACAATATAATTAATTTTTTTAATGAAAAAAATTTTTTAAAAATTTTAAAATTTTAATTGATTTTTTTATAATTTAAATAACTTAATTTTTTATGTTAATTTATATATTTTTCAAATTTATAATATTTAATGTAAAAATATTTTTTTAATATTAATAATTTATAATTTACAGTTTATAATTTCTAATACAACTTTTTGTTTGTCAATTTTCTCATTTTGTAATATATATGCTTTCAAAATCATTTCTTTTGAATCTTTCACATTTTTTGAATCATTATAATAAATTTCCGCCAATTTTTCCCCTTTTTCCACTTTATCTCCAACTTTTTTAAAAATTTTAATTCCGACAGAATAATCAATTTTATCTTGTTTTGTAGCTCTACCCGCTCCAATTATCATCGCCGCTTTTCCAATTTCTTCAGTTTTTATTTTTGATACATAGCCACTATTTTTAGAAAAAACTTCCAATTTTTCTTTTGCAACTGATAAAATCGAATAATCATTTACTAAATTTCCATTCCCTCCACTTTCTGTTATAAATTCCTTTAATTTTAAAAGTGCAAGTCCATTATTTATCACTTCATCAATTTTTTTATATCCATCTTTTAACTCTTTTATTTCTCCCCTCGCCTCTAATGCAAGTGCAGCAATTGTGTAAACTACTTCTTTTACATCTTTTGCTCCATTTCCTTTCAATGTTTCAATTGCTTCTATTATTTCAATCGCATTTCCCACCGAATATCCAAGCGGTTCATCCATATTGCTCAAAACTGCTCTTACTTTTCTTTTAAATCCAATCCCAATTTCAATCATTCTTTTTGCCAATTCTCTTGCACAATCAATATTTTTCATAAAAGCTCCGTCACCAACTTTCACATCAAGAATTATCACATCCGACTGAATCGCCAGTTTTTTACTCATTATGCTGCTTGCAATTAATGGAATACTCGGAACTGTCGCCGTAACATCTCTTAACGAATACAATTTTTTGTCAAGCGGAACAATTTTATCGCTGTATCCCATAAGACCAATCCCTGTTTTACTTGCAATTTTTTCAACTTCTTCTTTTGAACTCGAAAATTTAAATCCTTTTATCGCTTCAAATTTGTCTATCGTACCGCCAGTATGTCCTAAACCTTTACCCGATAACTTAGTCGAAGCCAAACCAAGTGCCGCAAGTATTGGTGCTAATACAACAGTTACTTTATCTCCCACTCCACCTGTACTATGTTTGTCGACCAAAAATTTATTAATTTTTTCAAATTTTATAATTTCTCCCGAATCTCTCATTAAAGTTGTAAATTCCAAAAGTTCATTTTTTGTCATATCATTAAAATAAACTGCCATTAAAAATGCCGACATCTGATAATCTGGAACATTTCCTTTTAAGTATTCACTCAATAAAAAATAAATTTCTTCTTTTGCAAGTTCTTCTTTTTCTCTTTTTTTCTCAATCAAATCCACTACTCTCATAATCTTTCCTTTCTCTCTCTCTCTATATATATATATATATATACTCAAACCTATTTAAAATTAAACTGCTAAAAATTATATAAATTTAGGAGTTAAGTAAAACAGTCGTAATTTTAGACTTTAGATTTAAAGTAGTTTTAACATATATTTATTTAATTAAATTATTTATTTAATTAATTAATCTCTCAATTAATTAAACTAAATTAATTTTTAAAATAAAAAAATAAAGTTTTAAATTTTTTTAAAAAAATAAGCGAGACCAAAAAGATCCCGCTTTTTTTAACTTTTATAATTATATTTTTGGTTTTACAACAATTTTTCCATTTTTAATATCTTGTTTAATTTGTTCAAGTCTTTTAATATTTTCTTCACCAATTTTATCTTTTGTAAATTCAAAGTTTGTTGTTCCAATTCCATCTTCTTTTATTCCATATGTTTGAACTTTTGCGGCAAACTTTCCATTTAAAGTTGTTTTAATTTCATCAAAAACTGCGTTATCCACATATTTCATCATAGAAGTCAAAATATTTCCTGGATATAAACCATCTTGATTTGAATCAACACCTATTCCATAAATATTTTTTTCTTTAACAGCTTGAAATACTCCAAGTCCACTTGCTCCAGCTGCATGATAAACAACATCTGCACCTTGTTGAATCAAAGTTTCAGTTTTAGCTTTTGCTGAAGCTTGATCATTAAATGCTGATGTTCCACCAATTGTAACTGGCACAACTTTAATATCAGGTTTTATATATCTTGCACCTTGTGCATATCCTGCAAAAAATTTAGCTATCAAATCAGAATTGTCAGCGCCTACAAATCCAATTGTTCCTGTTTTATCCATCATAGCCGCCAAAGCTCCTACCAAGAATGATCCTTCTTCTTCCTTAAATACAAGTGAAGCAACATTTGGTTTACCACTAACTACACTGTCAATAATCGCAAATTTTTGATCTGGAAATGCATCAGCTACTGCAACTACAGCATCTTGCATTGTATATCCAACTGCGATTATCAAATCATATTGTCCTTCTTCAGCAAATCTTGTTAAAGCATCTTTTGCTTCTGAAGTCGGATCTTTTGGCTCATATTCGCTATAAGTTATTCCCAATTCTTTTTTAGCCTTTTCAAGACCTCTGAAAGTTGAGTCATTAAAAGATTTATCACCTTTTCCACCAGTAGAATAAACAACTGCTACTCTCTTATTAGCATTTGTCGAATCAGTTGAAGTTTTTCCGTCTTTTACTTGATCCGCTGTTGCAGGTTTATTTCCACACGCAACAATAAACATTAATGCAAAAAGTACACCAAAAATTGTCAAAATTCTTTTCATTTTTTCCTCCTAAATTTATTTTATCATAATACTAATATTATACCTTATTTTTTCTTATTTTTAAATAAAAACTTTTATTTTTTTAATTAAAAAATAATTAAAAATTTAATGATAAAATTAAAATATTTTAATTTAATATTTTTTATAAAAAAAACTATCTCAAAATATGAGATAGTAATTTTATTTACTATTCAGCAACAAAGCTTCCTGCTAATAATGGATCAATTTTAATTCCAGGTCCCATAGTTAATGAGATTGCAACTGTTCTTAAATATTGTCCTTTAGAAGCTGCTGGTTTTAATTTAACAATTTGATTTAATGCAACTTTAAAGTTTTCTATGATTGCTTCTTTTGAAAAATCAACTTTTCCAATTGGTAAATGAATCGAACCTAATTTATCAACTTTAAATGCAACTTTTCCTTTTTTAAATTCTGTTACAGTTTGTTCGATATTTGTTGTAACTGTTCCTGATTTAGGGTTAGGCATAAGTCCTTTAGTTCCTAAAATTCTTCCTAATCTTCCTAATTTAGGCATCATATCAGGTGTAGCTATAACTAAATCGAAATCTAACCATCCACCTTGAATTTTACTGATATATTCATCATCTCCAGCAAAATCTGCTCCAGCGTCTAACGCTTTTTGGATGTTATCTCCTGAAGTAATTGCTAATACTCTTACAGTTTTTCCTGTTCCATGTGGCAACGAAACTGTCCCTCTTACTTGTTGATCAGCATGTCTTGGGTCAACTCCAAGTCTTACAGCTAATTCAACTGTTTCAACGAATTTTGCACTTTTTGTATCAAATACTAATTCCAAAGCTTCCTCTGGAGTATAAACTTTCATTTTATCTACTTTTTGAGATATTTCATTATATCTCTTACCTTTTTTTGCCATTTATTATTTCCTCCTCTGTGGTCATTGGCTAGAAAACCTTCCACTTCTTCCAATAATGTTTTTTATTTTTTATATATAATTATTCAGAAATTTTAATTCCCATGCTTCTTGCAGTTCCTGCAACAATATTCATAGCTGCTTCAACACTTCCAGCATTCAAATCTGGCATTTTAGTTTCTGCAATTTCTTGTAATTGAGCTTTAGTTATAGTTCCAGCAACTTCTTTTAATGAGTTTCCAGCACCTTTTTTAACTTTAGCTGCTTTTTTTAATAAGTCTGATGCTGGTGGAGTTTTTAAAACAAATGTAAAACTTCTGTCAGCATATACTGTAATTTCTACTGGAATTACAAATCCCATTTTATCTTGTGTTTGTGCGTTAAATGATTTACAAAATTCTGCGATATTTACCCCATGTTGTCCTAATGCAGGTCCTACTGGTGGTGCAGGATTCGCTTTCCCTGCTTCTAATTGTAATTTAATCTTTCCGATTACTTCTTTAGCCATTTTTCCTCCTCTGTGGTCAGTGAATTTTTTTAAATCTCCCACTTTTTCATAAATTTTGCTAATAGTTATTCTTAAATAATACTTTTAATACTATTTTAGTAATGTAGTTAATATTTTTTGACTTTTATTAATAGTCTAATTTTGCAATTTCTGTGTATTCAAGTTCTACTGGCGTTTGTCTCCCAAATACTTCTAGCATGACAGTTACTTTTCCATTTATGTCGTCAATAGCTGAAATTTCTCCTTCTTGATCCAAGAATGAATCTTTTTTAATAATTACTTTTTCTCCAACTTTAAAATCAATATTATATCTAGGTCCTTTTTCAACTGTATCGCCATTTATTATATCAATTCCAACTTTAGCAAGTAACTCTTGTGCTTCTTCGTCAGATAGCGGTATTGGATCACTTCCAACTCCTACAAATCCAGTAACTCCGTTAGTATTTCTTATAACATACCAAGCATCACTGTCAACACGGTAACCTAATCCTAATTCATTTTCTTCTTTCACAGATAGCATTTCAATCATTACATAACTAGGAAATAATTTTCTTGAAACTTTTACCATTTTTCCTCGTTTTTCTTCTAATACTTCTTCTTCAGGTACTAAAATTCTAAAAACTCTATCTGTTAAATCCAATGATTCGATTCTTTTTTCCAAATCTGTTGCTACTTTTTTTTCGTAACCAGAATAAGTATGAATTATATACCATTTTTTTTCGTATACAATTTCATTTTCATTTTCATTTTTTTCAGTCAACTTACGCGCCTCCTATAAAATTTTTTATAATGTTGCTCACATTGGTCAATACAAAACTAAATGCTGTATCAAAAAGAAGTGTATAAAGTGCTATAAAAATTGTTATTAAAATTACAATTACAGTTACATGATAAACTTCTTCCCTACTAGGCCAATATATTTTTTTATATTCTTCACGCAAATTTTTTAGACTTTCTCCTAAATTAAATTTACCCATAAATATTCTCCTAGAATTATTTAAGATATATCTTAAACTTCTATTTTATTTTTCTAAAAAAAAATACTCATATTTTAAAATGGCAGGCCAGGCAGGAATCGAACCCGCAACTTTCGGTTTTGGAGACCGACGCTCTACCAATTGAACTACTGACCTATCTTTTTATATGAGATTATTTTACTTCTCTGTAAAGAGAATGTCTTTTTAGCACTGGATTATATTTTCTCATTTCCAATCTTTCTGGATGAGTTTTTTTATTTTTAGTTGTAACATAATGTCTCAACTTAGTTTCAGTGCACTCTAAAATTACTTGTACTCTCATCTTTTTCTATCCCTCCCAATAAAATATTGGTATTACCAGAATAAACTAGCAAAAAGATTATAACACAGTTTTTTAACTTTGTCAACACCATTTTTTGTTTTTTATTATACTTCTAAGATTTTTGTTATAATTTCATAACTTTTTCCAACTTTTTTTTCTAAAATTCTTTTGTAATTTTCTATTTGCTCTTTATATTTTTCATTTTTTTCAGGTTCATAACCTGTTTTGTAGTCAAAAATATAAATTTTCTTATTTTTTTCATCGATATTAATTCTATCTATTATTTTTTTTTCCATCTTTTCATCGTCAAAAATTTCAAATTCATTATAAACTTTATATTTTGGATCGTAAATTTCAAGATTTTTTTCAATAAATTTTTCCATACGCTCAATCATCTCAAAAATGTTATTTTTCCCAATCATATTTCCATAACGGCTAAAAATTGCTGAATTTGCAACTTTCTTTTCATTTTCCACATCTGTTAAAATATGTTCAAAATAATAATGCATTGCAAGTCCCTTTTTTCTTTTAAATTCTTTTTCCAAATTAATCTTACTGGCATTTCTATCATTTTTTGTAATATTATCTGAAAAATATGGAAGAATTTTTTTTAAATCTAACATCTTTATTTCTTTTGTATTTTTTATTTTTTTTCTTTCTCTTTTTTTTCATTTTCTTTTTCTCTATCTTCTCTATTTTCTCTTTTTTCTTTTTTTTCTCCATTTTTTTTATTTTCTTTATTTTCTCTGATTTCTTCATAAATTTTTCCAGCTGAATACTTTTCACATTCATTTAAGCAATCTTCTGAACAATCTTTTGAATATTTTTCAGTCAATTTTTTAGTTAATTCATCGCAATATTTCCCACCTGATTTTTTTATGTCAAACAGCAAAATCAGATTTTTCTTGGCTCTTGTAAGTGCCACATAATCTCTGTTAATTTCTTCAATTCTTTCTTTTTCTTCTTCCAATTCTCTGATTTTTTTATATTTTTCATCTTTTAAAATCAATTTTTCATATTTTTTCAAAGTCACCAAAAATTCCGTAACTTTTTCAAAATTTCTGTCAAATTGAATAAATGTCTTTATTTTTGATGTTTCATTTCGGGAACTTTTGCTCATTCTCTTACATTTATAATAAAAAACCGTATCAAATTCTAGTCCTTTTGATTTATGCACCGTCATAAGATTTATTGCGTTTTTATCCTCACTTCCAAATTGCTTTATCTCTTCTTTTTTTCTTCGATATAATTTATAAAGTCAAATAAATCTGTGTGACTTTTTAAAATATTGAAAAATTCAAAAATATTTTTTATGTCGCTATTTGTTGAATAAAAATTTGTTATCTCAAAATCTTTTATAACTTCTAGCGAAAAATTTTCTTTTTTTGTTTTTGAATTTAAGTTTTCAGACAATTTTTTTAATTTTTTTATTTTACTCAAAACATCCGAAAATAAAAAGCCATTTCTTTCAATTAAATTTATTTTTTTATATTTCAATAATTCTTCTTTTTTTATTTTTATTTCTTTATCTTTTTCTTTTTCTTTATCTTCTATTTTTATTTCTTCTTTTTTATCTTCATATTTTTTTTCTATTTTTTCATCTTTTATTTCTTCTTTTCTTGATTTTTCTTCTTCTCTTTCATATTCTCTTTCACTTTCTTTTTCTCTTTTTCTTTCACTTTTTTCTATTCTTTCAATATTTATATTTATATTTTTAGTATTTTCATTTTTATTTTTTTCAAAATCAAAATTAAAATCAAAATTTTCTAAAAACAAATCAAAATCTTCTTCTTTTGAATTTTTCATAAAAATTTCAATAATATTTTTATTTTCTAAAATATATTTCACATGGCTATTCAGACATCCGATTAAATCTGAACGAAGAAATTCTAACAAATATTGAAAGTTATTGTATAAAAAATATTTTATAAGTCTATAAATTGGATTAACTGCACTGTGCTCCAAAATTGACTTGTTACTCTTCAAAGTATATGGAATATTATGAGCATTCAATTCACTTGCGATTTCAGATAAATATTTATTTTTTCCAGCGATTATACAACTTTTTCCAAGATTTTTAATCTCTTTATTTTCCACCATTTGAATAATATTTTTAAAAATTCTCTTTTCAGTTGGCGACTTTTTATCTTCCAACTCATTTATTTCAAACTCAAAATAACCTTTTTGGTATTCAGCATCTTCAGATTTATAATCAACTTTTTCATAATTCCAATTGCTTTTTTCATCATAATCGCAATAAATTTTGTTTACATTTTCAATAACCGCTTTATAACTTCTGTACGATTTTTTCAAAGTTTCCACTTTCGAGCCGTCAACTATTTCGTCAAGATTTTCAAAAAGCTCTTTTTCTCCGTCACGCCAACCATAAATACTTTGTTTTTCATCTCCCACGCAAATTACATTTTTAGCGCAGTCCATTATGAGCTTTAAAATTTTCCACTGCAAAATGCTTGTGTCCTGAAATTCATCGACCATAATTGTATCAATATTTCCACCAATTATTTCAAAAAAATCTTGAGTAAATTTATTATTTTTTATAAATTTTAAATTTTTGTCAAAAATGAATTCGTAAGTATAAATCGAAATATCGTCGTGCGTAAATTTTTTGGAAGAAATTTTTTCTCTTCGGACCAAATCATACAAAAATTCACAAAATTCTTTTAATTTATTGTGAAACGGATAAACTTTATTTTTTAAAATATATTTTGAAAATTTATCTAAAAAGTTTTTTTGAAGTTCTTGCAAAGTTTCTGTTAATTCTTTTTTCCGAATAAACTTTCCGTTATAATAATTTTTTATTTTAGAATCTAAAAGTTTTTCCAAATTTTTAACCACAATTTCTATTTTTTTTTCAGAAGAATTTTCACTTTCTTTTTTTATTTGGTCAAAAATTTCAAAAAGTTTGTCATTAAAACATTCAGAAATATTTTTCCCTTTTTCTTCAGAAAATATTTTTACTTCAGAATAAATTTCTTGAAGCGGCGTCAAAAAATCAAATACTTCTAAAACTTTTTTGTCACTTTCTTGTTTTTTTTGTTTTTCTTCTTTTAACTCAAAATCTTTTGCAATAACATATTTTTTTTGAAATTCCACAAGCTCTTCAATGATTTTTACATAATTTTTAATTTCTTTTTTTTCTCCAACTTCTTCAATCAAAAACTCAAATTTTTTATAATAATTTTCGTTGTCCATAATTTTCTTAAATATTTTTTCATAAAAATCACTGCTCTCACTGTCAAGAGTTTCAAAACTCGAAATTTCAAAATAAGGAGCAATCGCCTGTTTAAAAATTCTGTTTGTAAAACTGTCAATTGTGTAAATTCTAATATCTTCTTTATTTTTCAACATTTCAAAATAAATATTCTGCAATTTTTCCTTATCAAAATCATCTTCACTCAAATTATAAATTTCTTTCAGATTTTTTTTTAACTCAATTCCTTTACTTTTTTCAAAAGCGACTTGATACAAAAAATCAAAAATCCGCTCTTTTATTTCCGCAGTTGCCTTTTTTGTAAAAGTTACGACAACGATATTTTTAAAGTCTATATTTTTTAATAAATTGTAAATATACTCAAGCGACAGTCTATAAGTCTTTCCTGTTCCTGCACTCGCTTTTAATATTATTTTATTACTTTCCTGCTTTTTCATTTTCGTCCTCCCATCGCAAAATCAATTCGTATTTTTTCTGATTTGAACTTTCTAAAGTGCTATTTTTTTCTCCCAATCTGTAAAAACTTACTTTTTTATCACTTTCCACTTCAAAATATTTTTTCAAAACTTCCATCACTTCATCTTTCGTAAGTTTTTTATTATCTTTTCGACTGTCGGAAATAATTTTCCCATCCCAGACATCCACAACATATTTTTTATATTCATTTTCTCCCAAAACAATCGAATAAAAGTCAAGTTGCGTAAATGCATCATCAATTCTTTTTTGCGTCAAATTTCCAGTTTTATAGTCAACCAAAATTTCTTCTTTTTTATCTTTTTTTTCATCTTTTATGTGCAAGTCAATTGAAATATTAAAAGCTGCATTTCCAAATTTTTCGCTGTCAATCTCTTTTTCAAACTTTTCTTTAATTCTTTCTTCCGAGCTAACTTTTATCACACTTTTATCACTAATTTTATTTGATAAGTCAACAAAATATTTTTTTATTCCAATTTTTAAATCTTCAAACGAAATATTTTTATAAAATTCCAAATATTCCTGCGGAATTTTATATTTGTAGGACTGTATTCCAGCCTCAAATTCACTTGCAATTTCTTCCTCACTTATGTCAAAATTTCCTTTTTCCAACATTTTTTTATTTTTTTTCACAATATTTTCATAAATCGAATGAATTATCGTCCCAAAAAATCTCGCATCAATAACTTCTTCAATTTTTTCTCTTTCCACTTTTCCCAATTTTTTATCAATATAATAGGCATATTCTGATTCTTTTAAATTTTTATAATCGTAATAACCCAAAGTTATTTTTTCATTTTTTAACTCTTCCACATCTTTTAAAAGTCTTGACTGAATAAATTTCCCAATTTTTTTCTCTTTATAATTTTCTATAAAATAATTTTTTATAAATTCCATCTCTTCTTCTTCAGAAATTTTTTTATTTTTGTTATTTATCTCTAAATCATATTTTAATTTAATTTCTTCCAAAATCCCAGAGCAATCAACATTTTCGTCCAAATTTTTTATATATGAAAGACAAACTTTTTTTGCACCAAAAATTGCGTTCAAAAATCTAAAAATTTCTATCGCTTTCACATCTTCTGGAACTGGTAGTCCCATTTTCTTTCTCTGAATTTGCGAAAATAAATAATTGTTAACCTTGCCTTTTGGAAAAGTATCCTGAAAATTTAAAAACACAATGTTTTTTTTATTCGTTTCAGGCAAAGTTTTAAATTCGTTAATTTTGTATTGATTGTCATTCTCTTGTCCCGCAATTTCTTCCAAGTCCAAGCTAATTGATTTCTTGTCCAAATATTTTAAAAACATCTTTAAAAGTCCCGCCGAAATATTTCCCTTGTCAAAAAATTTGTCCCAAAGATTGTCAAAGTCAAATTCTTCTAAAACTGCAATTTCTGAGAGAGCTTCAAAATATTTGTCCCTAATTTTTTTCCCGCTATTTTTTTGTCTGTCAAATACTTCTTCCAAAAATTTTGAATAATCCTGCAAATTTTTTATTTCAAAAATTTTTTCTAATTCTTCTAAAAATTTTATAAATTTATTTATATTTTTTTTCAGTTCAGAAAATTTATTTTTCTCTTTTTTAATTTTTCAATCTTTTCAACTTTTTCAATTTTCTTATTTTTTTTAATTTCTTTATTTTCTTTATCTTCTTCTTTTTTATTTTTTTCTTTTTTATCTTTTTTATTTTCACAATTTTTAAAATCAAAATCAAAATTTTCTTCAAATTTTTTATATTTTTTTTCAAGATTAAAATAAATTTTCTCTTTAATTTTAAAATTTTTGCTTTCGTTTTCCAAATATTTTTTCAACATTTCAATCGATAAATATTTATAATCTTCTCTGACAAATTTTTGAAAAAGCCAGTAAATATTTTCAATTTTAAATGTTTCTAAAAATTCTTTTAACTTAAACCCGTTATATAATTCTTTCACTTTAAAAATATATTCAATCCCATTTTCTCTTTTTTTAATTCTCACTTCATTCAAAATGTTGCAAAGCACATCCAAAACTTTATAAATCTTAGTTTCCTGTAAAGTTTCTTCCAAATTGTAAATTATTTTCTTTTGGTTTAACAGCTGATAATCTCTTTTAGTTTCACTATTTATATCCTGAACATCGTAAATTTGACATTGCTCTTTTTCATCCGATAATTTTTTTACCAAGCCTAACAGCTGATTAAATTTTGAGCTGTATTCAAAAATTTTAATATCTATATTTTTTTCCAAAAATTTTTCTTTTGGCAAAATTGAAAAGCCACTTTTTATTTTTAATTCCTTTTCGTCAAAATCTTTTTTTGAAAGCTGCAAAATATTTTTTAGTTCTACTCCATTTTTTTTCAAATAAATAATTATTTCTTTTTCAAATGGAGTAAAATTAACTTTATTCACAAAACAAATTTTTTTATTTTTTTCAAAAAATCTTTTGAAATATTTTCAATTTTTCTAATCATATAAGGCAAAATTAAATTTTTTTTCTCAACTTGCAATTTAATGCTTCTCTGAACCTCTCACGACTGAAGTCGCGAGGTTCTTGGGTAGTAGTTGCTTCTGTTAGCCAACTAAATTTACCAAGCTATCCCCATAGTTCCTACGGTTCATATATTTATATATTTAAGCACTTTCTCTTAATATCCTTAGCCCTTCTTTTAGTATGTTTTTGGCTGCATTTATATCTCTATTATGTACAGCTCCACAGAATGTACAATTCCATTCTCTTATGCTTAAGTCTTTTACTTCTTCATTCTTATATCCGCAACAGTTACATATTTGACTACTTGCAAAAAACTTATCTACTTTTACTATCGTTCTTCCATACCACTTTGCTTTATATTCCAGTATTCTACTAAATTCACTCCATGATACGTCTACAATATTTCTTGCTAATTTATGATTTCTCACCATATTTTTTACTTGTAAATCTTCCATACAAATAATATCATATTTTCTTATTAGCTCTGTCGATAATTTCTGCAAAAAGTCTTTTCTTTGATTTGTTACTTTTCATAACATTTCGCTACTTTTATTCTAGCCTTATTTCTATTTGAACTGCCCTTTGTTTTTCGTGACAGTTTTCTTTGGCATAAAGCTAGTTTTTTCAAAGACTTCTGTAAATATTTTGGATTCTCTATTAAGGTTTCATCACTGGTAATCGCAAAGTTCTTTATACCTAAATCTATTCCAACATTTTTATTTGTGCTCTCTAACTTTTCTACTTCTACATCTGTACAACATAGAGATATATAGTATTTTCCGCTAGGTGCTTGTGTTATTGTTGCATTTATTATTCTTCCTTGTGGCTTCATCTTATCTCTTATTTTTAGTTTTCCTAACTTAGGTACTTTTATCCATTTATCTAAAAACTCTATATTATTATTTGTATAACCGGTTCTATATGATTTTCTATTATCTTTCTTAGATTTAAACTTTGGATAGCCATTTCCGCTAAAAAAGTTCTTATAGGCTTTATCTAAATCTTTTAAAGAATTTTGTAAAGAAAATTTATCTACATCTTTTAACCATTCTTTATCTTTCTTTAAAACTGTTAATTCTTTACTACACTCACTATATGACATAGACTTTTTCTCTGTATTATACAGCTTTTGTTTTAAACCTAAAAAATGATTATAGACATATCTAACACAACCAAAAGTACAATTTAACTTTTCTATTTGAGTTTTAGTTGGATAAAATCTGAACTTGTATGCTTTTTCCATTTGATTTCACCTCCATTTACTTATACATAAGTATACTATTTTTTATACTGTAAGTAAATGAAAAAGTAAAATTTTTCTAAATATATGAACCTAAAAACCGACTTAGTCGTTTTAGAGGTTGTCGTTCACATAAGTACGCTACCACCTATGCAGTTCTCTTATGAACTTCTTAATATTTCTATTAAGCACAGACTATATCTTATCCCACAGCTCTACCTGTTTGGGTCTACCCACTTCCACCAGCTTTGGTGTACTTCCCTCAGGAGGAATAGTCGTTGAACCTTACCTTTCGGTCTTGGCTGCTGATTGCCCATTATCTTAACACTTAGGATTTAACCTTATGTCATCTAGTATATTTTTTCTGCTTTCGCCACTTTCACATCTGTACTGTATTTATTTAGGTATTATGTTGTAGTTATACCAGCTTTAGGGGTTCCCAGCAATTCGAGTAGTATTGGATAGCTTTTTTTAAGTTGCTATCTCCACATACATATTTCTATATATGCTGACTATACTTCTCGGTCTAACTCATTCCTTGCGTCACGAGTGTGCGACCGCATTTTTAATCAATTTCCTTCAAATTCTCAAAAATTTCCCGCTGCCAATTTTCCACTTCAATTTTTTGTGCATCAATTTTATATTCCTGCAACTCTGCAAACAAATTATAATAATTATAAGCCACATCAATTATGTCATAATAATTTTTAACTTTCAGTTTTTTCCCAATTTTATTTTTTATCGCATTATAAAAAAATATAACTTGCTTTTCTTCTTTTATCAAAATTTTATCTGTAAAAAAAAGATTTTCATTAAAATCATAACTATTCATAAGTTTAAAATTATGAAAAATCCCAATTTTTTCGTTAAATTCCACATCTTGTAAAAGTTCTTTTTTTATTTCATAAAAAGTCGAAGCATTTTCAAAAACATACAAAACCCTTTCATTTTTTTCAAATTCACAAAATAAATTTTGCTTCAAATCTGCTCCCAGTCCTAAATAATTTATTTCCATCTTTCTTTTCCTTTTCCCCTTTCAACCAAAACTTTTTACTAAAATTATACCACAATTTTTTTCATATCAAAAAAAACTTTGTTTCACAAAATATTTGATAAAACTATTGACAAAATAAAAAAAATATTGTATTATAACAAATGAATAGTTGTTCATATATTAAATAATAGAGGTGAAAAAAATGGAAAAAAATAACGAATGCACTTTGGGAATAAAAGGTCTTGAATGTCCCCAATGTGCCGCAAAAATCGAGCATAATCTAAATGCTTTGGATGAAATAAAAGCAGCTACTGTCGATGTTTTAGGAAAAAAAATTGTAATTAATCCTAACAAAAAATTTTCTAGCGAAGACATCACAAAACTTGTTCAAAAAGAAGTTGACAGAGTTGAAGAAGGTGTGACTGTTTTAATGCCAAATTCTGCAATTGAAGAAGATGAGGAAATAGAAGAAACGAAAGAAAATTTTAAAAGTATAAGAAATAGATTTATTTTAGGTGCAATTATACTTGCAGCCGCAATATTTGTTCCAAAAAATTTATTTGTTCTAAGATTAATTTTATTTTTAATAAGCTACTTTACAGTCGGATATGATGTTTTATTTAAAGCTGTGAAAAATATAAAAAAAGGACAAATTTTTGATGAAAACTTTTTGATGGCGATTGCGACACTTGGAGCTTTTGCGATAAAAGAGTTTCCTGAAGCTGTGTCAGTTATGTTATTTTACCAAATTGGAGAAATGTTCCAAGATTTGGCAGTTGGAAAATCGAGAAAATCCATCACCTCACTTATGAATATTAGACCTGATTATGCAAACTTAAAAATTGAGGGAGAAATTAAAAAAGTTTTGCCAAAAGAAGTAAAATTAGGCGATATAATAGTTATAAAACCTGGAGAAAAAGTCGCATTAGATGGAAAAATTATAAATGGAAGTTCAACTTTTGACACATCCGCTTTGACTGGAGAAGCCATTCCAAGAACATTTGAGATTGGAGATGAAATTCTAAGTGGATTTATAAACACCACAAATCTTGTAGAAATCGAAGTTACAAAGTCATTTGAAAATTCTACAATTTCAAAAATATTAGATTTGGTACAAAATGCAAGTTCTAAAAAATCTAAAACTGAAAACTTTATTACAAAATTTGCAAGATTTTACACACCAGCAGTTGTAATAATCGCTTTACTTATTACAATTTTGCCAATGATATTTGTAAAAGATGCACAGTTTTCAACTTGGCTTTACAGAGCGCTTATCTTTTTAGTAGTTTCGTGTCCGTGCGCCTTAGTTGTTTCAATTCCGCTAGGATTTTTTGGGGGAATCGGTGGAGCTTCAAAAAATGGAATTTTAATAAAAGGAGCAAATTATTTAGAAGCATTAAACAATTTGGAAACTGTTGTTTTTGACAAAACTGGAACACTTACAAAAGGTAAATTTAAAGTCTCAGAAATAAATGTTCAAAATTCCAAATACACAAAAGACGATTTATTAAAATACGCAGCTATTGCAGAAAGTTTTTCAAATCACCCAATTGCACAATCAATTGTTTTAGAATATGAAAAAAACAATAAAAAACTTGAAAAAACTGACAGTTCAGAATTTGAATTTGAAGAAATCGCAGGTCATGGAGTAAAAGTAAAATATGAAAATAGCGAAATTTTAGCAGGAAATCTTAAATTATTAAAAAAGAAAATGTAGAAGCTGCTGAAAAAGACGCTGTTGGAACAGTTGTCTATGTCGCAAAAGATGGGAAATATTTGGGAAATTTAATAATTGCGGACGAAATAAAAGAAGACGCTAAAAAAACAGTTGAAGAACTTAATAATTTAGGGATAAAAAATGTTGTAATGCTAACAGGTGATAACAGAAAAATTGGGGAAAATGTGGCTAGTAAATTAAATATTTCAAAAGTATTCACTGATTTATTACCGCTTGGAAAAGTTGAAAAAATGGAAGAATTTTTGAAAAATAAAAGTACGAATGGAAAAGTGCTATTTGTGGGTGATGGAATAAACGATGCACCAGTTCTTGCAAGATCTGATATTGGAGTAGCAATGGGTGGTGTAGGAAGTGATGCCGCAATCGAAGCTGCTGATATGATTATAATGAACGATGAACCCTCAAAAATAGTAACCGCTCTAAAAATTGCCAAAAAGACAAAAAAAATTGTCTGGCAAAATATAATTTTTGCACTAGGTGTAAAAATCATAATTTTAGTAATGGGAGCACTAGGATTTGCTACAATGTGGGAAGCCGTATTTGGAGATGTCGGAGTCGCATTAATTGCAATATTAAACGCAACAAGAGCATTAACTTACAAAGAAAATTAAATTCTAAATTATCAAAAATTTTCAATATAGTAAAAAATATCTTTTAAATATTTTTTATTTTTGGGTGCCATCGTGGCACTCAATTTTTTTCTCTTCTAAAAAAAATTTTATAGCTTTGAATTCAATTCTAATATTCAAAATAAAACAAGGGGTTTTTACCCCTTGCTGAATAATTATATCAAATTTTAGTAACAAAAATTAGTAAATCAATCTAAATCCAAGTCCACCTCTAATATTTTCTCCTTTAGTGTCATATCCTGCGTTTACTGTCACTCCAAATCTAGTATTGTCAATTCCCAAATTCAAATCAAACTTACCATTTCCGTGTCTGTCCTCTTTCTCATTTCTCAAGTTATACCAGTCCGCTGTCGTATAACGAACTCTTGCCTGATTAAGTCTATTAAGTTTTCCAAGTTCATTTTCATATGCAGCTGAAAGTCCAACCGACAACTGAGTTCTAACCGCTAGTGGCTGAACATATTTAAACTCTGCTCCAACTTCTGGTTTAACTGAGAAGTAGTCGTTTCCTTTTACTTCCAAGTTCATCTGACCTCTGTCTTCCTTCACGCTTGAGAATCTTCCATATTCCATCTTTAACGCTCCATAAGGTCTTAGATGCGTTCTTTCAGACAATCTTATGTCATAACCTAAATCTGTTTTTAGTGCCGCTCCATAGCTGTAGTAGTCAGCTTTTGATTCAAACACATCGTCTACAACCCAGAATTTACGGTGCATATTATTTACTCCGCCAAACACATCTCCTGCAATTGTCCATCTTAAACTTCCGTTGTGGTCTTTTACTGGCGACATTGTCTTAAACAGTCCTGCTTTAATCATTGACTGCTGTTCAGCTGATTTTCCTAAATCTTTAAACTTAAATCTGTTTGAAACTGCTCCAGCATACCATCCAGTTGAATTTCCAAGCGTAACTGCTTCATCTTCGTGAACATAAGCCACTCCGTAAGCATTGCTGTCATAGTCAATTACTCCTGCAGTATCTGTATTAAATTCATCTTTTTGTCCAAACACTTTTATCTTGTTATTCTGTTTAGAAGGATTTCTCCATTCGTCGTGCAAATATTTGAACTCTTTATCCAAAGCATTTCCAGTCGAATTAATTCTCATCTGCGTATTTGAATACTCGTAACCTTTCATTTCATTTACAGCTTGTGCAAATATATGATTTTCCCCTTTTCCTAAGCTATTAAGTTTGTTGAAAATCTGTTTTTCTCTCGAATGAATGTCTTCAACTCCATATCTCTGTTCAAGTCCATCCAAGAAATGTGCTGTGTCCGTATCATTTTCACTCGCAAAGTCAGTATAAGGAATTTTTACCATATATACAGTCTTTATTGGTGCATTTATATTTTTTGATTCCACTGGCTGCGCTATCCAAGTCAGACTGGCTGAATTTACATTCAATGTAACTCCCGAAGACACAACACCTGCCAACGCATCATTATACGGCTTCAATATGTTGTCTCCTATCTGTATTGCTTTGGCATTTAAGTATTTTGTTACTTCTGTTCCCATTATCAAGTCAATGTCTGTTAATCCGTATAAATTGCTCAATCCTTGAATTGGTTTTGTGTAATTTATTCCCGATGTATCTACATACATTCCTATACTTGATATTTCTGCATTTGACTGCGTATGATCGTGATCCATCTGCTCTGTCGCCAAATTCAGTTTAGTAAGTCCTGTCAAGTCAGTAATAAGAACTTCTGGCGCCTTTGGTGATGCTACATTTGTATCAACTTTTACTGGCGATACTTCCACTCCGCTTATTGAAATTGATACTGCGCTCGGTAATGATGCCGGTGGAACTTTTACTACTGAACTTCCTGTTATTTTCCTGTCTGTCGCCGTTCCTTCTAAATATGGTCTTGTCGATGTGTTTCCTGTCCCGCTTTCTACATACGGCACATATGACGGATCTGTCTCATCTCCTCTAAATGCGTACACTCCCATATTTTTATTTCCTGCTATATTTATCGTTCCGTAGTTCTTGATAACTCCTCCATTTGTCACTACCACACCTTTTATTCCTGTTCCGTTTGCTGTCGGCGTAGTCTGAATTACTCCGTAGTTTTCCCCTTCTGCATATCTGTCAATATACATTCCTGTCGTATTCTTGCCGTCTAAGTTAATTGTTCCTCTATTTATCGCTTTTGCTCCTTTTCCAACGGCATACATCCCAACACTGTTTTCCTGAGAAACATTTATCGTTCCATAATTTTCAATCGTTCCTACATTTGATGTTGCTTTTGTAGTTTCATCATAATACCCAGTCGCCATTCCAATTCCATATTGTTTATTAGCTATATTACTTGTCCCAACTGTAATCGTTCCATAGTTTTTCCCGACTCCCTGCGTTGAGTAAATTCCTATATTCCCATCTCCAGATCTCAAGTCAATATTTCCATAATTTATTGAATCCTGCGATGAATAAATTCCATATCCGTTATTTTTATCAGTCACAATATTAGAGTAGTTTTCAATTTTTCCACCTAACGCTTTTGGCGCTCCTGAATAAATATATACAGATTTTTCTCCAATGTGAACATCGTTTGGCGCATGTGTTGTCAAATCAGTCTTGGCATTCTTAGCTGTTATCAAATATCCAAATGAATCCGTATCTCCAACTTTCATATCCACATTTCCTGTAACTGTTGCAGGTTGCGGATTAGTCGCATCATCAGCGATGTAAACTCCAACGGCGTTATTGTTTGCCACATTAATTTTTCCACCTGTTAGACTTACAGCAGGACCAGTTGAGTAAACTCCAACTCCATTGTCATCAACATTAATTTCTCCACTTGTCATATCAACTTTTTTCCCAAAAATTCCGTAAGAAGATTTTCCGACATTTATTTTTCCTGTATTTGTAATTGTAGATTTTTGGTCGTCAATGTACATTCCAATTGACTCGTTTTTAGCGGATGTAGCTGCAACATTGATTTCTCCGTTGTTTATTAAGTCAGATTCGTTTGTTCCGTACATTCCAGCTGATTTTGTTCCGTTTACAGTGATTTTACCAGTTGTATCATTTGTAATTATACCGTTATTTGCTCCCATTCCAACCGAACTACTGCTTCCATTAATCGTAATTTCACCTTTATTTACACCATGTGTGTCATTTTTAGTTCTTCTGTCAAGAGCATTTGTCACGATATATGCTGTACCATTTTTATCGTTGCTGTTATTTTTTATAAACATCCCAACAGCTCCGTCACCATCCATTGTAATTTTACCAGTTGTACTATTTTCAACATTTACTATTCCGAATTTGTGTCCAGAATGAGCAACTACATTATCATAATATAGTTCATCTTTTGGATTTTTTACAATACCTGTCGCTGAATCAATTCTATAAGAAAGTCCTAAAATACCGATTGACTTTTTACCTCCAGCATTTACTTGTCCGTCATTGACTATTTTAGTGCTATTTGTTCCAAATATTCCTATTGCCTTTTCATTAGGAGCATTAAATGTTCCTTTCTCTACATTTACCACTCCCGTAGAATTATTATTAATAAATCCGTAATCTACATAAAGACCAATTCCACCTTTATCAGTACCAACTGTTCTATCTGCTTCTATTTTCCCACTATTATTAATTCCTGTTGTTGAAGTATTTTCTGTTTTTGCACTTGCTGTTACTGCAAGTCCGACAGGAGTTTTAAGATTAGAATCTATTCTTTGCAATTGCGAATCATTTAATTCTGCTTTTACCAAACCTGTTTTATCTACATCAATTATAGAATTTTGATATAAAAATCTTTTTGAAAAAACTTCACTATCAGTATCTGTACCTGAATTATCTGATCTATCTATAGCCGAGCTTATAGTAATTTTGGCTCCATCCACAACCGCATATTTAAAAGTACCGTTAGGAGCATTTTTTGTCTTATCATTTATTGCGACAATTCCAGAACCAATTAATTGGCTTTTCAAGGTAGTCTTACCATCAATGTTTATATTTATCTTATTTCCGCTTGTATCTTTCAAATCTGCAATTATCACATCATTATCATACACATTAATTGTAGTATTATTAAAAGTTACAGCACCAGCGTTATTTCTATCGTTTACATATCCGACAGCTTTTCCTCTCAACTCCAATGTCGCATTTGTCATATTAATAGCTCCAGATCCACTTCCACTAGATTTATCAGTATAAAGCGCATACCCTTCACCATCATAATCCACAGTTGCACCAGTTAAATTTATTTCTGATGAAGTACTAGTACTAGTACTAGTATCTCCAAGTGAAACTACAGCAGCCGAACCATTTTTAACTTTTACCAAACTGCTTCCACCTGTTCCAATAGCACTAATTTTAGCTCCGCCATCTGCAAATAATCCAAATCCAGCCTTATCTCCAGTCGATTTTCCAGCACTATCTAAAATATCCGCTCCTTCAACTTCAATTTTTGTAGCAGGAGTTGTAGCACCTAGTGTAACTACAGTACCTTCTCCAGTAGCATAAACTCCACCAGCATTTTGTGTACTTGTTCCTGAAGCAGGTATTGCACTAATAACTTTTGTATTAACTTTAAAATCCTTATTTACTGTTACATTAGATCCTTTGGCTGCATAAATTGCAATAGAATTTCTAGTTTGTGATGGCGCAAAAGGCGAAGTAACACTTGCATCATTTACACTATTTACTGTCACTTTTTCAGTTGTACCTGCGTTATTATCTCCCATAGCATAAATAGCCGTATTTTCATCACCGCCAGACATAACTATTTTATCAGCAGTCACTTGCGCATTTTTTTGACCATTAAGCGCTATTCCTATATTTTTTAAACCTTCTTTAAGTCCAATTATTCCAGAACCTAGATTATAATTAGTTCCATCATTAGAAGCTCCTTTTGTACTTGTTAGGACACCAATATTATTTTTACTGTTTCCGTATATAACTATTTGATGTCCGCCGTTTATGCCGTTAGCTAAATTTTGAGAAAAATCAATGTCTGTAGCGGCAAAAATTCCGTATGAATTTTCTATTGCTTCATCATTGTTATTTAATCCATATGCTGTTAAATAATTTCCTGTTGTTGTTTTATCTGTTGGTGCATTATCAAGATCTGCTGTATTATTAGAAGTATAAGTCTGATTTCCGTTATCACTTGAATCTCCAATATTTACTGCAAAATTCCCATTTACAGTAGCTCTTGCATTTGCTGCTGTTTTTTGTACAAATAATCCAACACTTTCATCTCCATATATATTCATAGGTTTAAAATTTGTACCTGCGTTATCCTTAAAATCCATCGTCAAATCTACAGGTGTTTTTACATAAACCCCAACAGAATTTTCTCCATAAAGTTTTATATTATTTCTATTAACTACTGTAATAGGTCTTTTTGGCGCTTGAGTCCCAGCATTTCCACTATATTCAAGACTTCCTGCTGGACCAAATTTAAGTCTATAATCTAATAAAAAATTCTCATTAGGATTCAAGAAAAATACTGATGATTTTTTATTATACAAATCTATATTTCCCGAGTTATATAATATTTGATATTGCGCCAATGAATTAGAGTCACCTCTTGCTGTATCTTTTGAAACTATAAATGCAGCCGAAAGTAAATCATAAGGTGTTGTATTTGTTCCACTTTCTTGATACGGATGTGATACAATGTCTCCAGTATTTATTACAATACCTCCAACATCAAATCTCATTTTATCTACATAATTTATATTAGTTGCTGTATCAGCTCCAAAATGCGCTGCTTGAAAGTGATCATAACTATTAGAAAAAGCTATATTTCTACCTTCTAATATAATTTTACTGTTATTTATAAAAGTTTGAGCCATTGTTTTGGAACCATCTTTAGCACTATCAATATCACTATTATTGAATATTGCAATTTTTGAAGCATCATCAAATGCAACTTTAGCTTCGTTCGAAACAACACCACTACCTGCTAGTGAATTCAATTTGTTTTTTTCTTTATCTATTGTACTCGCATAATGTAAATCTAAATGTGCCAATTCCATCAAATTATCTGTATCCCCAAGATTTGATTGATTTTTTCTAGTATAGACCACATTTGCATTATTATACAATATTGAAAGATCGTCTGGATCTAATGTTTTTCCTGGTGCAGAATAATCAAAAAATGATCCACCCGCAGGTTGAGAAGTAGGTTTCAACTCACCTGTAGTTTTATTTTTTTTTGCAGGAGACCCATATCCACCTGTCATCTTAAAAAAACCAGTTTTAGGATCCGAAGTAATAGGAGCAGTCATTGAATTGTCAGCAACTGTAGCCGAATTATTTATTGTAAGCGTAGCAGTTGGATTTTCCCAAGTATGAACACTAAGATCACTATGTGCACTATCTGTATAACTTTGCATTGTATCCCCTCTGAATACATTTGAAATATTTAAATTTTTATTTGAATAATGCCATATACCGTGATTTGGTTCAGTATAATATTTTTGATTTATAGGTAAAGCAGGATTCATATCAATATTTTCTCTCATAGCTATAATATTTCCACCAGTAACAGCAACTGGCTCAATTATCCCACGCCCAGCTGATGTCTTTTGAGATGTACTTTGTTGATTATATGGACTATAAAAGTATTTATCTGTTTCATTCCCAATTGAAACTGCATTCATTTCAAAAACAGGTTCATTTACTGTACCCAATGATGTAACTTCAGGTTTTTGTGGAGATTTCACTGTTCTTGGAGTAAATGAAGGTAAATTACTAATATCAACTGCCATTGACACATCCGCCACCTTTATCTTTGGCACAAGTGGTGTAAGTGAAGCTGATACTGGTATCATTGCATTTGGTTCTCTTTTTAATCCAAGTTCTGTTGTATTTCCGTAAAGAGCATGTGTATTTGGAGTCGTATTATATTTATATTTCCCCATTGTCTTATCTCTTTCATATTTTACATCAGGAGTTTTATCCCCACGACCTTTGTAATGTCCTTGCCAATTGTTGTAAATTCCATTTATTCCGTATTGCCAGCTGCTCCAAGGGGATTTTACTACATGATCTCCTTGTTCTGTCAGTTGAATTAATTCTAAATTTGTGTTACGAAGTAGCTTGTTATTTTGTTCTCTTGCTTTTTTAAAATCCTGTTTTAATTGTCCGATTGAATTGTTAATCGCCTTTGTCTGCTCTTTTATTTCGTCTTGAGCCGAGAAAAGATTGAATGAAAGTCCTCCAGTTCCAATCGCTCCCGTTAATAAAAACGAAATCAGCGCTGAATCTGTATATTTAAAATCTTTTACTCTCTTGGCAAAAGATTTCAATTCCTGTTTCAAATGTTTTAAATTATTTGTCATATCTTCCTTCTTCCAAAAAAATAAAAAAACTAGGTATAAAATTTTCTAATATTTTTTATCTTGTTTTTTTATTTTTTTATTAATTTTTAATTTTTGTTTCAACAAAATTTTTTGAGAAATAGCCAATATTCCGCTATTTCAATAATTTTATCAGCTTTTTTATTATATAAAAATTTTTAAAAAAAGTAAAGCAATTTTTTATTTTTATTTTAAAAATTTTCACAGTTTCAAATGAACTATTAAAAAAATATTTTAAATTTATTCTATTTAAATTCTATAATTATTATATTTTTAGATAAAATACAAATTATTTCGCACAAAAAAATTAATTATTATTTTTAGATAAATTAATTATTTTTATTTATTTTTTAAATATTTAATTTTATAAAAAAAAGAAATTACCTAAAAATTTTAGATAATTTCTAAAAAATCTTTTTTTTTTAAATTTTTTTATTAGACCTGTTCGATAACTATACAAACTTAGAATTTAATAAAATAAACATCTTGAAGCAAGGGGTCTTGACCCCTTGTATAGATAAAAAAACTTAGGTTATCAAACATATCTATTAGTTTTTATACAAATTAATCGATTCTCTAAATTTAGCAATTTTGTTTTCCAGTTCTTCTTTAATCCCTTTTTCTTTGTCAATAACTTCTTTTGGCGCTTTAGACAAGAATTTTTCATTTGATAATTTTCCTAAAACTTTATTTAATTCTTTTTCAGTTTTTTCAATATTTTTTATAAGTTTAGCAATTTCTTTTTCCTTGTCAATCAAATCGTTAAGCGGTACATAAATTTCAGTAGTTTCAACCAATTTAAAGCCAACTAGCTCAGGAATTTCTGCGTTAAATTCATATTTTTCAACATTTGCCAATTTATCCAATATTTTAGCATTATGCTGCAAAATATTTTTTTCTGCATCATTTACAGTTTTGAAAATCACTTCGATTTTCTTAGCTGGACTTACATTAGCTTCTCCCCTAATATTTCTAATCGCATTGACAATTTCTTTTAAGAAGTCAAATTCTTTTTCAGCTTCCAAATTAACAAATTCTTTTTCTTCTTTAGGAAAGTCCGATAACATTATTGTTTCTTCTCCTAAATCCAGTTTTTGCCAAATTTCTTCCGTGATAAACGGCATAAATGGATGAAGCATTTTTAAACCTTTGTCAAGAACAGTTTTTAGAACATATTGCGCTACTGTCTTATCTCTTCCTTCTTGTCCATAAACACGAGTTTTCGCAATTTCAACATACCAATCGCAGAAATTTCCTCTAAAGAATTCATAAGCAAGTTTTGCTGCCGTGTCAAGCTCATATTTTTCAAAACTTTCATTAACTTGTCTAGCCGTATTTTGCAATTTTGATAAAATCCATTTATCTTCTAACTTAAATTCTGAACTATCAATTTTTACGCTTGAATCAAAATCTTCCAAATTTGACAACACAAATCTTGACGCATTCCAAACTTTATTAGCAAAAGTCGATCCCATTTCAATCAATTTTTCTGAAAAGTGAATGTCTTGACCTTGTGAAGTATTGTATAAAAAGCTAAATCTTATCGCATCTGCTCCATATTTTGCAATCAAATCTAGTGGATCTGGCGAATTTCCAAGAGATTTTGACATTTTTCTGCCAAGCTCATCTCTTATAATTCCGTGCAAATATACATAGCTAAATGGAATTTCATCTTTTATGTAAAGACTCATCATAACCATTCTTGCAACCCAGAAAAATAAAATATCTGCTCCTGTCACAAGTGCATTTGTCGGAAAGAATTTTTTCAAATCTTCAGTTTCCTTTGGCCATCCAAGTGTTGAAAATGGCCACAATGCCGATGAAAACCAAGTGTCAAGCACATCTTTTTCTTCTGTCAATTCAGTTTCAACTCCAAATTTTTCTTTTGCTTGTTTTTTAGCGTCTTCCAAGCTCTTTGCCACGAAAACCGTTCCATCTTGAGCATAATAAGCAGGAATTCTATGTCCCCACCAAATTTGACGAGAAATTGTCCAGTCTCTGATATTTTCAAGCCAGTTATAGTAAACTTTTTCCCATCTTTGCGGAGTTATTTTAATCTGTCCATTTTTTACTACTTCCAAAGCTCTTTTAGCAAGTGGCTTCATTTTTACAAACCACTGTGTCGACACTCTCGGCTCAATTACTGAATTACATCTATAGCAATGCCCAACTGCGTGATTATGCTCTTTTACTCCAACCAAAAGACCTTCTTTTTCCAAATCAGCTAAAATAGCATCTCTTGCCTCATATCTGTCAAGACCTTTATATTTTCCTCCGTTTGAATTGACATGCGCATCTTCGGTAAAGATATTTATAAATTCAAGTCCTGTTCTTTTTGCCACTTCAAAGTCGTTAGGATCGTGAGAAGGTGTCATTTTTACAACTCCTGTTCCAAATTCCATATCGACATATTCATCGGCAACTACAGGGATCTCTCTATTCATAAGCGGCAAGATAACTTTTTTTCCAACCAAATCTTTATATCTTTCATCATTTGGATTAACAGCAACCCCAGTATCTCCAAGCATTGTTTCAGGTCTAGTTGTTGCAATAATCACATAGTCGTCGCTATCTTTTATTTTATACTTAATTTCCCAAATTTTTCCTTTTTCGTCAGTGTGATCAACTTCATCGTCCGCAAGTGCAGTTTTATCAAATGGACACCAGTTTACAATATATTCTCCCCGATAAATAAGCCCGTCGTTGTAAAGTTTTATAAATACTTCTTTTACGGCATCTGAAAGTCCTTCATCCATCGTAAATCTCTCTCTTGACCAATCCAAAGAAACTCCCAATTTACGAAGCTGCTTAGTTATAAGGCCACCATGTTTTTCTTTCCATTCCCAAGTTCTTCTTAAAAACTCATCATATCCGATTTCTTCTTTAGAAGTTCCTTCTTCTTTTAACATTCTCTCAACTTTATTTTGAGTCGCAATCCCAGCATGATCCATCCCCGGAATCCAAAGTGCATCAAATCCGCTCATTCTTTTAAATCTAATAATCGCATCTTGAATGGAATTGTTTAACATATGTCCCATATGCAAAATTCCTGTTACATTTGGCGGTGGAATCGCAATTGAATATCCTGGTTTTTCAGCATTGTGCTGAGCAGTAAAATATCCATTTTCTTCCCATATTTTATACCATTTATCTTCAATTTCATTTGGTGAATATGCTTTGCTTAATTCTTCTGACATCTTTTCCTCCTATTTTTTCTATTTTTCATCTTTTTATTATACTACATTTATCCCAATAATTCCATAAGTTCTTTATCACTCATTTCAAATAGCACTTTTTCTCCATCTTTGCTTTCCAAAAGATTTTCACTTAACTGCCGTTTTTTCTCCTGAATTTTTATAATTTTTTCTTCAATTGTCCCTTCTGTCACAAGTTTTATAACTTGCACACTTTTTTTCTGCCCAATTCTATAGGCCCTGTCACTCGCCTGATTTTCCACCGCAATATTCCACCAAGGGTCGTAGTGAATAACAACATCGGCTCCCACAAGATTAAGCCCTGTTCCTCCAGCTTTTAACGAAATCAGCACAACTTGTCTTTCTCCATCATTAAATCTATTACAAATTTCCACTCTCTCTTTAGATTTCACATTCCCGTCGATGTAAAAATATTCAATTCCCATATTTGCAAGTTCTTTTTCAATTTCTTTCAGCGTTCCGACAAACTGAGAAAAAATCAAAAGTCTATGTCCATTTTCAGTAATATCTGGCATCAAATCTTTTAAAACTTCAATTTTAGCCACTTCTCCGCTGTAATCTTCTTTAAATAAAGCTGGAGAATTACAAATTTGACGAAGTTTTGTCAAAATCGCAAGAATTTTTATTCTGTTATTTTCATTTTTATCAAATTTTTTCATTTCTTTTTTAGCCTGTTTTACATACGACAAATAAAGCTGTTTTTGCTCACTGCTCAAAGTTACAAATACATTTGATTCCATTTTTTCTGGAAGTTCAGTCAAAACTTCCTTTTTTGTTCTTCTAAGCAAAAATGGCGCAATAATCTCACGCAAATTATTTATTTTTGAAGAATTTGGATTTACAATCGCTTCTTTATAAGTTTTTTTAAATTTGCTCAAAGAATCCAAATACCCAGGAATGACAAAGTCAAAGATTGACCACAGCTCTAAAATATTATTTTCCACAGGAGTTCCTGTAAGTGCAAAATTTACTTTACTGTTAATTTTCATAACCGCTTTTTTAATCTGCGAAGTTGTAGTTTTAATATTTTGCGCTTCATCTAGTACAACAATGTCAAAATTTCTGTTTTTATACTCTTCAATATCGTTTCTTAACGCCTGATATGTTGTTATCAAAAATCCATTTTTCTCATTGGCAATAATTTTTTTTCTATTACTTGCCACACCTTCCACAAGTGTCGGAGTAATTCCAGTAAATTTGATAATTTCTTCCTTCCAGTTATAAAGAAGCGAACTTGGCACAATTATGAGTCCCAGAAAATCTTTATTTTCCTGATAAACTTCATTTAACAGAGAAATTGTCTGAAGTGTCTTTCCAAGACCCATATCATCCGCCAAAATCCCTCCAAATCCGATGTCATACATATTTTTTAGCCAGTTAAATCCCAATTTCTGATACGGAAACAAACTAACCTTCACATTTTTCGGCTCAACTTCCTTCCGATTTTTTATTTTATGAAAAAGCTCTCTAAATTCATCCAATTTTTCCAAATCATTTTTAATATTTTTAGAAATTTGTGCAAGTTGTAGCGCTTTTACTTTTGAAATTCTATTTTTCCCAATTTTAATATTTCCGATTGAATCGACGATTCCAAGCAGTTCTTCCATACTTTTATTGGCAATTTTGACAAGTTCTCCACTTGACAGCGTTATGAACTTTTTCTCTTTTTTTATTGCTTCTGTCACAATTTCAACATCTTGCGGCTTAATCCCTTCAATCTCAAAATTTACATCTAAAAAGTTATTACTAGCCTTTTTTACTTCAACTCCAACATTAATGCTTCTTGCATTTTTTATTTTATTTTCCAAATGAATTTTCACTTTGTCAGAATATTTTTTATCAATTATTTCAGAAAGTTTGCTCAATCCTTCATAATTTAAAATATAAGTATTTTTTGTCAAAGTCGGATTTGAAATAGCAAAATTTCCAACAATTTCTTCCAATTTTTCAAAAAGTTCCACATTTCTTCGTGGAATATAATATTTATTACCTTTTCTTGTCGCACAAACCGTGTTTGAAATATTGACTTTTACAATTTCATCTTCTTCAGTTTCCAGCACAAAAATATCAATTTCTCCGTCTTCTTCAACATATTCGGCGACATTTATGTCTTCAAATTCCAATGTTTTTTTTAATTTTTCACTTTCTTTTTTTGGTAGTTGATTAACTAGCTCAGCGTCAATAAAATCAAATTTTTCTAAAAACTTAGCTTCATTTTCCGCCATTTTAAATATTTTGGAAGAATCATTTTCAAAATGATAAAATGGACTTGTCTCATTAATTTTTTCAATCTCTCGCATTTCAATTTTTCCATTTTCAAAAACAAAAATTGGCTCATAACTAGACATAACTTGCTTGTCTTCCCCCAAAAGCAAAAAGTTTTTCCCTTTTTCCATCGCAAAAAGAAGTTTATTTAAAAGCATATCATAAACTTTTAATCCTTTTTTATCTTTTATTCCATTTTCAATAACAGTTTGAATCTGTTTGCTGTATTCATAAATCGCTAAAATAATATTTTTATTTATCTCGCTAAAATAACATTTTTCAGGCTCATATTTAATTTTAGAAGTTATCTCAAATTCTTCTTCTAAAACAATTGCTTGTACAAATTTTATAATATCTTTGACATAATAAGTTTTTTGAAAACCAGTTTTTATTCTCAAAATATAATCTGGAATATTATTCTCTTCATTATAGTCGTAGCCGTATTTATAGTCACTATAGCTTCCTTCATCAATTTCCACTTCTAGTCGTAACTCTTTTTTATTTTCATTTAAAATTTTTTCTTTTTGAAGATGAAAATTATAGATTTCATCTATTTTTTGACTTATACTTTCAACATTTTCCAAATTTTCCAAATCATCAAAACTTTTTTCTTTTTTAGTTTCGACTTTTGTGTCAAAATTTTCATTTTTATCTTCTTTATCTTCTTCTTTTTTAACTTTTTTATTTTCTTCAATTTCTGATAAAATTCCCACTTTTTTATTATTTTTTTTGTCCGAAAAATCATTAACTTCTTTTTTTTGCTCCAAAGACTTTCTTTCACTTCTTTTTAAATCTTTTTTTTCTCCATCTTTTTCCAAATTTTCATTTTTAGTTTCTTCTTTTTTAACTTTTACAATTTCCTCTTTTTTATTTTCTTCTTCGAAGTCATCTTCAAAAAGCACCTCAAAATCGTCCGTTCCAACAATATTATTAATTTTCTCAGATTTATCCGCAATGATACTCAGTGCCACAATATGCTTACAAGCTCCATGCTTCTTATTATTTTGAAAAAACATGCAATCGCAACTTGCCTCTTCTAGCGCAGCGGTTTTCTGATTTAGCGTAAGAGATGTATGATAAAGTTTATTTTCCTGAAATTCTCCATCCAATGTAACTAGATTTCCATCCGCATAAAGTGCTGTAATTCCTCCAATTCTCTTTTTGTAATATTCCATCCCAATTGAATAAATTGTCGGTGTAAATTTTTCTTTTAACTTCATTAAAATATTATTTTTTCCCATTTTTCTCCCTTACTTTTTTTTCTTAATCTTTTATCTTTATCTTTTTATCTTTTAGTCTTTATAATCTTTTAATTATTTAATTATTTAATTATTTATAATTTTCAAAAATTTAAAAAATTCTATTAATACGATATTTTTTACAAGAGTCAAATATTATTGTTATTATTATATCTTGTTATTATATATAGCCGTTTTCTAACTTTTTACAATTTTATCTTTAACATCATTATTATTGCATTTTTGTTTTGTCCATAATAATTTTTTCGTACAGATATTTTTTCAAAACCCGTTTTCTCATATAATTTTATTGCAAAAAGATTTTTTTCGCAAACTTCCAGAAAAATTTCTTCTCCAAAAAAATTTATATCACAAGAAACATTATTTTTTATTTTTGAGAAAAACAGCTTTTTTATTGAATTTTCCAAAAGTATTTTCCCAAATCCTTTATTTTGGCAGCTTTTCAAAATGGCAATTTCAAATATATCCGTGCTCTCTATTGTACCATAAAATGCGATGTAACCCAAAATTTTTTTTATTTTTTTTTCAAAGACTAAATTTTTAATTTCAGAAATTTCAAAAATTTTATTTTCTTTTTCATCCATAAAATCAAATAAGCAGTATATAGCATACTGCTTACTCAATATCATCTCAGAAAAATATTCGGTCTTTACTTTTTTTTCAAAATTTTCATTATGAATTTTTACCAAATCTTTCAATATTTTCATTTTACATAAGTCCTATTCTGTTTAATGGCCACCATCTAAGAAGCAGCTCACCTTTTATACGATTTTTTGCAACCAACCCAAAATATCTTGTATCCAAACTGTTTGCCGTATTATCTCCCATAGCCATGTAATAATCCTTATCAAGCGTTATAGTTTCACCATTTAACAGTCTTGTAAACAGCGCATCATCATATTTAAAGTCCATAATAGGCATAACCATTTCTGGTCTTCCTTCCACTTTCAATAAGAAAGTATAATAATTTTCAGTGCTGTTTGAATCATCATTTCCAATTATATCTTTAAAGTTTTTAGCCATTTTTATTTTTTCCAAAAATTCTTTTCCGCTCATAGTTTTATAATTTTCCCCAAAACTGAATTTTTCCCAGTCAATGTCAAAACTTCTCTCATTATAAATTGTCATATATTCAGATTTTGAAATTGCTATAATTTTATCTAATTTAACTTTGTCACCTTTTTTAGGGATATAAATTTTGTTATTTCCCATAAGTCCTTCAGGAAGATAATTTTTCTCAGGTTTAACTTTGGCCAAAACTTGTGATTTCTCCCCGTTTATAAGCATTTCTCCTCCGACATTAGCCACTTTTAAGCTATTAAACGCCTTTGTATCCGCATAATATTTTTTTACAGCTTCTTCAAATGCCTTTTTGTCTGAAAATTGCGAAGCATCAGGATAAATCGGCTGATTGTCAACATTTGCCATCATAAATGTCTTTAAATCAACTTTTCCTTTTGAAATTTGAAGAGTATTTCCAGATGCACCAACTATTCTTTTGGTATACATCATCTTGTTAGTCACTGGCTCTTTAAACGCAATAATCTGTCCAACTTTAGGTGCTTCAAATCTATATTTTATCATATTTGCAAAAACCCTGTCTTTTACAGCAATTGTCGGCTCCATCGAACCTGTTGGAATAACATAGTTTCCAAGATAAAACATCTGAATCAAAAGTACAAGAATAATTGCAAGAATTGAATTTGTAATTCTTGTAAAAGCTCTTCCAAGTGAACTTCTTTTTCTTTTTTCTCTTGATACAACTTCTTCTGCCGTAAGATTTTCATCTTTAAATATTTTTTTTATAATTTCCTGTGTTGATTCATTTTTAATTTTCGCTTCAGTAAATATTTTTTCCAAATCTTTGTTATTTTGAGTCATTTCTTTCAAAATTGACTGCTCCGTTATTTCCTCTTTCGCTGGTTTTCTCAAAAAATAGACAAGCAATAGCGACAACACGACATTTATCGCAAGATAAATATAATATTTCACATCCAAAATATTAAACATCGCTTTTCCCAAGAACAACATAACTAAATTTCCTAAAAAAATCCATTCATGCTGTTCTCTCAAAACATAAAAAATTAAATTTAAGATAAAAACTCCATAAATTCCAAAAACTTTTATTTTAATGACATTGTCAGGAGTTTTGTCAATAATTGAAAAAAACACGGCGGTCACAACTAAACTTATAACTGTCAAAATATTCCCCAAAAAAAGGTTGTTATTTTCTTCCAAATCAATATTTTTAAGTATATCGTCTTCTTTTTTTCTCAAAAAGCTCATCACTTTTTTTTCTCTAAAAAAGAAATACAACAAGCACAATGTAGTAATAATATAAAATACTACCCACAATACTATATTCACTAATTTTCCCCTTTCTTTTTAACTTTTTAATTTTTTTATTTTTTTATTAATATCTAAAAACAGAAAAAGCTAGCAAAAATATGCTAGCTCGCTTGCTATTTTCTAATTTCTTTAATTCTAGCAGCTTTTCCTGATAAGTTTCTTAAATAGTACAATTTAGATCTTCTTACTTTACCAATTCTCTTAACTTCGATTTTTTCAATTAATGGTGAATTTAAAGGAATGATTCTTTCTACACCGATTCCAGAAGATATTTTTCTAACTGTGAAGTTTTTAGCAACGCTTCCTCCACTTACTCTGATTACTACACCTTCAAAAACCTGTATTCTTTCTTTATTTCCTTCTTTTACTTTGTAGTGTACTGCCACTGTATCCCCAGATTTAAATTGAGGTACATCTGATTTTAAATAAGATTTTTCTACTAATTCGATTAATTTCTCTTTCAAGAAATTCACTCCCTTCTTTTTTAAAATATTCTTTTTATCTATACCAATTTTTCATAAAAATTTCAAAACAAAACTGGTAGCAACAATAAAAGCGGAATATTTATTTTTTATAACTAAAATAGTATAACATATTTAGTTTTATTTTTCAATCAAATAACAAAAAAAATATAAAATTTTTTGAACAAACTATTTTTTATTTTTTGAAGTATATCCGAAGACATAATCTAAATTTATATTTTTCATTGAATTAAAAACACTTTGTTTGATTCCTGGATTTTTTTCTTCAAGTTCTGCCAACATATTTTTTATTTCTTTTCTCTTGCTCGAAGTTTTTCCAGCTTCAATCGTGCAGCCGCAATTCATTGCTCTAATTCCATTTGTTTTTGTGTAATCAATTATGTCACTTTCCTTGACATAAATTAATGGTCTTATAAGTTCTAATTTCCCCGAAGTCGATAAAACTTTTGGAGTCATCGTCTTTAGTGTTCCCGCATAAAACATATTTATTAGAGTTGTTTCGATGACATCATCAAAATGATGTCCCAATGTAAGTTTATTAAATCCCATTTCTTCGACTTTTGTGTAAAGTATTCCACGCCGCATTTTTGCACATAAAAAGCACGGATAATCCTTTGCCTTTTCATTGGCTATTTCCCAAATGTTTGTCGTTATAATTTCGCAGTCAATATTTAATTTTTCTAAATTACTTTTAAAATTATTTAAATCTTCTTCTCTAAATCCTGGATTTAAGCTAACCGCTTTAAATTCAAAATTTCTTCTTTTATCTTTTTTCAATTCGTGAAATAATTTTGCCAAAAGCAAACTGTCTTTTCCACCCGAAACTCCAATTGCAATTTTGTCGCCATCTTTGACTAAGTCAAAATCATCCACAGCTTTTAAAAATTTTGACCAAATAGTTTTTTTATATGTTGTAGTTATGCTTTTTTCAATTTCACCAACTTCTTTCATAGGTCCGTCAGGAATAATTGCATCACAATGTAAATTTATCATTTTTAATTTCCTTTTTTTTTTTAACTAATTTTTTCATCGTTCAAATATTTTTTATATTTATTTTCTAAATATTCAATTTTCTCAGCTAACCCTTCATCTCTCGAGTCAATATCATAAGCTGCCTTATATTCGTCAAGTGCCTTCTTATGTCTTCCCATATGTTCATATTTTCTTGCAAAATCAATGTGTGCTATATACATGTCAAAATCAAAGAAAATTGCCATTTCATAGCAATCCACAGCTTTTGTTATTTCCCCTTTTCTCGAATAAATATTTCCTAGTAAAAATAAAACAAACGGCTCTATTGGACATAAATCCAGTGCCTTTTCCAAATTTTTACAAGCCTTGCCAAAATCTTCATTTTCGTAGTATAAATATCCTAAAAATGCCCAAATTTCATGATTTTTTGGCTGTAATTTTATCAATTTTTCATAAATTTCGATAGCTTTGTTATTTTCTTTTAAGGCGTGATATGTCGAAGCTAGTGTTTGTAATGTTTTAACATCATTTGGATCACTTTTTAACTTTTCTAAACTTTCTTTAAGCAATTCTTCGTTATTATCATTATATCTTATTTCTCTAAAAATCAAAGTCTCTAACATTTTTCTTCAGCTACTGAAAAAACTTTCTATTAATTTATATTTTTAATTATTTATATAATTAGTTTTATATTAAAAATAGCTATTTTACAAAGTAGCCCTTCTCCTTCCATAAATTCCGTTATATTACTTAGTCTATTTTATCACAAATAATAATTTAAGTAAACAATATTTTTTGCAAAAAATAACATATTTTTAATAAAAAAACGCACTTTTTTCAATTTAGCACGCTTTTTTTACTTCAACTTTTATTAATTTATTAATTTATTATTTTAATATTTTTAATACTAATTTTTCTTTAGCATCTTTAATAATTTCATCTATTTCATTTTTTGAAATATTATCAGCCAAAATAATATAATAATTTTCTATTTTATTTTCCGCTTCAAAAGGTGATTTTTCAATATCAAAATCATCAGAAACTCTTATATAATAAGAACTTTTTACTGTATTTGAATCAACAATTTCAAAAACTTTTGTTGAATTAAAGAAATAGTCTGATTCAATGTGATTTCTTGTCACAATTTTTACAATATCAGCAACTACTGCTGAAGCTGTCGGATCCATTCCAGCACCTTTTCCATAAAATAATGTCTTGTCAGTATATGAACCTATTGTTTCAATAGCGTTGTAAACATCGTCAACTTTTGCCAAAATTCTAGTATTTGAAACTAATGTTGGTTCCACTGAAATTTGAGCAGAAGTTTCTGTCAATAATTTTGATGAAGCAATTAATTTAATTGTTGAATCTAATTGACTTGCAGCAAAAATATCAATTGTGCTTATATCTCTTATTCCTTTAAGCTGCATATCTTTAAATTTGATTGAACCACCATAAGCAAGAGAAGCTAGAATATTTATTTTATGTCCAGCGTCAATTCCGTCTACATCGTAAGTTGGATCAGCTTCGGCATATCCTTTTTCAGATGCGATTCTTAGTGCTTCTTCAAATGATAAATTGTCATTTTTCATTTTTGTCAAAATATAATTTGAAGTTCCGTTCATTATTCCACGAATTTCTGTAATTGTATTTGCAACAAGGCTTTCCATAAGTGGTGTTACAATTGGTATTCCTCCACCAACTGCCGCTTCGAATAAAAATGACACTCCATTTTCTTTAGCGATTTGGAATAGTTCAACTCCGTGTTTTGCAATTAGCGCTTTATTTGCAGTAACTACGCTTTTTTTTGCTTTAAACGCTTCTGTGATAATTGTTTTAGCAAGTGTTTCTCCACCTATTAGTTCCACAACTATTTTAATTTCTGGATCTGCAAGTACTTTTTTGTAGTCATTTACTAAAATACTTTTATCAAAGTCAAAAGAAAATTCACGATCAATATTCAAATCACACGCATACTTTACTTCAACTTTAGCTCTTGATTTTTCAAAAATGCTCTCTTTTTCGTTTACGAGCACTTTAAGTACTCCTTCACCAACTGTTCCAAGTCCAATAATTCCTACTTTCATATTTTCACAAAGTTTCCACTTTATTTTAAGAAACTTTCTCCTTTCCTTAACTAGTCTATTTATAATACATTTATTATATAGATTTTAAGAAAAAAAGTCAATTAATTTTAAATCTTTTAAAAATTTTATTTTACAAAAAATTTTCAAATTTATTTCTTTTTTCAAAAAAAATGTGTTAAAATATTAGTGAAATGCTTTGATACAACATTTGCAAGAAAGGTGGAAATAATGTTTAAAATATATTAAACATTAGGAAATAAAGATGAAAAAGTTAAATATTTTAGGTATTGCAACGCTGATTGCGGCAAATGCGACAAGTCAAGAAGTGATAAAAACTCAACCAGTGCTTGATAAAAAAGATGAAGTAACTTCTATTGCAAAATCAAAAAATGAAAATGAATCTGTAAAAAATACACAAAATACAAAAAAAACTAAAAATAAAAAAAACACAAGTGAAAAAATTTCTCATAAAAAGAAAAAAATGAGATTTAAAAAAAAGAAAAAGCACAGAACACGACAAGAAATTTTATCTGGCATTGATTTTATTGATGTTACACAATTTTTCCAAAATAATGAAGAAAACGAAAAAGTTGAAAAAAGAGCAAAAGTCGATAAAAAAGTGGCAATTTTATCAAAAGAAAAAAATAAAAAAAATAAAGAAAACGCAAAAAACGATAAAAACAGAGAAAATAAAGAAAATAGAGAAAATGAAAAGAATGAAAACTTTGCTTCAAATCCAGATTTGATTGCAATTAATACGAATTTAAAAAATAAAAAATAAAAAATATTAGTGACAATTCAGACAAAAAAAATTTAAATAAACAAGATAAATTACAAGATAAATTGGATAAAAAAATCTTAAGAGATAAATTAAAAGAAATGAAGAAAAAAGAAGCTGCAATCAAAAAAAGAATAAAAATGATGGATCGCGATCTTAAAAAAGATGATAATCTTATCACAGAAGAAATTTATTCTCAAAATGAAAGTTCAAAAAATAAAAAATTAGCATCTGCAAAAATTGAAAAAAATTCTCAAAATAACGAAAAAAATTTGGATGCTGATACATTGAATATAATTAATTTTTCTAATAATTAATTTTAATAAAAAAAATTAACAGGAGATGAAACGATATGAGAAAAAAATTAATTTTTTTATTTTTAATAACTATGGCAGTAGTAATTGGCTGCTCTACATCTTCAAGAGAACATTCAAGAAGATATAAAAATATGGGATGCGGAAATGGATATTGCAATAATTATAATAACCGTTATGATGAGATGCCTTGTGGACATCATATGAGAAACCAAAGAAATTAACATAATTTAAGGAGCTATTTTAAAATAACTCCTTTTTAGTTTATTTATTTATTTAAAAATATAAACTTTTTGTGTAAATAAATTTAATTTTTTATAAAACAAATAAAATTTTTTAAACAAACATTTCAACAAACGACTTTAATATCAAATATCCAATTTTTGCAAATAAACCATTGAAAATTCCTTTTATAGTTAAATAAGCCAAAGAAAAAATTATTAAAGTCACAAAACTTGTTGCATACATCAAATAGATATTTCTTTTTATATCTTCTGTTCTAAATTCTTTCAATTTTTTCCCAATAGTCGGCTTTTGCACAACTTTCCCAAAATATGAAGTTGCACCTCCAAACTGAACGCCTAAAGCTCCAGCAACAGCACTTTCAGAATGAGCAGAATTTGGACTGGCGTGTTTTTTTCTATCTTTTTTAAAAGTGTTCCAAGCTCTTTGGTAATCATATCTCAAGAAAAAACTTGCAACTGTAATACAAATTCCACTAATTCTTGCTGGAATAAAATTTGCAAAATCATCAAGAATAGCAGCAAATTTTCCAAAATATTCGTACTTTTTATTTTTATAGCCAATCATCGAATCCAGCGTATTAACCGCCTTATAGCTCATTGCAAGTGGCAATCCTCCCAAAAACATAAAAAACATGGGAGCAATTATTCCATCTGTCATATTTTCCGAAATAGTTTCCATTGTACTTCGAATTACCGTAGTTTTGTCCATATTTTGAGTATCTCTTGAAACAAAATTTGACAACTCTTTTCTTGCCTTTTCCAAATTTCCCAGCTTCAAAATTTTATAAATTTTTTTTCCGCAATTTCCTAAAGATTTTACTGAAAAAACTGTATACATCAAATAAATTTCAATTATTGTAAAAATTGTCTTAAAATTTTTAGAAAGTAAAGAAATAATAAACATTGCAAAAAATGTGCTAATTATTACAATTATGCTCAAAATTGCTCCAAAAAGCATCATACGCGCTCTATTATTTTTCCCCAATTTATAAAATTTATTTTCCAAAAAAGTTATTAATTTTCCAATTATTTGCACTGGATGTAAAATTCTTTGCGGATCACCAAAAATTAAATCCAAAATAAATGCAATTAAGATTTTAATCTCTAAATTCATTTTTCTCTCCCTTCATTCGTTATTTGATTTTTTTACTTTATTTTTCATTATTTTAACATATTTCAAAATTTTTAGCAAAATTTGACAAAAAATCAAAAATCTTAATTTAATTGAAAATTTTATTAAAATAAATTGAAAAAATTTTTAATTTTAGTGTTGACAAAATAAAAAATTTGTGTTATAGTATATTTGTTAGCAACCTAAGTTAAAGAGTGCTAACAAAATAATAAATAAATTTATTAATAAAAAGGTGATATATATGGAACAAAACTTTACGCAAAAAAGTATGAGTGCCATCTCGGAAGCTCATAACTTTGCGATTAGATATAAACATTCCGAGATAAAAACGGAGCATTTACTTCTTGCTTTGATTAATCAAATGGATGGACTTATTCCTAACATTCTACAAAAGATGGGAATTAATCCTACCGAATTGACTAAAAAGCTTGAGGCAAAATTGAATAGTATGCCGAAAATTGAAGGTGGAGTTGGTGAAGTAAGACCGAACGCTGAAGTTAATAGAATAATTGTCGGTGCTGAAGATTATGCTAAAAAGATGGGTGACAGCTACATTAGTACAGAGCACTTATTTCTTGCGGCATTTGATAACAACTCTTTCTTGAAGGAAAATGGCGTTAATAAAAAACAATTTGAAAATGTTTTAAATGAGGTTAGAGGAGGAAGAAAAATTATGACAGACAACCCTGAAAGTACTTACGAAGCATTAGATAAGTTTGGTAAGGATTTGGTTGAGTTGGCGAGAAAAGGTAAATTGGACCCAATAATTGGTCGTGACCAGGAAATTCGTCGTGCAATCCAAATTTTATCAAGAAGAAATAAAAATAATCCGATTTTAATTGGGGAACCTGGTGTTGGTAAAACTGCTATCGCCGAAGGAATTGCTCAGAGAATCTTGAAAGGAGATGTACCTGAAAACTTGAAGGATAAAACAATCTTTTCATTAGATTTAGGAGCGTTGGTAGCTGGTGCTAAATATCGTGGGGAATTTGAAGAAAGATTAAAAGCGGTTCTTGAAGAAATTGAAAATAGTGAAGGTAGAATAATTTTATTCATTGATGAAGTTCATAACATCGTTGGAGCTGGAAAAACTGAAGGTTCAATGGATGCTGGAAACCTTTTAAAGCCAATGCTTGCTCGTGGTGAAGTAAAAGTAATTGGTGCAACAACAATTGATGAATATAGAAAATATATTGAAAAAGATGCGGCTCTTGAAAGAAGATTCCAACCAGTAATGGTTAATGAGCCAACAATTGAAGATACAATTTCAATTCTTCGTGGATTGAAGGAAAAATTTGAAATCTTCCATGGAATTAGAATAACTGACAATGCGATAGTTACTGCTGCAACAATGAGTGACAGATATATTAATGACAGATTTTTGCCAGATAAAGCGATTGACTTGATTGATGAAGCTGCTGCGAAGGTAAAAACTGAAATTAATTCGATGCCAGTTGAATTGGATGAAATTACGAGAAGATTGATGCAATTGGAAATTGAAAAAGTTGCGTTGAGTAAAGAAACTGACAAGGCTTCTAAAGAAAGATTGACTACTCTTGAAAAGGAAATTGCTGATTTAAAGGATGAAGAAAAAGAATTGAAATCACAATGGGAAAGAGAAAAACAAGAAGCTGGAAAAGTTGCTAAAATTAATGAAGAAATCGAAAAAATTAAATTGCAAATTGAAGAAGCTCAAAGAAAAAATGACTATAATAAATTGGCTGAACTTCAATATGGTAAATTGCCAGAATTAGAAAAACAAAAAGAAGCTGAAGAAGAAAAAGCTAAAGATAATTCTTCTGTCGCAAATAAATTATTGAAACAAGAAATTGACAGTGAAGAAATTGCTGAAGTTGTTGGAAAATGGACAGGAATTCCAGTTGCGAAATTGTTGCAAGGGGAAAGAGAAAAAATCTTACACTTGGCTGAACATATGATGAAAAGAGTAATTGGACAAGATGATGCAATTAAAACTATTAGCGATACAATCATTCGTTCTCGTGCTGGATTAAAAGATCCAAATAGACCAATCGGTTCGTTCATATTCTTAGGACCTACTGGTGTTGGTAAAACTTATTTGACGAAGACATTAGCATTTAACTTGTTTGATGATGAAGACAATATTGTAAGAATCGATATGTCGGAATATATGGATAAATTCAGCGTCACTAGATTAATAGGAGCGCCTCCAGGATATGTTGGATACGAAGAAGGTGGACAATTAACAGAAGCTGTTAGAAGAAAACCTTATTCTGTAATCCTATTTGATGAAATTGAAAAAGCACATCCTGATGTATTCAATGTATTGTTACAATTATTAGACGATGGTAGACTTACTGATGGTAAAGGTAAAATCGTTGACTTCAAAAACACAATTGTAATTATGACATCAAACATTGGTAGTGAAATCATCTTGAATGACCCAATGGTAAGCGAACCTACAAAAGAAGCCGTTTTAGATGAAATGAAACATAGATTTAAACCAGAATTCTTAAACAGAATTGACGATATCATTGTGTTCAAAGCATTAGGAAAAGAAAGTGTTAAAAACATTGTTAATCTTATCCTTGAAGGTATTAACGAAAGATTGAAAGAACAATACATCAAAGTTGAATTTACTAATAAAGCGTTGGATTACATCGTAGACGAAGCATACGACCCAGCTTACGGTGCAAGACCATTGAAACGATTTGTGCAAAAGGATATTGAAACTAATTTATCTAAAATGATTTTAGGTGGAAAAGTTCCTGAAAACAGTATTGTTAAAGTTGATAGCGATGGTAAAGATTTAATTTATAAAGTGGAAAAATAAAAGAAAATAATTTTAGATTAGTCTTTTGAAATTAATTCTTAAAAATTAATTTTCTAAAAAACAGAAAAGGAAGTATCAGAAATGGTACTTCTTTTTTGTATTTATACTTGAATCTATTTAAAATCAAATTACTAAAATTATATAAATTTAGATTTTGAGTAAAGAGACATAACTTTTGAGTTTAGTTTTAAAGTAGTTTTACTATAATATGAATGAAATATAACATTTTACTAAATTTTATCAAAAAATTTAAAATATTGCAGTTGAATTTTGTAAAATAATAAGATAAAATACAAATAAAGATTATTTGAAGTATATTTTCAAGAAGGAGAATTAACTATGAAAAAAGATTTAAAATGGGCAGTTTTGGGAACAGGAATAATTGCTAATGAAATGGCACAAGCTCTTGAAAAAATGGGTAAAAATCTTTATGCAGTTGCTAACAGAACTCATGAAAAAGCTGTAGATTTTGCGAAAAAATATGGGGTTGAAAAAGTTTATGATAAAATAGAAGATATATTTTATGACGATGAAACTGATATTATCTACATTACTACGCCTCATAATACTCACATAAAATTTATGATTGAAGCATTGAAAAATGGAAAACATGTGTTATGTGAAAAATCAATTACATTAAATAATGAAGAATTAGAAGAAGCTGTAAAATTGGCAAAAGAAAAAAATCTTATCTTAGGCGAAGCAATGACAATTTTCAATATGCCACTTTACGGTGAACTTTTGGAAATTGTAAATTCTGGAAAACTTGGCGATGTGAAAATGATACAAGTTAATTTTGGAAGTTACAAGGAATATGATATGACAAACAGATTTTTCAATAGAAATCTTGCAGGAGGAGCGTTGCTTGATATAGGTGTTTATGCAATTTCAATTACAAGATTATTCATGACTTCAAAACCTAATAACATACTTTCTCAAGTGAAATATGCACCAACAGGAGTGGACGAACAAGTAGGTATAATTATGATGAATAAAGAACAACAAATGTCAACAATCGCTCTTACACTTCATTCAAAACAGCCAAAAAGAGTTGTAATCGCTTGTGAAAAAGCATACATTGAAATCACAGAATATCCAAGAGCTGACAAAGCTAAAATCGTTTATACTGAAACAGGTGAAGTTCAAGAAATTCTATCAGGAATAACAGCAAATGCACTTCAATACGAACTTCAAAACATGGAAGAATCTGTAAGAACTGGAATTAATAAAATGAAACTTGATTATACTGTGGATGTTATGGATATTATGACAAAATTGCGTAAAGATTGGGGAATGACTTATCCTGAAGAAGAAGTGTAGAAAAATTTTATTGAGTGCTGTGATGGTGCTCAACAGTTTAACTACTTTGATATTTAAAATAAAATAAGGGTGTGTAAAAGTTTTTACACACTCATATTCTCAGTTAAGTATTTATTTTGAAGGAAGAATTTAAAAACAGGATGATAAAACTACCATCCTGTACCATAAATTCTGAACACTCTCACACACTCTCTTTCTTTTCCTTTTAATTTTTTAAAATATTTAATTTTTTTTTATAATTACAAATAAATTTTAATATTTTTTCAATCAATTTGGAAAAATTATAAACTTTATTTATCTAACTTCTGATGCCGTGGACAATCAATCAAAAAACAGTCATATAAAAATTTAGGATAAATTTTCACTTCTGGTTTATAATCTGTTTTCAATATTTTTTCATATTCTGCCTTCAAATTCTTTATTTGTCTTTTTATCTCCCTAATTTCTTCTTTTTTATACGATTTCGTACATTCTGTTAAAAATTCTCCATTTTTAATGCTCTCTACTTCTTCATCTTTAATCTTCAAAACTATTTTAAAATTTTCTTGTAATTTTTCTATTTCATTTAACTGCTTTAGAGAATAAAAATAGAATCTCAGCCACCAAGCTGGAAATTGATAATCTTGTATTTTAAACTTTGAATAAATTTTTCGGCTTTTCTCATAACTTCCCACCAAATAATATAGCTCTGCAAATTCTTCCTCAAAAAAATCATCTTTATTAACTGTTTCTAGCATTAATTCATTAATTTCATTCTCAATATTTTCAAATTTCCCTAATTGAATTTTATTTGCAATATAACTATATTTTATCTTAGCAAAATCCTCTTTTCCAAACTCAAAATCTTTTTTTATTAATTCTTCCAAAATTATTTTTGCCTCTCGATATTTTCCATTAACCATTAGCAAATTCGCATATTCAAACTTATAAATTGGATTATCCTCCAATTCACAAGCTCTTTTATACATTTCTTCCGACTTATCATATTTCCTTGCCCCATAATAATCCGCCCCAAGCCCATAATAAGCCTTTGAATTATTTGGATTAAATGCAACAGCCTTTCTCAAAGTTCTAATTGCTCTCTTACTGCCATATCTCTGATCATCATAATAATACCCTAAATTAGTATAAATCCGTGATTTTTCCTCATCAGTCAATTCATTTTCATATTTTTTAATAAATTCATTCAATAATTTATAAATCTCCTCCCATTGATAAGTTAATTCATTGTAAACTGCCGCTAATTGACAAATAACTTCCACATTTTTGGGATTTTCTTTCAATTCATTTTCCAAAAATGTTTTATACTCTTCATAAACAGAATCGTAATCACTATTATTTCTAATTTTTTCTTGAATATATTTTATCCATTCTTTTATCGTTTTTCTTTCTAAATTTTTTTGTTTTTCCAATTTTCCTCCTAATCTAATTTCTGATGCATTGGACAATCAACTAAATAGCAAGTTTTATACATTTTTTCTAAATTTATTTTTGTATTTTGAGGCTTATAATTACTATTCATTATCTTTTTATATATCTCCAAAATCTTTTTTATTTCATTCTTTTCTTCTTCAATAAATTCATCAATCTCTTCTTCATTCCAGTATTTTTTGTCATAAATTTCTCCAACTTCAATTTTTTCAATATACTTATTATGTTTTTGAATCAATTCTGACAATTTGTTTTCTGCTTTCTTAAAATTTCCTAATTTTTTTAAACTGTAAAAATAAAATGAAAAACCCATATTATAATAAAAACGTTCTTCCCAGTCAAGTTCATCTATCTCTTTTTCAAAAACCAAGACACACCTATCGTATTCTTCAAATAAATAATATAAGTCTATAAGTTCTTCAAATAAAATTTGCTCATCATAATAATATTTCTCTAACGACACTTTCTCTAACAATTTATCCAGAATTGGCTCAGCCAATTTTTTATCATTGGTATAATGTAAGCACAGTGCCAATGCATATAAAATTCCTGCACTTTCAGGTTCCTTTTCATAACATCTCAATAACATTTCTTTCGCTTTTTCAAAATAACCACAATAAAACAACGTTATCCCATAATTATAATCATCTTCTATTTCCTTCTCATCTGAAAATTTTTCCATTTCCTGAAAACATTCAAGTGCCTTTTTGTATTTTTTTCTTTTTAAATAATATTCTCCCAATACTTCCCATACAACCACTGATTGTTTCCCCATTTTAATTAATTTTGTCAAATAATACTTACACATTTTATCATCATAAGCATCTTTTTCATATAAATCAGCCAAATCCTGATAAATAATAGCCTTCTCATCATCATTTAAATCTTTTGAATATTTTTTCAAAAACTCCTCTAATACATTCACACTCGTTTTTCCATCTTGATACACCGTAAAATAAGCTATCGCTAATTGACATACCTTTTCTACATCTCGCGGATTTTTCAAAAGATATTTCTCTAAATAATCCTTATATTCAATAAACGCATGCTTATAATTATCGTAACTATCATTTTTTTGGATTTCATCCTGAATATATCTCGCCCATTCTTTTTGTGTTTGTTTCATAATTTTATTCCTTTCGTATTTCTTCAATCCTCATCAATTACCAAATGTTGTGGACAATCCACTAACCAACATTTATTTTCAAAAAACATAAATATTTCCATCTTAGGCTTAAATTCCGTATTTAATGTCTTTTGAGATATCAAAATAATATTTTTCAAACTATGTTCTTTATCTATTCACATAAATACCCCCATCAATATATTCTAAATTTTCACTATTTGTCAAAGTGCATTCTCATATTCTGTTCTATTTTCGCTCAAAGCCTTTTCCCTTATTTTCTCTATATACTCTTTCATTTTTTTACTCAATTTAACTTTAATATCCAATTTATTTCATTTCTCCTACTTTATTTTCCTTACATTATAACATTCTTTACAAAAATAAAAAAGGCTACAATAAAATCCCGTAACCTTTTTCTATCTTCAAATTATCTACTTCCATTCTTCCTATCATTTATAACTTTATCCACATCTTTAACATACTCATAATCAGCTTCTCCCAATTTCACATCTTTTCCAGTTGGCACATACCACAAAAATTTTGAAAAATAGTCTTTCAATTTTTTGTCTGAAAAATCATAACCTGCCATCGCATAAGGATAATTTCTCATTATTTTCAATTCTTCATCTGAAATACCTTTTATTTCATCTTTATCTAAATATTTTATCGCATAGGCATCGTCTGTCAAATCATCTTTAAATTTAAAACCTTTTTCCGTTTTATCAGGAAATACATAATTAACTCTCAAACCTTTTATTTCTGTCAATTCAAATTCTTCTTTAGGCTTGAAATTATTTGTTTTAAAATATAAATAACCTTTTTTTAATTTTGCATAAAGAACTTTGTATGGCTCATTTGTTTCATAGTTTTCTTTGTAAGCATAATCAACATTTCCTTCTCCAGCCAATTGCCATTTTATTTCTTTCCCATCTTTTGTTTTTACCACAGGCATCGCAATAAGAGCATCTCCTGGCTCAACAATCACTTCAAAATCATCCACCTTCTGATTTTTCCATTTTGAAATAGTCGACCAAACATAGTTGAAATCAACAGTTCCAACACCGCTACTTCCATCATAATGATAACTGTGCTCAACTACATTTTCTCCCTTTTTAAAATTAGCCTTAAAATAGTAAACATAACTCTTTTTGTAATATTCATATTCTTTTAGTATCTTTTCTTCATCATATTCCTTAAAATATTTTTTAACTTCTTCCAGTTGTTTTACATCTTTCGGTGCAAAATCAGTCAATCTATACGCTTTTGTACTCACACTTTGTCCATTGACAGAAGTCTTAAAATCCTTGAAATGATCTCTTTCGTCCCATGCTTCATTCCCACCTTCAGGCGTAATAAATCCAATATATCTCTCCCCAGCTTCAGGACTATCGAATACAAATCTAACAGTTACCACCATTTCATTGTCTATCGTCCCATACTCCGACTTAAATTTTTCCAATTTAAAACGAAGCCTCTCACTCTTTATCGAAACATTCGACACATTCATTGGCACAATATGCCCACCTTCCGACCCAAATTCCCAGTCATTCGCCAATAAGTTCGCACCAAAAATCATAACTAGAGCAAATAATAGCAGTATTCTGATTTTTTTCATGACTACCAACTCTCTTTCTTTTATTTTTATATTTCATTAAAATTATACCTTATTTTTAATTTTTATCCAATATATTTATTTTTATTTTTAAGAAACTTGAAAAAAATTAGAATATTTTTATAATTAAAAAAAATAGTAATTAAATATTGTTTAAAAAGTCTAAAAATTTTTTTGTTTCAGTAATTTTTTAATTAATCAATATTTTATTTTCCAAATAATGCTAAAAAAATATCTTTTGAATTTTCATTTCCAATAACATAGACACCTTCTTTTAGTATTTTAACATATGTTATTTTAACTATTGGTTCATTTGACATTTCAAGTTTTTCAGTAATCTTATACGCATTTTCTCCTATTTTTTCTACATCAGTTGATAATAATCTTAATTTGTATTCGGCTTTTTCTTTTTCATAATATTCTTTATATTTTTCATCTTTCCCATCATTAATTATTTTTTCAAAATCTTTTTTATCTTTTTCAACTATAAACAATCTTTGTAAAAATAAATTTTTCTTTTCTTTGTCATATAATTCTGAGATTACATTACTGTACTCATATTCTCTAGGTTCTTTTACTTTTCTAAACTCAAGTTTTTCAGGCATCAATATTGAAATATTTTCAAAAATTTCTTTATTTTTTCTTTTACTCAAAATTGTATTCTGAATATAATTTTTTTCTTCTATTTCTTTTTTCAATTTTAGTTTTTCATCTCTTTCAATTTGTTTTGGAGTCCTAGACTTTGGTTCAGAACATACTCCAAACTCACTACATGAAATTGCTACAACCCACGGTACTGCATATCCCACACCAGCTGCCACTCCTAATGCAACACAAGAATTTAATCCAAATATCCCTAACAACAGTGAACTACTCCCGCTTTTAGAAGTGGGAGCTTCTTGGGAAGTACCTGCTTTTGCTAGCCAAATATATTTACCAAGCTCTTCGGACAGTCCCTGCCCTGTTTTCTTTATTTTCCTAATATTCCAACATCAATTTTCCAATGTTTTTTATATTCACTGCAGCATTGTAATCTCTATCAATTTCAATTCCACAGTACTCACATTTATAACTTCTTTCTGATAATTCCAGTTTCTCTTTAACATTTCCACATTTACTACAAGTTTTCGACGATGGAAACCACTTATCTATCTTCAAAAATTGTTTTCCTAAAAACATTAACTTGTACTCAAGCATCCTCAAAAACATTCCCCATCCATTATCTCCTACACTTTTACCAAAATTTAATGCCTGGCTCATCCCTTTCATATTCAAATCTTCAACAACCATAGCATTATATGTTTCAGACAATTTTTTCGATAATTTATGTAGAAAATCTCTTCGACAATTTTTGATATATTCATGCAATTTTGATATTTTCGCTTTTTGCTTATACCAATTTTTAGAAAATTTCACTTTTCTTGACAATGACTTTTGTAATTTTTTCAATTTTTTCTCCAATATCCTAAAATATCTTGGATAATCAGCTCTTTGGTTTTCAGAGCTGACAAATAATTCAGACATTGAAAAATCAAGTCCAATTACTTTATCATTACTTGAATTTTTTTGAATTTCTTTTTCAAATTCTGTCAAAATAGAAACATAGTAATTTCCATTACTGTTTGTCAATGTTACCGACTTTATTCTATAATTCTTTGGTATTTCTCTATGATATTTTAATTTTATTCTTTTCAATTTTGGCAAGACCAAATATTTATTCTCCTCAATTCGTATCGAATTATTCACACAATTTGTCGTATAACTTTTAACATTATTCTTTTTAGATTTGAACTTTGGAAACTTCGCTCTCTTTTGAAAAAAATTCGTAAACGATCGTCTCACATTCAATTGAGCATTTGAAAGTGCCAGACTATCTACTTCTTTTAAAAATTGATTTTCACTTTTCAAACTGGCAGGTGTAATTATTTTATTTTTTCCAGTTTCTTCATAAATTTTATTAGCAATATATAAAATCGTATTGTAAACAAAACGGACACATCCAAAAGTCTTATTTATCAATAATTCCTGCTCCTTATTTGGATAAATTCTGTATTTGAATGCTAAATTATATTTCATAAATTACACCTCCTTTTGATTTTGAATATTATTTTTAATGACTTCTCTTCAATATTTTATACAAAAATTGTATCATAAGTGTATCCTTTTTTCAAATTTTTAAAAAAAGCAATTCATCTCCCACTTATAGAAAGCCTACGACTTCTTGCTATCTTTTTGTTAAAATAATTAATCCTAACATTCTAAAAAATTTTTTCATAAACACAATTCTCCTTCGTCAAAAATTATTCAATAAATACAAAAAGACTGAAATAATCAGCCTTCTATTAAAAATTAATTTAAAAATGTTGTATTTTTTACTTTCCACTGTTCCAGTTTTATTTGTACCCAAAAACCATATATTCCCAATGTTACTATTATTAATAATAACCATTTTATCCAGTTTCCAAACAATCCTACTGCAGTTCCATTAAATTTCAGTCTTCTTCCTTCTATAACAGTATGGTTTATTTTCCAGCCATAAATCATGCACAAAGCCCAAGGATAACAAATTCCAAATGTACATGAAGTTATTAGGCTTCCCAGAATAATCCATCCAACATAACTTAATAGCCCTCCATCGAAATGACTTCTATTTTCCAAATTTCCTCCTCACAATATATTTTTTTGTCAGTAACATAAAAAATGTCAATTTTCCAAAGAGTTTATATTGCTAATTTTTTTTATTATCTATTTTTTTTCAAATAATTAATAAGTTCTTGCTTATTATATTCATTTTTTTCTTTCAAAATATTTAACGAACTTGATAAAAATTTAAATGCATCAGCAATCCATTTGGTCTCTTTTGAAATATAAATCATTGCTTTTTCAAACATATTTTGTGATTTTTCTATAAGTTTTAACTGATCATCACTTGGTTTATTAAAAATATTTCCATACTGATCAGAAAATTCATATTTTTTCTTAAAATCATATTTTATTGTTTCTTTTCCATTCATCATCGCAATAATATGACCTTCAATCACAACTTCAATTTTTCCTTGAAATAAGCTTAAAAAATCACACTCTTGAACATCTAACAATTTTTCTAATCTTGGAAGATTTTCCACTGTCGAATTTTCATCAAAAAAGATTTCATCAACAAGTCCTTCTTTCCAAATGTTTAGTTCTACTCTCGTTTTATCATTTTTTAAAATCATCTCAATCCTTCCTTTCTTTTCTTTTTCTTTTTTTCTTTTCTTTATTTTATTTTATATAAATTTCAACTTAAGAATATTATAATTTTAAAAATAATCTCAGCTATTTTATTAATATAACTGTTATATCACATTATTAATATATTGTCAATTAATAATAAAAAAAGAGCTCTAAGAACTCTCATCAACTATTTTTAAAATTTTAGTGGTGGGACCGGTGGGGATCGAACCCACAACCTACCGATTAAGAGTCGGTTGCTCTGACCAGTTGAGCTACGGTCCCAAAAAAAACTTTCAAACAACATAATTATATTATCATAATTTATCACTTTTGTCAAGGATTCTATAAATTTTTTCTAAAAAGAAATTTGTAAATCTCTCACAAGTAAACAACTTGTATTATAAAAGTGAGAGATTTTTTTCTGATAATTATTTATTAAATTTTTATTTATTTTTTTAATTTCTATTTCCCTTCAGCTACAACTTTATCCATCCATCTGAATAATTCATTTAGATCATAATCCCCCGAATGCGGTGTCGCCCAAGGTGATGAAAAATCAACTTTTTTCCCAAGATTTTCCAATTTTATCGCAAGTATCGCAGGTATTGCAAGTGAAGTATCTTTGTCAACTGCACCGTGTCTTATTCTCCAATATTTCACTTTTGAATTTCCAATATAATTCATCGGATTCATCATTTTTATAATTTTCTTATCAGCCATTGTTCCATTTACTGTCGAATGTTCTAGCATATATTCTGTAAAATGCTTATTATTCGTAGTTTCATCTCCAAATTCATTATTTTCTCCTGTTGACAAATCCACATTATCAAAGGCTCCAGGCGTTTTTTGTCTACCCATATAAGCAATATATTTATCATAATCTAAATCTACAACTTTTCCATTTTTTATTGTTAAAAAGTCAAATTCTGATAAATCAGTTCCTTTTTTCAAAGCCGCATTTGCAGAATCAATGTAATACTGCTTAATTTGATTTTTAAAACTTCCATTTCCATCTTTATCCAACATTAAAAGTTTACCGTTTTTGTCCTTCAATTTCAAACTATTCACATAATCAGGAAACATTTTTTTCAAATCATTTGAACGTAAAATTTCATCATCAGTCAACGTACCCTCAGTGTATTTTCTTTCCACATTGTAATCTAGCATTGAAATTTCTATCTTTTTATATGTTTTCACATCATTAAACATCCATTCATACGCTGTATTTGCATTTTCTAAATTAGTTATTGGACAATAAGATGATACTGCATAAATATCATCTCTAGCCTTCAATGCTCCAATTTCCTTCAAATAAGGTTCGTAATCCTTGTTATTCCCAGTTGCACCTAACAGAGCTGAAACTGCTCCTCCAGCACTTGTCCCGTTAGAAATAATTCTGTCAGCTCTACCAGGCATTTTGTTATCATTATAACGCAAATATCTTACAGCTGCCTTCAAATCTACAATTACAGCAGGTGCCTTTCCTGTATATTTTCCATCTTTTTCCAAAGTTCTACCTCTAGCTCCAGGACTTGCCACAACATATCCATTTGACAAGGCAACTAATGAAGCATCAGGTTTCCCATCTCTTCCATTTCCAGGCACTCCAGCTGCTCCAGGCATGTATCCTCCAACTGTATTTGGGAAAAATATTGGTGCACTTTTTGCATTGTATTTCCCAACTGATTTATTTTTAAAATATTCTTCTGGAATATAGATATTTATAGTTTGATATGCAGTATCAACTGGTTTTGCAACATAAACTATATTTTCATAAGCACGATAAGTAACAGTTTTTCCATTAACAGTCGCTGTTTTTGTTGTATAATTTTTATTTGCATCAAAATTTAAGTTGTAACCATTTTCTATTTTATTTGTTATCATATCTTCGGTTATTACTTTTTTATTCATAGGTGCTCCCATTTGTGATTTTTTATCTTCATTCTTATTTACTTCAGTATTTTTCTGATATTTGCTGAAATCTGTTAATCCTTTTTCACTATCCATAGCCATTGAAAAAGCTGAAATCAATAAACTTAATATAATTAAATTTTTTTTCATATTCATAAATTCTCCTTCTACTTTATTTATAAACAAAATTTGATATTATTATACCCTATTTTAATTTTTTGTCAATTAAATTTACTTTTTTATTTTTCTAAAATTAAAAAAAAAAAATTCAAATTTTATATTTCAAAAACTTGAATTTTTTTATTAATTAATTTTTTTAAATTTATTTTAATTTTACAAAAATTTTAAAATTGTCATAAGTAAAGGTACTATTATTATAAATAAAATTGTACTTGTAGTTACGACATTTGTGGCATATCCAATATCTCCTTTTGTTTCGTTTGTTAATATTGGAAGTGCGGCAAATACTGGCGTTGCTGATTGTATTACATATGTGTTTAGATCATCTCTTGTTATATCCATATAATGAGCCGACAATTTTACCAAGACTATCATTACAATTGCCGAAATTACAAATCTTCCAACTAGTGCTAAAATTGTATCTTTGTCAAATCTAATGCTATGAAGTCCAGCGTCAGCTAGTACAATTCCAATGTATAAAAGTGCAAGTGGAGTAACTATTTCTCCAACATAGTCAAGCGTGTTAAATATTGGCTTAGGTATTTCCACTTTTAGCGCCAAAAATATGAATGATATTACAAATGCTACAAGTGCTGGAGATAACAATTTTTTCCAGTTAATTCCACTTCTTTTCCTATTTTCTGGATCCACTTCTGCAGGATCATTTTCTAAAAAAATGTATCCCAAAGTCCAAATTGATATAGTATTTGTAATATAATACATTAAATAATAAGGTAAGCTCTGCTCTCCAAAAAGTGCAACATTTAATGGCATTCCGATAAAAATTGTGTTACCATTTACGACAGCGTTGTAAAATGCTCCACGACGACCATCTCTCATCTTTACCGCCTTTATCATTAAATAAGCAACTAAATAACCTATGATTACTGACAAAAATGTAAAAATAAGTCTATTTGACAATTTTTCCAATACTTCTAATTTTAAATATTTGAATACTGAAACAAATATTGAAGCGGGTAGTGATACATTCATAATTAATTTTGACACATTTTCACTGAATGTATGATGAAACCAGTGTCTTTTTTTTAGAACATAACCTAGTGCGATTATAAATATAACGGGAAAAATACTTCCCAGCGATGTAAAAAATACCATTTTTTCTCCTCTCAAAACATTAATTTTTTTACAAAAACAGTATAACATTATAAAAAAATAAAATCAAGATAAAAAAATAAGAGGAGAAATTTTATCTCCCCTTATATTTTTTATTATAATTTAAATAATAAATCAGTATATGTTGGGAATTTCCATAAGTCTTTATCAATAATTTTTTCCAAATTATCGCAAGGAACTCTCAATGCTTCAAGTCCTGATACTAATTTTTCTTTTGCTAAATCAGTTTGTTTAGGTAAATCTTCTTCGTTTGAAACTCTTGCAATTTCTTTTTCAAGTGATTTTGTTTCTTTTCTCAATGCTGTCACATTTGATAAAACATCTTTTAGCAATTCTTCCTGTTCTTTTATGAAGGCTTTTCCGTATTTTGAATTTTTTTCAATGTGGTCTGCCAATAAGTTTGCAAATTTTAGAGCTGATGGCAAGATGTTTTTGTTTACGATGTCAATTAATGTTCTTGATTCGATAGTAAGCTGTTTTACATATCTTTCAGCATAAGCATTGTATCTTGCTAATGATTCTTGTTCTGACAGCATTCCGATTCCATCTACTAATTCCAAAATTTCTGGCTCAACCATTTTTCTAAGTGCTGTGTTTGCAGAAACTTCGTTTGTAAGTCCTCTTCTTTTTGCTTCTTTAACCCATTCTTCGCTATATCCATTACCGTTGAAAATAATTCTGTGGTGTTTTTTGTAAGCATTTGCGATGATTTCATTTATTACTTTTGGTAAAGTTTTTTCAGTCGCTTTTTCCAATTTGTCGGCATATTCAGACAATACTTTTCCAACTGCTGCATTGATTACTGCTGCTGTTGTTGCTGGAGTTGAACTTGAACCTGGCATTCTAAATTCAAATTTGTTTCCTGTGAATGCAAAAGGTGAAGTTCTGTTTCTATCTCCTGCATCCATACTGAATGTTGGAAGTACATCAACTGACAAGTTTACTTCTGAAGCTTCTGACACAGGTGCATCTTTTTTGTTGGCGATGTTGTCTAAAATTGTTGTCAATTCTTCACCTAGGAAGATTGAGATAATTGCTGGAGGTGCTTCGTGTCCTCCTAATCTGTGGTCATTTGTAGCAGTTGCAGTTGAATATCTCAACATTGGATAATATCTGTCAACAGCTTCAATTACTGCAGATGTAAAGATTAAGAAATTTGTATTTGTTTTAGGGTCTTTTCCTGGACTGAATAAATTATCCCCATCATCAGTTCCAAGTGACCAGTTGTTATGTTTTCCTGAACCGTTTACCCCATCAAAAGGTTTTTCGTGAAGTAATGCAACTAATCCGTGTTTTAGTGCAGTTTTTTCAATTGTTTCCATTATAATTTGGTTTTGGTCTGAAGCCAAGTTTGCAACTGAGAATAATGGTGCAACTTCAAATTGGTTTGGTGCAACTTCATTATGTCTAGTTTTTGATGGAATTCCTAATTTCCATAATTCAACATCGACATCGCTCATAAAGTTAATAACTTTATCTTTAATTTTTCCAAAGTAGTGGTCGTTCAATTCTTGACCTTTTGGTGCTGGAGCTCCAAATAATGTTCTTCCTGTAAGAAGTAAATCATCTCTTGCTTCAAACAATTCTTTTTTAACCAAGAAATATTCCTGTTCAACTCCAAGTGTGTTAAATACATGTTTTGAAGTTGTATTTCCCAATGCTCTTAATACTCTTAGCGATTGTTCGCTTATATATTTCATTGTTCTAAGTAAAGGAACTTTTTTATCCAATGCTTCTCCTGTAAATGAAATAAATGCAGTTGGAATATATAATGTAACTCCATTTTTATTTTCTCTTATAAATGGATATGAACTTGTATCCCAAATTGTGTATCCTCTTGCTTCAAATGTGCTACGAAGTCCTCCATTTGGAAATGATGAAGCATCAGGCTCACCTTTTATCAAATTGCTTCCTGAAAATTTGTAAATTAATTCTTCACTTTCAGTTGGTTCCAAGAATGAATCGTGTTTTTCAGCTGTTAAATCTGTTAGCGGTTGAAACCAGTGGCAGTAGTGAGTTGCTCCTCTTTTAGTTGCCCAGTCTTTTATTGCATTTGCAATTACTTCTGCTGCTTCTTTTGATAATTCTGTTTTTCCTAATTGCGATGCTTTAAATTCTTTGAAAACTTCTTTAGAAACTCTTTTTTAAGGTTGCTGTCTCTAAAGACATTTTCTCCAAAACTTTTCATAGCATTTTCCATAAATTTACCTCTTTCCTATTTCCTAATTTTCTAAATTTTACATTTTTTAAAGATTGAAAATGTGGTAATAAACTACACTTTTTCAAAACTCTTCCAAAACTTTTCATAGGCTTATTATACAATGTGCAAAATTATAAGTCAAATAAAAATTTTGATAATATTTTATTTTAAAAAATCTTTTTAAGTTTAGTGTTTATCGTGTTTTTATCCATTTTTTTTAAATGGATACTTTGGTTATCAAATTTTTTTTTATGTTTGCAAAATGATTTTGTGAAATGTATAATTGGTTCATAGCATATAATAAGGTTAAAATATTTTGTTAATATTACTTATATTTCTTATATTAATATATATTTCTTAACTAATATATTGATATATTAATATTCAATTATTAAATTACTTAATATAATAAAATATTTTATGAGAAAATCTAAAACATTGGAGGTACAGACTTTGGATAATAACATTCAAAATGTAAAATCACAAAAATATGAGCTTTCTAAAAATTCACTTTATGAGCCGTATTTTGAAAAAGACAACTGCGGTATGGGATTTATCGCAAATATTGACAATAAAAAAACTAATCAAGTTGTAAAAGGTGGAATAAGAATTTTAGCTGGATTGGAACACCGTGGAGCTGAAGGATATGACAGTGAAACTGGAGATGGAGCTGGACTTTTATTTGAAGTGCCACACAAATTTTTTGCAGAAATAGTTCCAAATCTTCCAGAATTTGGAGATTATGGAGTTGCTAACATATTTTTCCCGACTGTAAAAGAAGAATTTGAAAAAATAAAGGAAATTGTCGAAGAAACTGTAAAAAATTCAAAAGATGAAATCCTAACTTGGAGAGAAGTTCCTATAAAAAAAGATGCCGTTGGAGTTCAAGCGCAATCTACAATGCCATCTGTCTGGCAACTTTTCATAAAAAGAGTAAATTCATCAAAAGAAGATTTTGAAAAAAATCTTTATATTTTGAGAAGAAAAATTGAAAATGCCGTAAAAAAAGCAAACTGCGACACTGAAGATAAATTTTACATAACAAAATTATCTTCAAAATCAATAATTTATAAAGGTCTAGTAAAACCTGATCAAATCGAGAACTTCTATATCGACTTGCAATCAGACAAACTTGTAAGTTCTTATTGCCTAGTTCACCAAAGATTTAGTACGAACACTTTCCCATCTTGGAAACTTGCTCACCCATTCAGATTTTTAGCACATAATGGTGAAATTAATACTGTTAAAGGGAATGTAAACTGGATGAAAGCTAGAGAAATTGCATTAGCGTCTCCGAATTACGAAGATATTAAAGAATTATTCCCAATAAATGATGAAGAATGGTCAGATTCAGCTAATCTTGATGCAGTGATTGAATTGCTTGTATTTTCTGGAAAAACTTTGATGGAAGCGATTTCAATTTTAGTTCCTGCGGCTTGGGAAAAGGATCATACTAAATCTGAAGATCTAAAAGCATTTTATGACTATTATTCAGGATTAATGGAAGCTTGGGATGGACCTGCAGCTATGATTATGACTGATTCCAGATATTTGGTTGCAAAACTTGATAGAAATGGACTTAGACCTCTTAGATATATTTTAACTGATGATAATCAAATGCTTGTCGGTTCTGAAGTTGGAACTTTACCAATAAAACCTGAAAATATTGTTCAAAGTGGAAGAGTTAAACCTGGAAAAGTTTTTGTAATTGATCTAGAAAAGAAAAAATTGTATAGTGATGATGAAGTTACTGAAAAAGTCTTGAACGGAACAGACTTCAAAAAATTAATTAAAGATAAGAAAAATGTAAATGATTTAATGAAAGAAGCTAATTTTGATTACAACAAAACTAGCGATTTAGATGACATTTACAACAAATTAAAATTATTTAGCTATTCAAGGGAAGATTTACACATCTTGATTTCAAGAATGGCTATAACTGGACAAGAACCACTTGGTTCAATGGGAAATGATGCAGCACTTGCTATTTTTTCCGAAAAGCCAAAATTACTTTACAGCTACTTTAAACAATTGTTTGCACAAGTAACAAATCCTCCAATTGACCCAATTAGAGAAAATTTTGTTATGTCGCTTAGAACTCAGCTTTACAGAAAAGCAAATATTTTAGAAGAAATTCCTGAAGCTGGAGAAACTGTAGTTTTGGATTCTCCAATTATGGACAACAAAACTATGGAATTTTTGAAAAATTATGAAAGAAATGGGAAAAAACCTGCTGTTTTAGATATAACTTTCAAACCAACTGAAAACTTAGAAGAAAGACTGGATAAAATATTTAAACTTGCTGAAGATGCAATTGATAGTGGAGTAAAATCTATTATTTTATCTGACAGAAATGCTGATACTGAAAATGTGGCAATTCCAGCTTTACTTGCTGTTGCTGGGCTTCATCACTATTTAATTAGAAATAAAAAACGAAATGAAATTGATATTTTAGTGGAAACTGGGGAAGCTAGGGAAATTATGCATTTTGCATTGCTGATCGGATACGGTGCAACTGCAATTAACCCTTATTTGGCACTTGATTCAATTGAATATATGGTAAAAAATAAACTTTACTTGAATGCTGATGAATCTGAAATAAAAGATTTGCAATACAACTATTTGAAAGCTCAGAAAAAATCAATTTTGAAAACTATGTCAAAAATGGGAATTTCAACTGTTGACAGTTATAGAGGAGCACAAATTTTTGAAGCTGTTGGATTATCAACTGAATTAGTTAAAAAATATTTCACAGGAATTGTTTCAAGAATCGAAGGACTTACAATTAAAACATTGGAAGATGAAGTTCTAAATAATTTTGACGATGCAATTGATTCAATTAATCTTGGTGCTGAAACACTTTATGTGGATGGAGAATATTCTTGGATGAAGGAAGGAACAAATAGAATCTTGACTCCTGATGCGATTTCAAAAATTCAAGATGCAGCAAATAGAGATGATTATAACACTTATAAGGAATTTGCAAAAATTGTAAACGACCAAAGTCAGCATTTGCTTACAATAAGAGGAATGCTAAAATTCCATTCTGACAGAAAACCTGTTTCAATTGATGAAGTTGAACCTGTTGAAGCAATTATGAGAAGATTTGTTACTGGAGCTATGTCATTCGGTTCAATTTCAAAAGAAGCTCACGAAGCGATTGCAAGAGCATTAAATACGATTGGTGGTCGTTCTAATTCTGGAGAAGGTGGAGAAAATCCTGAAAGATTTTTAGACAACAGAAGAAGTGCTACAAAACAAATTGCATCTGGAAGATTTGGAGTTACAACCGATTACTTGGTAAATGCCGATGAGTTGCAAATTAAGATGGCTCAAGGGGCAAAACCTGGAGAAGGTGGACAATTACCTGGATTTAAAGTAAATAAAGAAATTGGTGCTACTCGTCATACAACACCTGGAATTAGCTTGATTTCACCACCACCACACCACGATATTTATTCAATCGAAGATTTGGCACAATTAATTTTTGACTTGAAAAATGTAAATGAAAAAGCTAGAATTAGTGTTAAATTGGTGTCTGAAGCTGGAGTTGGAGTCGTTGCTTCTGGAGTTGCTAAGGCAAAATCTGAAATGATCTTAATTTCTGGACATGACGGAGGAACTGGAGCATCACCACTATCTTCAATTAAACATGCTGGATTACCTTGGGAATTAGGACTTTCTGAAGCTCACCAAATTTTAAAGGAACATAAATTGAGAAGTAGAGTTACTCTTCAAGTTGATGGAAAATTAAAAACAGGTAGAGATTTAGTAATTGGAGCGATTTTAGGAGCTGAAGAATTTGGATTTGCAACAATGCCGCTTGTAATTTTAGGATGTATTATGATGAGAAAATGTCATACAAATATGTGTCCAGTTGGAGTTGCAACTCAATCTGAAGAACTTCGTAAGAAATTTACTGGACAATATGAAAATATTATTAGATACTTTAGATTTATCTCACAAGAAGCAAGAGAAATTATGGCTGAACTTGGAGTTACAAAACTTGATGAATTAATTGGAAAAGCTGATGAATTCTTGGAAGTTTCTAAAACTTCAAAATTAGAAAAAGTTAAAAATGTAGACTTAGGAAAAATTCTTTACACTAACAAGAATATCGACAGTCCAAATGTAAAAACTCAAAATCAAGACTTCAAAATGGAAAATATCATCGATAGAAAATTAATTAAACTTGCTAAAGCAACTTTTGAAAGCGATAAAAATAATGTTCAAAAAACTGTAATTAATGAAAAAATTGAAAACTTTGATAGAAGTTTTGGAGCGATGTTAAGTGGAGAAGTTGCTAGAACATTTGGTGGATATAAACTTGAAGATGATACAATTACACTAAACTTGGAAGGAATCGGTGGACAAAGTTTTGGTGTGTTTGGAGCAAAAGGAATTACATATAATTTGACTGGACAATCAAACGATTATATCGGAAAAGGATTATTCGGTGCAAAAATTATTATTAAAAAACCTGAAGTTTCTAAATACGAAGCAGATGAAAATATAATTGGAGGAAATGCCATTTTATACGGTGCAATCAGAGGAGAAGCTTATTTAAACGGAGTTGCTGGAGAAAGATTCTGTGTTAGAAACTCTGGAGCGGTTGCTGTTGTAGAAGGTGTTGGAGATCACGGTTGTGAATACATGACTGGTGGACGTGCTGTTATTTTAGGAGAAACTGGTAAAAACTTTGCCGCTGGTATGAGTGGTGGAATTGCTTATGTTTATGATAAAAACAATACTTTTGAGCAAAACTTGAATAAAGAAATGGTTGAATTTGATGAACTTAACGAAGTTTATGAAAATGAAATAAAAACTTATGTGGAAAAACACTTTAATTATACAGGAAGTGTCGTTGCAAAAGAAATTTTAAACAATTGGGAAACTGAAAAACAAAACTTTAAAGTTGTTATTGCACCTGAATTTAAAGAAATATTTGAGAGAGGTGAGGCTTAGAAATGGGAAAACTAGGTGGATTTTTAGAAATACATAGAGAAGAGAAAAAAATTAGGGAAATTTCTGACAGAATTAAAGATTTTAATGAAATTGACATCCCTTTAAATGATGAATACATAGAAACACAGGCGGCTAGATGTATGGACTGCGGAGTTCCTTTTTGCCACTGGGCCTGTCCTGTCGACAACCACTGTCCTGAATGGCAAGATTTAGTTTATAACGGTGAATGGAAAAAGGCTTTGGACTTGCTTTTGTCAACAAATCCATTTCCTGAATTTACTGGGCGAATTTGTCCAGCACTTTGTGAAGGAAGCTGTACTTTAGGAAAAAATGATAAACCTGTAACTACTAAAAATATTGAACTTGCTCTTATTGAAAAAGGTTGGGAAAATGGATGGGTAAAACCAAAAACTCCTAAAAAAAGATTTGATAAAAAAATTGCAGTAATTGGAAGTGGACCATCTGGACTTGCTGCTGCTCAAACTTTAAATAGATACGGTTATAATGTAACAGTTTATGAAAGAGATGAAAAACCAGGTGGACTTCTTGCTTTAGGAATTCCTGATTTCAAATTGGATAAAAAAATCATCGATAGAAGAGTTAAATTAATGGAAGATGAAGGTGTTAAATTTATTTACAATGTTGAAGCTGGAAAAGATATTTCTACTGAAGAATTAGAAAGCAAATATGATATTATTGTTATGGCTTGTGGTTCTAAACAAGGTAGAGATTTAAAAATAAAAGGAAGAGAAGCTAAAGGTGTTCATTTGGCTATGGAATTCTTAACTCAACAAAATAGAAAAGTTAGCAATGTTCCTTTATATGACGAAGAAATTAACGTAAAAGGTAAACATGTGCTTGTAATTGGTGGTGGAGATACTGGTTCTGACTGTGTTGGAACTTCTGTAAGACAAGGTGCTGCGAGTGTTAAACAAATTGAAATTATGGACAGACCATCTGAAATAAGAACAAAAAAGAATCCTTGGCCGCAATATCCATTTATTTTAAAAACTTCTACTTCTCACAAGGAAGCAACTAGCATTTATGGTGAAGACCCAAGAGAATGGAATATTACTACAAAAGAATTTATTAAAGATGAAAATGGTAAATTAACAGGTGTAAAAATTGCTAAAGTTGAAAGTTTTAAAGATGAAAATGGTAGATTAGGATTTAAAGAAATCGAAGGTTCTGAAGAAATTATAAAAGTTGATTTTGTATTTTTAGCAATCGGATTCTTGCATCCTTACTTTGAAGGATTAATTGAAAATTCAAAAGTTCAAATTGATGGAAGAGGAAATGTTAGTGCAAATGTAATCGACCACCATACTTCTCAAGAAAAATATTTCGCTGCAGGAGATGTAAGACGAGGGCAATCATTAGTAGTTTGGGCTATTAGTGAAGGTAGAAATGCTGCTAAGGCTATTCATGAACATTTGAGAAAAAATAAATAATAATAATATAAAAAACTCTTAGAAAAAATAAAATTCTAAGAGCTTTTTTTATTTTAATTTATAAATAAACTCAAAATTTAAATAAATTAATTTTTTTATTTTTAGAAAATCTTATTCAAAAAATTCTCCCATTTTTCTAAATTTTTCATATCTTCTATCAAGTAATTCTTCGATAGAAAATTTATCTATTTTTTCAAATTCTTTTAAAACAGCTTCTTTCAAATTTTGTGCCATTTTTTCAAAATCTCTGTGAGCACCACCTAACGGCTCTTCAATAATTTCATCAATAACTCCCAGATTTTTTAAACTTATTGCGTCCATTTTCAAATTTTTTGCAGCTTCTGGAGCTTTTGAAGCGTCGTTAAAAAGTATTGAGGCACATCCTTCCGGCGAAATAACAGAATATATACTATTTTCAAGCATAAGCACAGAATCAGCAACACCAATTCCAAGTGCACCACCACTTCCACCTTCTCCGATGACAACAGACACAATAGGAACTCTCAAGCCAAACATTTCTTTTAAATTCATGGCGATTGCTTCTCCTTGACCTTTTTCTTCAGCTTCAATTCCTGGATAAGCTCCTGCTGTATCTATTAAAGTCAAAATTGGCAATTTAAATCTTTGTGCCATTCTCATAAGTCTTAGCGCTTTTCTATATCCTTCTGGACTTGCCATTCCAAAATTTCTGTAAATATTTGAATCTATATCTCTTCCTTTTTGATGACCAATTATCATAAATTTATAGCCATCCACATCTGCCAGTCCTCCGACAATTGCGTGATCATCTTTAGATAATCTATCTCCATGAAGTTCGACAAAATCCTCAGCTAATGCATTTATATAATCTAATGTATACGGTCTTTGCGGATTTCTTGAAATTTGGATTCTAGCCCAAGCGTCCATTTCATTTTCTTCAAAATTTTTATATTTTTCTTCCAACTGATTTTCTAATTCAGAAATTTGAGCTGAAAAGTCAATATTTTTTTCTTTGGAAAAATTTTTTAACTCTGCTATGTTATTTTCTAATTCTTTTATTTCATCTTTTAAACTCATATTTTTTCCTCTCTAATTTTAATAAAATTTATTAAATTATATTAATTTTTCAATTATTCTATAAATTGTTTCTTTCAGATCTTTTCTTTCAGAAATAACATCTACCATTCCATGTTCCAACAAAAATTCCGCTCTTTGAAATCCTTTTGGCAATTTTTGATTAACAGTTTGTTCAATTACTCTTGGCCCTGCAAACGCAATTAGTGCATTTGGCTCAGTCACAATCACATCTCCAAGCATCGCAAAAGACGCTGTAACTCCACCTGTAGTTGGATCAACTGGAACTGAAATAAAAGGAATTCCAGCTTCATTTAATCTTTTCACAGCTCCAGAAGTTTTTGCCATTTGCATAAGCGAAACAATTCCCTCCTGCATTCTAGCTCCACCAGAACTTGACACAATTACAACTGGTATTTTTTTCTCAAGTCCTCGTTCCAGTGCACGAGTTATTTTTTCTCCAACAACAGAACCCATACTTCCACCCATAAAATTAAATTCCATTGCGGCAATACTGACATCTATTCCGTTTATTTTACCAACTCCACTAATTACACCATCAAGCATTCTACTTTTCTCTCTTGCCACTTCCAATTTTTCTTCATATCCTGAAAAATCTAAAATATTTTTTGAATTAATCGTCATATCTTCTTCAAAAAAAGTTCCATGGTCAATAAGAAGCTCTATTCGTTCAAAGGCTGTAAGCCTAAAATAATTTCCACATTTTGGACAAATATTTAAATTGTTTTTTAAATCTTCGTTGTAAATAATTTCATTACAACGCTTACATTTTTGCCATTTATTGTCATCAACGACATCTAGCGTCAATTTTGATTTAGATGTAAGTGTTGCATACTTTTTTTTTGATTTTCTGCTCGAAAATAATCCCATTTTTTTACCTCTCATATTTATTAATTTTTATTAATTTTTACTTTACTTAAAATAGTAAAATATAACACATGTTACACAAAAATAATACCTTATGATAATTAGAAAAAACTTTATTTAATATTATTAAATCATATTAAATAAAAACTTCACTTTCAATTGAAAACTCATAATTATCAAAAGAAACAAAATAGCAGCATAAATAAAACTTTTCCTCTTTTTTACCATATTTGGAATCTCCAATTATTGGTAAACCTGCATTTGCAAGTTGTGCTCTTATCTGATGCTTTCTTCCAGTTACCAAATCAACATCTAAAACTATATTTTTTTTATCTTTTAATAATTCAAAATTTTTTAAATGTGCAAGTTTTTTCTCTTTAAAATATGTGATACTTTTTTTTGAATCTTTTGAAATTGGACTATCGCTTACAATTACTCCATTTTTTTCTGTTGTCAAATAATTTTCAATCTTAAAATTTAATTTATTTTCTTTTTTTAATTCTTTTAATTCTTTAATATTTATATTATTATTATTATTATTATTGTTATTATGAACAATTGCAAAATATTTTTTTTTGACTTCATTATTTCTAATTTTTTCCGAAATATACCGCAAAAATTTTAAATTCTTGCAGCCAATCACAAGTCCCGATGTATCGTAATCCAATCGATTTGAAAAATTTATATTCTCATTCTGATAAATTTTTTTAAAAACTTCTGAAAGTCCGTAACTATGCCCAGTTCCTTTGTGCATAGCAATTTTTTCTTTTTTATTCACGATAAAAAAATCTTTATTCTCAAAAATTACCATTTTTTTATAATTTTCAATATCTTCTTTTTTTATCTTAATTTTTTCAAATTTATTTTCTTTTTTTTCAGAAGATTTTAGCATTTTTATTGTCAAAATATCGCCCAAAGAAAGCCGATAATTTTCTTTGGACTTTTTAGCATTGACCTTCACATCCCCATTTCTGATGGATGAAAAAATTTTATTGAGCGGCTCATTTTTAAATTGTTTTCGCAAATATCTATCAAGCCGCATATTTTCCATTTCAGAGTTCACAACTACTTTTTTTCTTCCAAATTTTTCTCCTAATCTGCGTGAATTTTTACACTTTCAACCAATCCTATCATAAGAAACGCTGCAAGAAATGAACTTCCTCCATAACTCATGAAAAGTAGCGGTTTTCCAGTAACTGGCACAAGTCCTATTGTCATTCCAACATTTACGATTACATGCATAAAAAACACGCCTGAAATTCCGTAGAGCAAAAGCTTCCCAAACTCATCATGAATAACACGGGTTATTCTCATTGTCCTAAATATAAGTCCAAAATACAGCAGCAAAGTTAGAACTGAACCAGCAAATCCCAATTCTTCAGACAAAACTGAAAAAATAAAATCTGTCTGAGCTTCCGGCAAAAATTCCAATCTACTTTGGCTTCCCTGCAAAACTCCTTTTCCAAGCGCACCTCCCGCTCCAACTGAAATTTTTGACTGAGTTACATGCCAACCAGTTCCTTTCTCATCTTTTGCTGGATTTAAAAATGTTTCCACTCTCGTTTTTTGATAATCACTTAGCACAAATCTATAAACAGGATAAATTGAGAGCAAAATAACTGTTCCAATTATCCAAATCGGCTTCATATTTGCACCATATAAAAATATCATAAACACATAAGCCGAAACTGTAATCAAAGTTGTACCCAAATCCGGCTGAATTAAAATTAAAAGAATAAGTGGCGAAACTGGCAAAACTGCTGTCACAATATCCATCAAATTATTAATTCCCTCTTTATATTCATTTGCAATTCTATATGCAATCATTATAATAATAGCGATTTTTACAAATTCTGACGGCTGCAACTGAAAAGGTCCGATTGAAATCCAACGCTGTGCTCCCAATGTTTTTTTCCCTAAAAATCTTACAACAAGCAAAAGAATAATACATATTCCATATATATGCTTAGTATATTTTCTTACTTCTCTATAATCAATAAACGATATAATAATTACTAAAATAGTCCCTATCGCAATCCACATGATATTTTTCCCAACAAATCCACTTTTTCTAGTTGCACTATAGACAAATATTGTACTAAGCGTCACAAGTGCATATGTTATCAACAAAATGATTTTATCCATCTGAGAAAAACTACTTTTTATCTGTTCTAACAATCTCTGATTTTGTAACATTTTCATCTCCTAATTTATTTTATATTTCCTAAAACTGTAATATTTTTTTTAATATATTGATTTTTTAAAAATTTATTTATATCTTCTAATTTTACGCCATTTATTTCATCTTTCAGCTTTTGTGGCTCTAAAATCTCATTTTTCCGAGAATAATAACTTCCAAGAATACTCATTCTAGCACGAGGATTTTCAAACGAAAACGCAATTTTACTCATATATTTATTTTTAGCCTTTTGAAGTTCCTCCTGAGAAACGCCATTTTCTCTCAATTTTTCAAATTCATTTAATGTAATTTCTATCGCTTTTTCATAATTTTGAACATTTGTACCAATGTAAGTCGACGAAACTCCTCCTGAGAGATAATATTGATTGTAAGTATAAACTGAGTAAGCAAGTCCATTTTTTTCACGGATTTCCTGAAAAAGTCTGGAACTCATAGAACCACCTATGATGTTCGAAGAAAGATCTAAATAAACTTTATCTTTGCTATCATATCTTTTCCCTTCAAAAGATATGCAAATGTTTACTTGATTAATATCTTTTTTTTCAATTCTCTTCCCTTCATTAAAAGAAAAATCAATTTTATCTCTTCTGTCAATTTTTTTATCTTGTAATTTATCAAAATATTCATCAACTTTCGAAATAATTTTATCTTTGTCAAAATTTCCTGAAACAACAACAAAAATATTATCTTTTGTATATCTTTCACTATAATATTTTTTTATATCATTAGAACTAAATCCTTTGACGCTCTCTTTAGTCCCAATAATCGGCTTTCTATACTGACCATTTATGCAGTCTCCATAATTCAGTTCAAAAACTAAATCATCAGGTGTATCTTTATACATTTTTATCTCTTCGATAACCACATCTTTTTCTTTTTCCAGTTCATCTTTGTCAATAATCGAATTTGTTACTATATCAAACAAAATGTCCACCGATTTTTCTAAAAACTCAGTCAGCGCATTTATATAAAAAACAGTTTCTTCTTTTGTCGTATGAGCATTAATACTTGCTCCAAAATAATCAATTTCACTTGAAATTTCAAAATAATTTCTCTTTTTTGTCCCTTTAAAAATCATATGTTCCAAAAGATGTGAAATTCCTTCTTCATTATCACTTTCATCTTTTGATCCAGTTTTTACAAAAACTCCAACTGAGCAAGTTGAAATATTTTCTAATCTATCAAAAATAACTTCTATTCCTGATTTTGTTTTAATTTTTTCCGTCATTTTTTAATCCTTTCTGAGTTTTAATATTCAGCATCTTTAAATAATTTCATTCCTATAACAAAAAATACAACTAAAGGTAAAAAACATGCCATATAAATTGGTATTGTTCCAGACACAGCAAGTGAACGCAAAATTGTAGCCGCACCATAATAAGCATATCCTATTATAACCGATAACCCAATATTTACTGCAGCTCCTCCTCGAACATATCTACTTCCAAGCGAAAGTCCAATAAAGCACATGACAAACGACGCAAGAGAAAATGCTATTCTATAATAAAATTCTATTCTCAAATCCAGTGAATCCGCTCCAACTCTTGTAAAATAAACAACTTTTTGCCGCAATTCAGGCATTGTCAAATTTTTTACTTTTACAGGACCTGCTAAAACATAATCCATCGAAGCAATAAAATTAAATTTTGAATTATCTATCGGCGTTGTCAAATTTGTTGTAAGATTATAGTCTTTTAAGTCTACAAATCTCCACTTATTTGTTTTTGGATTAATTCTAGCACTTTTTGCTGTATACATTTTTTCTATTTTTTTAAATCCTCTGTTCATTTTTATTATTATAATATCTTTCATCTCACCTGTCGTACGGCTTGCAAATCCAGCAAAAAGAACTGTATTTTTATCAATTTTTACAAAAATAAAGTTTCTTTCAGATTTAGATTTTTGAACATCCGTTTCATTAATTTTAAGTTCTTTTAAATTTTCTTTTTTGTGTTCGCTTTTCCCAAATAGCCATAATTTAGCCAAAATACACCAGCGCTTATTAAAAATGAAAATATGACTGGAAATAAAACTATTCTTGCAAAACTTATACCACTTGTCTTCATCGCAGCAACTTCCAGCTGTTTTGCCATTTTACTTATACATAAAAGACTTCCCAAAAGTACTCCAAGTGGCGCAGTATTTGTCACAATTTCAGGAATTCCATATCTCAAATATTTTATCGCATCATGAAACTTAAATTTCCCGTCCATCATCCAACCAGTAATATTAATACTTTCTGCCAATATAAATATTAAAAAGAACATCATCATACCCAGAAAAAAACTTTTTATATAATTTATAATTATATATCTATCTAATTTACTTATCATTGTTTAATATTCTCCTTTTTTGGCTTAATTCCCTTTCATTTTTTTCACAGAAAAATAAATACAAAGTAATAAAAGCACAAAATTTGGTGTCCACATCGCAATATTCGCTGAAACATGATTTTTTAACACCATAATTTTGGCATAACTGACTAAACCAATATATCCAAAAATTACAATAAGACTGACTCCAAAACTTATTCCTCTCCCGCTTCTTCTATGTCCAACTGAAAGTAGCACTCCCAACCAACACAAAAATGTACTTGCAAGAGGTCCAATAACCCTCTGATATATTTCAACTAACGCCTTTAGTGCATCTTCTCTTCGTTCTGGATCTTTATTTTTAATATTTTTTTTATAATAATTTTTTAATTCTTTTAAATTCATTTCTTTTCTGCTTTTTTCTTTAAATTTTTTTTCCGTTTTAAAAAATGTAGTGATTGGGACTTCCTGCTCTTGATATTTTGCTTGAACATGACTACTTCCATCGTTTTTAAACAAAAATCCTTCAATATTTTTAAACTTTATTATTCCTGGATCAAATTTTGCACTTTCTGCTAAAAATACTATTGGATAAGGATTATTTCCTCTTTTATTTATAAACAAAAAATGTTTTGCCGTCGCATTTTTATTATTTACTTCGTCAATATAAAAGCCAAATCCCTTTTCTTCATTTGTCAAAAATATTTTTTCTTCCGTCAACGAATTTGGTTTTGAAGCAAGTATTAACTTTGTCTGTGCATTAATATTTGCAAGTGCTCTAGGATTTACATAAATTTCCAAGCTCAAACCAATTATTGTTAAAACAAGTCCAAAGAAAAATGCAGGTCTTATTATTCTAAAAAGTCCAATTCCAGAACCTTCCATTGCAACAATTTCGTTAGTTTCAGAAAGTCCGCCGTAAACTAGCATCACTCCCAAAAACGCTCCCATCGGTATCGTCTGAACAAGTACTCCTGGCATTGCATAAAACACATAATCCACTATTGACATAGTTGGTAAGTCACTTGCAAATATTCGTTCCATAATTTCCATCACGACATTTAACATCATAATAAATGTAAATATGCTGATTCCAAATAGCGACGGTAAAATTAATGAACTATAAATATATCTATCTATCGTTTTCATATTATTTCCTTTATTTTTTAAAATTTAAAATTGTCATTTTTATCATTTTTTCTATAATAATCCAGCACTTCTTTTATTTTTTCTCTCTCTTTTTTTTCTTCTGTATAATTTTTAATGGAATATTTCATAAATTTTGGAAATAAATCTATATATTGAGGAGCAAAATCTGCTACGGTCTGTATCACTTTACTTTCTTTGCATAAAGTTTTAACTCTTTTACTTTTCATCCCGCCAATTACAACTATAACATAGATAATTAATACAACCAAAAACATTTTTATCCCAGCAAATAACATTCCAGCAGCTCCATTAAATCTTTCATCCACTTTTATTTTTTTAAAAATTGGGAATTTTTGAACAAAAATATTGTAATAATTAAATAAAGCAAGAATATTAATATTATGTAAAAATTCAACTGATTGAATAACGATGCTTTAGGTCTTTTAATAATTGTATCAAATAATAATTTTGAGAAAAACATAATAAATATCCATTTAAACATGTCATAAAATCCCAAAGTAAATCCATATCCGTATCCCATCACAAGAAATGCCACCAACATCATTACAAACATTGTGTCCAATATCATAAAATTTCTCCTATTTTACATAAATTCTTGGAACTCTCTGACTAATTCCACATAAAATCTCATATGAAATTGTATTACATAACTCGGCAACTTCCGAAACGCCTATATTTTCTCCAAAAAATTCAACCACATCGCCTTTTTTCACTTCATTCGCCAATTCTTCTGGAATATGCACCATAAGCTGATCCATGCAAACTCTTCCCACAATTTTGCATCTATGTCCCTTATAATAGACACATCCTTTATTTGACAAATCTCTTCTAACTCCATCAGCATAACCTATCGAAACAGTCGCATAAGTCTGACCTGCTTTTCCCAAATAAGTATTTCCATAACTTATAAAACTATCTTCTTTCAATTTTTTGATATAGCTAATTTTAGCAAAAAGTGACATCACGGGTTTAAATTTATAAGGTGTTGTCTCTTCATCGGTAACACCTCCGTAAATTATTATTCCAACTCTCACAAAATCATATTTGTCATTTTTTAATTTTAAACTTCCAAAACTGTTTAACAAATGTTTGTATTTTATAGATGGCAATTTTGAAATTATTTTTTTGCTAATTTCTTGAAAATTATTTTCTTGAAACTCAGTATATTTCGCATCTGTATCCGAAGAAGAAAAATGTGAAAAAATTCCTACTGGATTTACAAATTTGCAATTTTTTAATTTTTCAGTCAATTCGTCAATCTCATGCTTTTGAAATCCAACTCTTCCCATTCCCGTATCAACCGCTAAAAATACATCAGTTGGAATTTGAGATTTTTCCAAATATTTAATTTCTTCGAAATCTGTGACCATAAAATAAATATTTTTTTCTGAAATTTTATCCATATATTCATATTCTATCGGTCCCAAAATAAGAACGCTCACATCACTGTCAAATTCCTTTACTTTTAGTGCTTCTTCCGCAGTTGCAACAGCAAAATGCCTAATTCCTTTTTGAATCAATGATTCGCATATTTTTAACATTCCGTGACCATAAGCATCCGCTTTTATAACGGCTATCATCTTTTCTTTTGGTGCCACTTTTTCAATTTCATCTATATTGTGATATAAGTTTTTAATGTTTATTTCCGCCCAACAACGCATTTTAATTCACCTCTATAATTATTATAGGAGCAAAAAGCTCCTATTTTATTGATTAAACTAATACTTTATCTTTTTCATCGTATCCGTTTACTGTTTTAGTTGTTCTATTTGATTTTTCTTGTTTTTTATCGTTATTATTATTTTTTTTCAATTTTTTCATCAAATAAACTAGCGGACTTGCCACAAATATTGATGAATAAGTACCAAACAACATTCCTAAAAACAATGTCATACTAAAAGTTTTTAGCGAATCTCCACCAAAAATAAGTAAAACTATAACTGAAAATAATGTTGTAAGAGAAGTATAAATTGAACGAGCAAATACTTGATTTATCCCAGTTTCAACGATTTCCGAAAAAGGTTTATTTTCTCTATTTTTCTTACTTTTCTTTTCATTTTCACGAATTCTGTCAAATACCACAATCGTGTCATTTATTGAATATCCTAAAATTGTTAAAATTGCCGCAACAAACGGAGTATCAATTTCGTATCTGAAAAGCGCAATAAGTCCAAATGAAATAATTACATCGTGAAGAAGTGCCAAAATTCCAGCAATGGCATAAACTAATTCAAATCTTACAGTTATGTAAATTACAATAAATATACTTCCAATCAAAAGCGCCTTTATCGCATTCATAGTCAATTCTTTCCCGATTACCGCTCCAACTGTGTCATCTTTTGTAATTTCATATTTTCCAGTATTTTTTTCAAGCTGTGTCAACATTTCATTTTTTTGAGCATTTGTCAACTGACTTGTTCTAATTATAACACTGTTGTCTGTTTCTGAAAACTGTACTCTTTTTGTCTTTAACTGCGGAATTGCACTTATTAAATTATCTAATGTTCCATTTACTTTTACTTGTTCCACTTTTTGTGGATATTTTAACTGAATAAGATTTCCACCTTTAAAATCTATCCCCAAATTTAATTTTATAGTAAAAAGAAATATTAGGGACAATATTACCATTATTGCCGAAAACGACAAATAATATTTTTGATGTTTTATCACTCGAAATTTAGTCATTTTTTGGAACTCCTTTCCAGAACAGCTGTTCTTTTTTCAAATTAAATGCTTTTACGACAAAACGAAGTAATATTTTTGAAACAAATACTGCCGTTATTATTGTAACAACTACCCCAAGCGACAAGGTTACAGCAAAACCTTTAATCGGTCCTGTTCCCAAGAAAAATAATACTGCCGCTATTAGTAATGTCGTTATATTCCCATCAATTATTGCTGGAAGAGCATTACTGTACCCATTTTCTATCGCATCGTGCAAAGATTCCCCTTGCGCCATTTCTTCTTTAATTCTCTCATATGTAATTACATTCGAGTCAACTGCCATTCCAAGTGTTAAAATAAACCCAGCAATTCCTGGAAGTGTCAATGCCGCACCAACCATGCTAAGTGAAGCCAATACCAAAAATCCATTTATAAGTAATGCAATATCCGCCACAATTCCAGGTATTTTATAAATTGCTATCATAAAAATTGAAATCGCTAACATTGCAATTACTCCAGCTATTTCAGTTTTTTGAATTGAATCAACTCCAAGTGTCGCACCAACTGTTCTATTTTCAACAATTTTTATTTCTACAGGAAGTGCACCAGATTTTAATAAATTTGCCAAATCATTTGCTGATTCCATCGTAAAGTTTCCGCTTATACTTCCACTTCCACCAGCAATTTCTTCGTTAATTCTAGGTGCTGACTGTTCTTTCCCGTCAAGCATAATTGCAAGTTGTTTTCCTTTGTTTTCTCTTGTAATTTTCGCAAATTTTTCAGCTCCAGAAGGAGTTAGCTCAAAAGTTACAACTGGACGGCTCAAGTTATCTTGTCCAATTCCTGCATTTTTAAGTGCCGAACCTTCTAAAAGTGTAGGTCCATAATTCCCATTTGCATCTTTTATTTTAAATTCCAGCTTTGCTGTTGTCCCTATCAAGTCAACCGCTTTTTTAGGATCTTTAATTCCCGCAAGTTCTACGATTAACTTGTCATTTCCACTTATTTGAATTACAGGTTCTGCTACTCCAAGGCTGTTTACCCTTCTCTCAATAATGTCTTTTACTTTGTTCATCGTATCTTTGTCAATTTTCCCCTGCGCTTGAAGCACAACCGAAGTTCCTCCCCGCAAATCCAATCCAAGCTTTATTTTATTTAATGATAAAATAATAGCTGGAACAACTAATATAATAAGTAGCCAAATATAGTGCTTTTTACTATTTTCCATATTAAAATCCTTTCTCTATTTATTTCAATGTATCCAAATATTTTTGTAAAATTATCGAAGCTGCCACCATATCCACAACTTTCCTTCGTTCTTTCCCATTCTTTTTAGAATAATTTTTCAAATAATGTTCTGCTTCTGTCGTCGTGTAACGCTCATCTACAAAGAAAATTTGAATATTTGGAATATTTTTTTTCAATTCTTCCACAAATTCTTCCACTTTTTCAACTTGACGTTTTTTTGAACCATCAAGACTTTTCGGCATTCCTACGACAATTTTTTTCGTACCTTCATCATCTAAAATCTCTTTTATTCTTGCAATCGGATCTATCTTCGTCCTATCAATCACTTCAAGAGCAGTCGCAAGAATTCCCAAAGGATCGCATTTCGCAACCCCAATTCTCACATCTCCGACATCAAGTCCAATAAATTTTCTCATCTTTTTCTCATTTCTAAATTTTATTATTCAAATTATGAATTAATTTTTCGACAAGGGGATAACCTCCTTGCTAATTGGCATTTATTCAATTATATAAATTATAATTTTTCATTTACAAACTCAAATGCTTTATCAACAGCTTCTTTTACAGCATTTCCATCTTTTCCACCAGCTTGTGCAAAATCAGGTCTTCCTCCACCGTTTCCGCCAGCAACTTGAGCTGCAACTTTTACTATTTCTCCAGCTTTTACTTTTGAAATCAAGTCTTTTGTAACTCCAACTACGAAAATCGCTTTTCCGCCATTATTTGTTCCCAAAATAATAATTCCAGATTGAAGTTTTTCTTTTCCTCTATCTACGATTTCTTTTAATTCGTTTACATCTTTATTTGCAAATGCAGCTTTTAATACTTTTACTCCATTTATTTCATCTACATTTTCAAGTAATTCATTGATTTCATATTTTACTAATTTAGTTTGTAATTGCTCATATTCTTTTACGATACTTTTAGCTTCTGCAATATATTTCTCTACAACGTCAACCACATTTTTTCCATCAGTTTTCAACATTCCAGCAACTTTACTTAATTTTTCTTCAAGTTTATTAACATATTTCAAACTCGCATGTCCAGTTGTTGCTGTAATTCTACGAGTTCCTGAAGCTATTCCACTTTCAGATTCGATATTGAATAATCCAATTTCTCCAGTAGACTTAACATGTGCACCTCCACAAAGCTCGATTGAATATCCGTCAATTTCAACGACACGAACTACATCTCCATATTTATCAGAGAAAAGTGCCATCGCTCCTCTTTTTTTCGCATCTTCAATATTTTCAAAATCAATTTTAACTTTCAAGTTAGACAAAATAATGTCATTTACAGATTTTTCGATTTTTTCAATCATTTCTGGCTCAATTGCTTCATAATGTGAAAAGTCAAATCTCAATTTTTCATCATCCACAAGCGAACCAGATTGCTCAACGTGAGTTCCTAAATTTTCTCTTAAAACTTTATGTAAAATATGTGTTGCAGTATGGTTTCTTTGAATATCTTTTCTACGATCCGCATCAATTTTCATTTTTACTTCTGCACCAACTGATGGAGCAATTCCTTTTACAATCTCTACTTGATGAATAAACACATCATGTTTTTTCACAACATTTACAACTTTTCCTTCAAATTCTCCAGAAGTAATAATTCCAGTATCAGCAACTTGTCCTCCTGATTCCGCATAAAATGGCGTTCTATCAAAAATCACTTCATATCCTGAAATCCCTTCACTTTTAGCAATATGCAAAATCTTTCCTTCATCTTTAAATTTTTCATATCCTGTAAATTCAGTTTTTCCGTGTTCTTCAAAGAATTTATCAATAAAATCATCTTTTATCATATCTGAAACTGTAACTCTGCTATTTTTTGATCTTTTTACTTGTTCTTCTAATTTTTTGTTAAATTCTTCTTCAGAAACTTCATACCCTTGATTTTCCAAAATTAATTCTGTCAATTCAAATGGAAGTCCAAATGTATCGTATAATTTAAACGAAGCATCTGCTGAAAGTTTTTTAATTCCTTCTTTATCCATTTTTTCAATTTCTTCAGTTAGCATTTCAATTCCATTTTTCAATGTCAACGCAAATCTTTCTTGCTCAAGTTTTAAAACTTTTTCAATGTATTCTTGTTTTTCAACTAATTCTGGATATGCCTCTTTCATATTTTCCACAACATAAGGTACTAATTTATACAAGAACAAATCATCTTTCGTAATTTCCAATTTTTGTTTCGCAACGACTCCCGCACCAAATGCTCTTCTTATAATTTTTCTTAAAATATATCCACGACCTTCATTTGATGGCAAAACTCCATCCGCTATCAAAAATACTGACGCTCTAATATGATCCGCAATAACTTTTACAGTAATTTCAAATTCTTCTTTCTTAATATCTAAAACTTTTTCAATGCCTTTTATTATCGGCATAAATATATCAGTTTCAAAGTTATTATCTTTTTTTTGCACAACTGAAGCTATTCTTTCAAGTCCTGCTCCTGTATCAATATTTTTTTCTGGAAGTGGCACAAGCGAACCGTCTTCAAGTCTATTCCATTCAGTAAACACAAGGTTCCAAATTTCTAAGAATCTATCTCCTTCATCTCCTGGCTTACAGTTAATTTCTTCATTATTTTTACCCATATTTTGTGTATCGTAATAAATTTCACTACAAGGCCCACAAGAACCTACAGGTCCAGCTGCCCACCAGTTATCTTCTTCTCCAAGTCTAACAATTCTATCTTCAGGCACTCCAATTTCCTTATTCCAAATTTCATAAGCCTCATCGTCTGTTTTATAAACAGAAACATAAAGTCTTTCTGGATCCAATTTTAAAACTTTTGTTATATATTCCCAAGACCATTCAATCGCTTCTTTTTTAAAGTAATCTCCAAACGAGAAATTTCCCAGCATTTCAAAAAATGTATGGTGTCTAGGCGTTCTTCCTACATTTTCCAAATCGTTAGTTCTTATACATTTTTGATAAGTCGTAATTCTTGGAAACGGAGCTTCCTTCTCTCCCAAGAAAAATGGCTTAAACGGCACCATCCCAGCAACCGTCAACAACAAACTTTTATCATCTGGTATTAACGAAGCACTTTCAAAATGTTTATGCTCCTTTGATTTAAAAAAATCTACAAAACTTTTTCTTATTTCATTTCCTGTCATTTTTTCTTTTTTCTCCTTCATTTCTTAAATTTTTTATCTGTAAAAGCAACAATTTTTACATATTTTTTTATTTAATCCAACTTAAATTTATCTCCCAAATAAACTCTTCTAGCAGTTTCATCAGCCGCAATTTGCTCACCTGTTCCAGAAATCAAAATCGTACCTTCTGCCATTATATACGCTCTTTCTGTAATTCTAAGTGTTTCACGCACATTGTGATCGGTAATCAGAACTCCAAGTCCCCGCTCTTTTAACTGAATTATTATGTTTTGAATATCTTCCACGGCAATTGGGTCAACTCCCGCAAATGGTTCATCAAGCAATATAAAATCAGGATTTGTAGAAATTGTTCTGGCAATTTCCACCCTTCTTCTCTCCCCACCTGACAGCGCATAACCCAAACTTTTTGCCACATGCGATAATTTAAACTCTTCAATAAGGTTCTGCATTCTTGCAACTCTTTCTTTTTTTCTCACACCTCGCATCTCCAAAACTGAAATTATATTTTCTTCAACTGTCAAATTTCTAAAAACTGAAGCTTCTTGTGGCAAATAACCAAGTCCCAATCTTGCTCTTTTATACATTGGAAAATTTGTAATTTCTTGTCCGTTGTACATAACACGACCGTAATTTGGTCTGACAATTCCTGTAATCATATAAAATGTCGTCGTCTTTCCAGCACCGTTTGGACCAAGCAGTCCCACAACTTCACCTTTTTCCATTGACAAACTGACATTTTTGACCACTTCTCTTTTTTTGTATATTTTTTTTAAACTATCAGCTTCTATACTGATTTTTCTGGCCATTTTTTTCTCCTAATTTTTAATTTTAAAATATTTCTACTAAATTATTATAAATCATTTTCACTTTTTTTTCTACTTTTTTTTAATAATTGAAATTTTTTACTATAAAAAACAAAATAACAAAATAATAATTTTTTAGAAAATTTATAAAACTATTCTTCTTTTTCAAAATCTTTTTCGTACTGAACTCCGTCGTAATCTAATGTAGCCGTGTGCTTTTTACCATTTTTAGTCCATTTTACTGGCACATCTATTGCTTTTTTATGCACATTTATTTTCACAGTTGATGGCAAATTTTCTCCAGTTTCTGGGAAATAAATATTATCTGCCGCACGAGTTAGCATCTCTTTCGTACTTTCAGACGGCACTGCCTTATTAAAGTTTTTCTCAGCTGTATCAGTTCCAGCTCTAGCTTTTGCACTGATTGCAACTTCCTGAGTTTTTCCGCCATAAAATGATTTATTGACTTTTCCAGTGACTGACATAAGTGCTGAATTTGAAGATTTCCATTTTATCGAAACAGGCACTCCATTTGAAGCAGTCATTGATTTTGGCAAGACAGCTCTTCCATTTTCTTCGTTAAACGATAATTTATTTATAACTTCCTGTACTGCCGCCACATTTTTGGGATCTGATCTATTTTGCTCAAATCCGCCGTTGTTCAATTCATATTGCATCTGAATATTTCCATAATTTTCTAATACTCTATTTCTTATATCATATGTCGCTTCTTTGGAAGAAATCATTGTTTTTCCTTGATAAGTGACAACATTTCCATTTAGTCTTATCTTTTTGTCTTTTAAATAAATAATCGCTTTGTCTGCACTTGTATTAATCGTTTTAAACTGCGGCAATGTGCTCACAATTTTAACATTATTTCTTGCGTATCCTTCTTGTTTATTCATATCCATATACAAATAATTTGAAGTCATTTTAGTACTATTTTTAAAGTCAACCATTACTTTATCTCTAGCTAGAATTAGGTTTCTTAGTGAATCCATTTCATTGTACTGCGAATCAAGCGTGATATCTTTATAAGTCATATGAACATCCTGTTTAATTTCAGTACGAGTAATACTCATATTATTTCCTTTTTTGTGTTTTACAAAATAAACTTTTGCTGTATTTCCTCTAAAATGTACAGCTTCTGATTCCACAAGCGGTCTTGGGTCATTTGCCAAATCTTTTACATTTCCACGAATTTTACCAGTCACATGTCCGTCAAACCTAAATTCTTTTTTCTCAAAACTTCCCTGACCTTTATCCGCTGAAATTCTATCTCCTTGAACACTTGTCATAACCATTTTATTTGCATAAATATCTTTGGAGATCGTATTCATCGTACCATTTTCCCCATGAACTGTAAAATTTTGCTTTCTGACATTAAAAGGTCCGTTCATTGTCGCATCTCCTGTTGCAAAACTATACACAAGTCCAGTTCCATCCATTTTATAGTCATCGTAATTAACTGTATAATAATCATTTGTCGTCATAGTTCGTGATTTTAAATCATAAACTCCGCTTCTGTAAGTTCCTGTCGTTTTTCGTGGCAAATAATTATAAGTTCCGTTTCCATCGGCATTTATTATATTAGCAATCTTGTCAAAAAAAACATGGTCTCCAGTAATTATCATAGTTTTTCCAGTATAATTTACATTTCCTCGTCCGTCAACTTGCTTTTTATTAATAAGATACATTGCGCTGTCTGCTTTAATTACACTATCATTTCCAGTATACACAACATGTCCATTTCCATTGACCTGTTTCTGATCAACAAGATATACAACACTGTCCCCTGTTATCACGCTGTCTTTTCCTCGATAAACAACATGTCCATTTCCAGTAATCTGCTTTCTTTTAATAAAGTACACGGCACTATCCGCTGTTATCACGCTGTCATTTCCCTTATAAACAACATTTCCATAACCTTCAACTCTTTCATCGTCTTTCATATAATAATCCGCTTTTTGAGCGTCCAATGTATTTTTTGGATCTTTATAATGCACATTTCCTTCAGCATTTCCTATTTTATTAATGTCATCATATCTCATTTTATCAGCTGTCAATGTTCTTTTTTTCTTTTCTTCGGTATAAACGACATGTCCTTCTGCAAAACTTACTTTTGTTGGATCATTATAAGTTATTTTATCAGCTGTCATTTTCTTTTTATCTTTATTATTAACATAGCTTACATGCCCCGTCGCAACTATATCTTGAAAAGTTGTGGTCGTCTCAACTTTATCCGATTCAGAAACTGTCTTGTCAACATTGTTTACAAGTTTTGTCCTAACTGGAGAAATCAACTTGTCACCTTGTTTTTTATAGTCAACTCGCTCTGTGTAAATTTCCCACTTTTTGTCCTTTGTCACTCCTACGACTTTTCCTTTTAAAATCGTATCATAGGTCTTTGTGTTTACTTCTCCTTCTTTTCCAGAAATAAGCATTTTTTTCTTGACCAAATCAATTATAACTTTTTTAAATTTTACAACTTCATCGCCCTCAGAACCGATTTGCTCATCAGCATAAACTATTACTTCATCTCTCAGTCTATACACAACTTTTTTAGCCTTCATATCTTTTTGCATCTGCTCCAATGGCGTTGGAATTTTTTTAAAAAACACGGCATATATAAAGTATATCAATATTAAAAGCAATACTCCATAAGTTATTTTTTTCCACATTTTTTTCTCCTAATTATCTTTTTTTATTTTTTCTTTTAACTCAAACAGAAATTTCATCGCTTCCATCGGAGTCACATTATTTACATCATAATTTTCAATATCTAAAACAATTTTTTTTAAAGTTTCTTTTTCTCTTTCTATATTTTCTTTTTCTTTTTTTATTTCAAAAATTTCTTCTTTGTAAAAATTATTTGTTGTTTCCGTGTTATTCTCAAATCCTTGATTTTCTTCACAAACTTCAAGAATTTCTTCATTCTTAGAAAAAAGTGAGAGCTGTGTCACATCTATTGTCTTTTCTATAAGCTCCTTTTTCTGCTCCAGCCGCTTTAAAAACCTTTTTCCTTCACTCAAAATTTCCTTTGGAAGTCCCGCAAGTCTTGCAACTTCAATTCCATACGACTTATCAGCACCACCTTTTACAATATTTCTCAAAAACATAATTTTTCCATTTTTTTCATCAACTTCAATCCGATAATTTTTTATATTTTTAAATTTTGACGCAAGGTCAGTAAGTTCGTGATAATGTGTTGCAAATACAGTTTTTGCTCCAATTTTGTCGTGAATATAAATCGAAATTGCTGTTGCAATTGAAATTCCATCAAAAGTCGAAGTTCCTCTTCCAACTTCATCCAAAATCACAAGGCTATTTTTTGTCGCATTGTTCAAAATATTTGAAACTTCGCTCATTTCCACCATAAATGTACTTTGTCCTGATAAAATATCGTCTGACGCACCAATTCGAGTCAAATATTTGTCAACGATTGAAAGTTTTGCACTTTTTGCTGGAACAAATGAACCAATTTGAGCCATAATTGAAATTAGTGCAATCTGCTTCATGTAAGTCGACTTTCCCGACATATTAGGCCCTGTCAAAATCACAAAGCTCTCCGTTTCACTCAAAAAAGTATCATTTTCAACATAATCGTTTCTTCCAATAAGTTTTTCCACAACTGGATGACGCCCACCTTTTATTTCAAAATCATAACTTTCGCAAATTTCAGGTTTCACATAATTATTTTCAGTCGCAATAACCGCAAAAGACACAACTACATCAAGATAAGAAAGTATTTCCGCAAGTCTTGTCAAAATATGTCTTTTTTCTTTAATTTTAGTGCTAATTTCCTTAAAAAGATGATATTCCAAATCTTCAATTTTAGCTTTTGCATTAATAATCGTATCTTCATATTTCTTAAGCTCTGGAGTTACAAATCTCTCTGAATTTGTCAAAGTTTGCTTTCTTATATAACTTTCTGGCACTAAATTCAAATTTGATTTTGTTATTTCGATAAAATATCCAAAAACTTTGTTATATTTTATTTTCATATTTTTTATTCCAGTTTTCTCTTTTTCCCGCTTTTCAATTTCCAAAAGAAAATCTTTTCCAGAATTCATAATATTTCGAATTTCGTCAAGTTCTCGATTAAAGCCACTTTTTATAATATTTCCTTCTCTCACGGAAAACGGCGCATCTTCATTTATGCTCTCTTCAATCATTTGAAAACACTCAAAAAGCTTTTGCGCATCTATCTCACTAAAAAAATCATATTCTTTTAATAAATTCATAATTTTAAGTGATGATTTTATCGTCTTTTTCAGCGCCACCAAATCTCGTCCATTTTCGTTCCCAAAAACGATTTTCCCAACTAGCCGCTCCAAATCGTAAACTTCTTCCAATATTTCCCGCAAGTCTTCTCTTAACAAAATATTCTTTAAAAAACATTCCACATCATTTTGTCTTTTTTCAATTTCTTTTATATCAAGAAGCGGATTATTTATAAATCTTTTTAAAAGCCTTGTCCCCATCGAAGTTTTACATTTGTCAAGAACCCACAAAAGTGAGCCATAAACAGTCTTTTCTCTCTGATTTTTCAAAAGTTCTAAGTTTTTTTGAGTAATTGAATTAATTTCTGCATAATTTGAAACATTTATAAATTCCATTTTTTCAACTGTCAAATCATTTCCAACCTGCATTTCCATCACATAAAAAAGTGCCATTGCAGCAGCATTTATAACAACTTTTTTATTTTTTATCCCATAACTTTCTAGTGACATAACTTTAAAATAATCAGTTAAAAATTTCTCGCTATCCCTAACTTTTTCAGAAAAAGTTACAAGAGAATCATTTTTTTGCGTAAAATCATCCATTTTTTCTTTGATAATTTTATAAAAATCTTCAGTAATCAAAACTTCCTTTGGCTCAATTTTATTAAGTTCGTTAAATAATTTTATATAATTTTCATCTTTTTCAATCTCAGTAACTTTAAATTCCCCAGTTGTTATATCAATATATGAAATCCCAACTTTATTATTTTCTTCCAATATACTCATCAAATAATTATTACTTTTCTCGTCCAAAGATTCAATATCCATAATCGTTCCCGGCGTTATAATATTGACAACTTCTCGTTTTACAATCCCTTTTGCCGTTTTTGGATCTTCCACCTGTTCGCAAATTGCCACTTTATAACCTTTTGCAACCATCTTAGAAATATATGAATTTGCCGAGTGAAATGGAATTCCAGCTAATGGAACATCCATCCCCTTTTCCCTATTTCTTGAAGTAAGCGTCAGTCCCAGCTCCTTTGAAGCCGTAATCGCATCTTCAAAAAACATCTCATAAAAATCACCCAGTCTAAAAAACAATATACAGTCACGAAAATTTTCTTTAATTTCTGTATATTGTTTCATCAGCGGTGTCTGTGCCATATTTATAAACCTTCTTTCATTTTTACTGTTTTATTATTAGAGTATATCACAGTTTACTTGCTTTTTCAATTTTTAAAAACTTTTTCCCATTCGTTTTCCTTAAATCCAACTAAGATAAAATCATTTCCGATAACAAGCGGTCTTTTAATAAGCATTCCATTTGAGCAAAGCAGTTTTAACTGCTCGTCTTCTGACATGTCAGCTAATTTATCTTTTAATTTCAACTCTTTATAAACAAGTCCGCTCGTATTAAAAAATTTTTTTAGTGGCAATCCACTTTTTTTGTAAATTTCTTTCATTTCTTCAAATACTGGTGGCTGCTCTTTAATGTCCCTTTTTTCACATTCAACATTATTTTCTTTAAGCCATTTCAACGCTCTTTTACAAGTTGTGCATTTTGGATAATGGTATACTTTTATCATTTTTTTCACTCTCCTAATTTATTTTTATTTAATCTTTTTATTTTGATTCTTAAAAAATTTAAGTAACAATATTTTTCTTCACTTACCACTTTTTAGCAAGAAGTCAAGATCCCTTGTTATTTTATTATTAAATAATTTTTTTTTATAATTCCATCAAAACTTTTTTTAATTCATTCATTTTATCTCTCACTTTAATCGCTTCTTCAAAATTAAGCTCTTCTGATAATTCTTTTATTTTTTTCTCCATTTTTTTCACTTCTTTTTCAATTTCTTTTGTATTTTTATAATTTTTAGCAACCTTTTTGACTTCTTCTTCTTTTTCTAATTCATAGTCAACTAACGCCGCATCGATTTTTCTTTTTATTGATTTTGGATTAATTCCATTTTCTTTGTTGTACTGCTCTTGAATTTTTCGCCGTCTTTCCACTTCAGTTATTGCTTCTTTCATGCTATCCGTCATTCTGTCAGCGTACAAGATTACACTTCCTTCCACATTTCTTGCAGCTCTTCCCATTGTTTGAATAAGCGATCTTCTTGAACGCAAGTACCCTTCTTTATCAGCTTCCAAAATCGCAACAAGTGAAACTTCTGGAATATCAAGTCCTTCTCTCAAAAGATTTATTCCAACCAAGACATCAAATTCACCTTTTCTAAGTCCTCTTATTATTTCAGTTCTCTCAATCGTATCAATGTCCGAGTGCATATATTTTATTTTTATCCCGTAGTCCAAATAATAATCCGTAAGCTCTTCCGCCATTTTTTTTGTAAGCGTTGTAACGAGAACTCTTTCTTTTTTGGCGACTCTAACCTTGATTTCATCCATCAAATCATCAATTTGATTTTCAGTCGGACGAATGTCTATACTTGGCTCAACAACTCCTGTCGGACGAATTAACTGTTCCACAATTTCCCCTTTTGAGTGCTCAATCTCATAATCACTTGGAGTTGCCGAAATATACACCGCTTGTGGAACTTTTGCAAAAAACTCTTCAAATTTTAGTGGTCTGTTGTCAAATGCACTTGGAAGTCTAAACCCATTATCAATAAGCGACTGTTTTCTCGCTCTATCCCCTTTATACATCCCATTTATCTGCGGTACAGAAATATGCGACTCGTCCAAAAACACAACCAAATCATCAGGAAAGTAATCAATCAGCGTATCAGGTTCTTCTCCAGCATTTTTTCCAGTCAAATATCTCGAATAATTTTCTATTCCTTTACAATAACCAATTTCTTCAATCATTTCCAAGTCATATTTTGTCCGCTGCTCTATTCTCTGAGCTTCAACTAATTTATTTTTATCTCTAAACTCGTGAACTCTTGCTTCCATTTCTTTTCTTATCTCTGTAAGCATATTTTTTGTATCTTCTGTTGTTAAATAATGTGTTGCCGGCATTATCGTAAGTCTTTTTACTTCTCGAATTTTTTGTCCTGTAAGCGGATGTATTTCAAAAATACTTTCTAAGTCGTCCCCAAAAAACTCAAATCTATAAGCCGTGTCCTGATAAGACGGATACAAGTCCAAAATATCCCCTTTCACACGAAATTTAGAACGCTCAAAAGAAATATCGTTTCTTTCGTATCTAAGTGAAATAAGCCGTTTTATAAGCTCATCTCGCTCAATTCCAGTTTCTACATCAATTGGAATCGACTTTTCTTTATATGCTTCTGGCGATCCCAAACCATAAATTGCTGAAACTGATGCGACAATTATGACATCTCTTCGATTCAAAAGTGCCGCAGTTGCCGCATGACGCATTTTGTCAATTTCATCGTTAATTGACGAATCCTTTTCAATGTATGTATCCGTTGCCATAATATACGCTTCTGGCTGATAATAGTCGTAATACGAGACAAAATATTCCACAGCGTTTTCTGGAAAAAAATTTTTATATTCGTTGTAAAGTTGTGCCGCCAAAGTTTTGTTAGGTGCCATAATCAGCGCTGGTCTATTTATCTTTTCAATGACATTTGCAACTGTAAATGTCTTTCCAGACCCTGTAACCCCAAGTAAAATCTGATCTGTAATCCCATTTTCCAAATTTTCCACAATCTTTTCAATCGCTTTTGGCTGATCTCCAGTCGGACTAAATTCTGAATGTAGCTTAAAATCCAATTTTATCACCTCTTTTTATTTTAAAATAAAAGTTTAAATTTTCTCAACTTCAAGAAATATCTTTTTTTATTTTGCTTTTTTAATATAATCTAAATTTTCTTTTAGACTTTTTTGTAATTCCAAGTTATCTGAATAATCGCTTGATTTTTTAATCAATTCCAAGCCTTTTTCCAGCCATTCTTTAGCATTTTCATAATCGCCTAACGCAATGTAATCTACAGCTAAATTATTGTACGCCCACAAATCCCCTTTTTTTATAGAAGCTAAATACCATTTCATAGCTTCCTTCTGATTTCCTTCGTCATCAAAAATTACTCCCAATTGATTTTCTGAAAAACCGCCTTCATCAGTTTTAACAGCTTTTAAGTACCACTCTTTTGCATTCTTATAGTCTTCCAAATATGAATATGCAAACCCCATCCAGTAATAATTATCGGGATTATCTGCCACTTTTGCGTATTCCTTATAGTATTTTATCGCTTTTGCATAATCTTCCAACTCAATATAGTTATACGCCAAATTTGAGATTGCAATTAGACTCCCTTTATCAATAGCTTTTAAATACCACTTTTCAGCTTCCTTATAATTTTCTTCATCGTCATACAAAGTGCCTAACATATTTAAATAACCAGCATCATCTGGAAACTCATTCAAATATTTTACAATTAAACTTTTTCCAGTTTTTGTATCTTTCTTTTCATACGCTTTATTTATTTGATTTTCCAGTTTTTCTTTTTCTGATTTTGTCATTGCCGAGAATCCTTGGATTCCTAAACCTAAATTTATAGCTATCGACAATAAAATAAAATATTTTTTCATACTAAATTTTTCCTTTCCTGCAATTTAATTTATTCTATAAAATAAATTTTTATCTCACATAATATTTTTTATTTTTATAAACGAAATAAAATATTGGGGGATAAATAAAAAATATTAGAATTAAAAATTTATCCCTAAAATTTCTAATTTTTTTGATTTTAAAATTTTTTCTAATTTTATAAATATCAATCAGAACAAATTTAATTATTTTTAACACTCTCAATCATTTCCTGTATCTCTTTTACCTCCTCTGCATTTTTTTCTTTTTTCGCTGTTTCAAGAGCTTTTGTCATCCATTTTAAAGCTTTTTCTTTATCTCCCAGCATCTGATAAAGAAAACCTAAATTTGCTTGGCCTCCTGAATTTCCTTTACTTGCTGATTTTAAAAACCACTTTTGAGCTTCTTTTTGATTTCCTTCATCGATATAAATCTGACCCAAAATATTTTCTGAGAGACCGTCCTCATCATAAATATACGATTTCAAAAGATTTTTTTTTGCTTCTTCAATGTTGTCTTCCTTATAATTTAAAATACCTAAGATATAGTCTTTTAAGCCTTTCTGATTGTCAAGAATTTCATTAAAATCTTTATCATCAACTTGTTTTAGCCATTTTAATGCATTTTTAGTATCTTCAGCTCCAAAATATATTGATCCAATTATCAGTTTCACATCCTGTTTTTTCCCATTTTCATCAAAAAATGGATATTTTTTCTGCAATTCCACAGCTTCATTAAACTCTTTTTCAGCTTCACTATTCCTTTCCATGTCAATATAAATCATTCCTAACACTATTTTTAGAAAAACCGATTTCTCAGGATTTTCCGAAATTGATTTTTTTAATATTGATATAGCCTTCTCATTATTTCCTCTTTCAAGTTCTTTTGTTACTTCAGCCTCTATCTTATCTAACACCTTCGAATTTGCAGAAAAATTTTGTGTTCCAAAAGTTAAATTTGATAAAATTATCAAAAAAATTAATATTTTTTTCATTTAATAAGTACCTCTTTTAATTTTTTATTTATCTATCTTTTTAATTTAAATATTTTTTATTTACCAAAAAAAGCTCACACCAATGCAGTTTGAGCTTTCTTTTTTTTTATTTTTCATTTTCCAAGACGGAAACTGAACGATGTGCAACCGAAGTTATGACTTCGTTAAACTGCAAAATTCCAACGCTCAAAAAAATAGCGACTGACAAATGTTCTCCAGAACGAGCAATTCCTATTTTTCCACCGACGCTAAGTCCGTTTATAATTGTTTCAATTTGACTCATAGCTTCTCGCATGGCTCCAATAATTGCTCCGTCGTGAACATGAACATCCTGTATCAGATTATTTCTTTTCGCTGCAATAAGCGCATTTTCAATAAATTTAAACCGTGAATTTGGCATAACTCCACCGACATCGACTGCCGCCGTCTTTATTCCTTTCAACCTATAACTTTTCACAAGTTCCCGTTCTTCTTCTCGAGATGAAATCGCTAATTTTAGTGCTATTCTGCAGATTTCCACACTTTTATTATTTTCTTCCATTTTGCAATTCCTACTTTCCTATTTTTCTAACAAAAATTTAACAGCTTCGACATATCCGTCTTTACCTTTTCCATAAATTTGTGCAACACACGCAGGTGCTGTAACTGATATTTTTCTAAAGTCTTCCCGTTCGTGAATATTACTCAAATGAACTTCAACCGTAGGAATCTGAATTGACTTAATTCCGTCAAAAATCGCATAGCTGTAATGTGTAAATGCTCCTGGATTTATCACAATTCCATCGATTTTCTCAAAATAAGCTGACTGCAATATGTCAATTATTTTCCCTTCGTAATTTGATTGAAAAATTTCAATTTCCACTTCTTTTGGACTTCTTAAGTTAAATTGTCTCTTTATATATTCACAAACACTCTCATAGTCGTCATTCCCGTAAATTCCTTTTTCTCTAATTCCCAAAAAATTTAAATTAGGTCCATTTATAATCCATATCTTTTTCATCCAATTTTCCAGCCTTCTTCTATATTTTACCTTTTAGTGCCATGACAATTCTATTTATGATAACTTCCATATCATCGTCATTTTCCACAACAATATCAGAATATTTATGATAAAGTTTTATTCTTTCGTTATATAAATTTTTTAAATTGTCTAAATTTTTAAGAAGCGGTCTAGCTTCATGATTTTCTTTCGCAATGCTTTCCAAATTTCTATTCAAAAATATGACAATCCCATTTTTTTTCACAATTTCCATATTTTTTTCTTTTTTTACAGCTCCACCGCCAGTTGAGATAATTATTCCATTTTTTTTCGACAATTCTTCCAAATACTTAGTTTCCAGTTCTCTAAAATAATCTTCTCCATCTTCCGAAAAAATATCCGATATTTCTCTATTTTCACACTCTTCCAAATATTTATCCGCATCATAAAATTCAAAATCAATTTTATTTGACAGTAAACTTCCTATCGTGCTTTTTCCACACGCAGGCATTCCGATTAAAATAATATTTTTCATATAATGTGTTTTCTCCTATTTCCTTTTAAATTGATTTTCTTCTTTATTCTGAACCTCCCACGACTAAAGTCGCAGGGTTCTAAAATCTTTAAAAATATTCAAAAATTTTCTAAGAAGTTTGATAGCTTTACACTACCCTTATTCTTTTAGGCATGTCCAGCTCACCTCTATTGTATAGGATACTTAAATCCACAACTTTACTTTTCCTTAATATGTTTAATGCTCCATTACAATCTGCATTTATGAGTTTACCTATGCTTGTTTGATATAGTCCTCTTTTTATCCTTTTTCCACTGAATATATATTCTTTTTGATTTTCTTTATCGTATATTGGAATTTCATCTCCATCAAAGAAACTTGCTTTTGATGTATAACTCTCTTCTTGCAGTTTAAATTCTATTTCATATAGTTTACATAGATATATTAATTTATCTCTTAATTTTCCATATGGTATATTTACAAAGTTTTGATTATTTATACTTCCAATATTTGATTTTCTTTGAAAATCTTCATTATATCCTAGAACTAGTTTTCCTATATCATTATTAAGACAATAATTTACAATTATTCTTGCTGCTTTTGAAAGATAATCATTTATACGATTATTTCTCTTTCTAGTTATTCTCTTTTGCCTTAATGTTATATGCTCTATCTTTTGCTTATCTTTAATGCTTTGCAATTTTGCATTTGTCTTATTATAGTATTGATTTATTGATTTTAATTTTCTACCATCTATTATGAATGATGCTCCATTATTAGTTACACAAGTACACAGATTGTCTATACCTAAATCAATTCCTAGTGCATTATTTTCATTTAATTCCCTTTGAACTTCTTCCACTTCATAAGTATATTGAATTTCAAAGTACCTAGAATGTTGTTTTGGTATTATTCTAATCTCTTTTATCTTCTTGTCTTTTAATACTGGTGGCAGCTTAATTTTAACTTCCTGATGAGTTTTCTTAAACGAATTTGAATAAGGAACTATCAGAATATCATCTTTTAATCTTACAAAACCTATAATAAGAGTTGTAAATCCATCTTTAGCAAGATATTTAGGTAATTTTATATCTTTAAAATTATATTGACCATTCTTAGCAAGTTTTAAAAGTGCAAAGAACGATTTAAAACTTCCGTCTACTTCTTTTAGAATTTGTTGAGCCATATTAGAATTTAATTTCTTGTAATTCTCACTGTTTTTAAGCATTTTATAGTTTTCATTATAACTTAAATACTTTTTATTTTGAAAATAGTGTTGTCTAACATTATATATAGCTTCATTAGTTAAGTTCTTGGCTATATGAGATAAATATTTTAAATTTCTAAACTCTTTTTTACTAAGATGTTTTACTTGTTGTTTTAAAGTTAAATACATAGATATCACCTCCTTTTCATCAGAGATATTATACCATGTATTCTACATTTTATCTGTCAAAAAAAGTAATATTTTTATTTATTTTTAAATATTTTTAAAGTTTTTAAAACCCCACAACAGTGGGAAGCGTCGTTCACATAAATACGCTACCATTTATGCAGTTCTCTTATGAACTTCTTGTTATCTCTAACAAGCACAGACTATATCTTATCCATATCCTATTTCAAGGACTTAGGCGAAACCACTTCCAATACCTATCGCTTGTATTGTACTCCCCTCACGAGGGATAGTCGTTGAACTTTCCTTTTCAGGATTAGCTGCTGATTGTCTATTATCATAATGTTTAGGATTTAACCTTGCACCATCTAGTATATTTTTTCTGCTTTCGCCACCATCACACTTATACCATATATTATTACCTAGGTATTATGTTGTGGTTATACTAGCTTTAAGAGTTCCCAGCAGTTCAGTTTCTTTGTTGCACGGTTTTGCTCCGTGTCTACATACAAGTTTCCCTATATGCTTACTAAAATTTTCGTACAATTCATCTCACGACTAAAGTCGCAAGTGTTCTTGTACTATTTAATAAAAATACCCTGCTTTTTCCATTTTATCCAAAATTTCAGTTTTATTTTTTCCATAATAATTTACTAAATCATCTAAATCTTTAAATTCATCTCTAAGTTTAAGATTTAAAATACTGTAAAGTAAATTCATATCTTTTGTTTCAAAATTTATCATAATATTTTTATCCCCCAATTAAAGTATAATTTTTACCATTGTTTCATCATCTTCGTCAATATCTTTTATTATGCAGTTTTTAGAACTATCTGCAAACAAAGTATGATATTCATTGTCATCTTTTTTTTCTATAAAATCTCCAATTTCCACATTTTCAATACCAAGGTCGCCAGTTACTTCATAAATTTCATTGTAAATTGTTTCAAGAAAACTTATATCAAAAATTGTAAATAACTGTGCTTCTTTATTTAATCTAAGGAAAGATTTTTCTGGAATTATAAAGTACAAAGTTGATTCATAACCCATATTTATTCCAAAAATTTCCATTCCGTATGCTTTTAATTCATAATTTAAAATTGCATACAAAATATCAATCAATGATTCTTCATATTTTTCTTCTTTAGATTTTATGCTCTCCCAGTTTACATCAAGTTTATTTGGATCAATCCCCTTTTTCTCAACTAATTTTTTCAACCCTTCTGTATAACCTTTTGACATAAATTTATACAAAAAGCTATCCGCCTTTTTAGCTAAATATTGATAGTAAAAATCTGAAAATGTCTCAATCGCTTCACCTGGTTCTTCTTCTCCAAAAGCATTAAAAATCGCTTCCTTTGGCTCAAAAAAATACTCTCTTCTATTATTTATATAATCCAATAATTTTTCGCCTTCCAAAACTTCCGCCGCAAAATCATCCAACTCATTATATATTCTAAAATCAAAATTATTATTTTGTGAAATTTCCACATCAGACGCTTTTACAAAAGTCGAATTTTCATCTGGCTGAATTGGACTTTTCACTCCATAAACTTTATCTTTTTCATTCATCTTAAAACTCTGCTACTAAAAATGTATTAAAATATATTCAATACACTAGAATGTTGCTGCTTCAACGAACATACTTTTGATAAAAAATATCTACTCGTATTTGTTTTTGCTCTCCACAGCCGTAAATTCCCGACTAGCCATCGGTACATATAATATATTCTGTTTCACTAAATTGTAGCATTCTCCTTCTTTTTTTATTTAGAATATATTATTTATTATGCTAAAATCTTATAATTTTCAGCATTTTTTAGATTAAGACTAGCGTTAAAATCTCTATCCATTTCAATTCCACAACAGCTACATTTATAAATTCTATCTTTTAATTTCAAATCTTGCTTCTTATGTCCACAATTACTACATAATTTAGAACTTGGATAAAATGTGCTTACAATTCTTAATTCAATATTGTTTTCTTTGCATTTATTCAAAAGTTTTGTTCTAAATTCATAAAATTTTTGTTGTGAAATTGCCTTTGACAAATGCCTATTTTTCATCATATTAGAAACTTTCAAATCTTCTATTGTTATACATTTTAACTTGGTTTTTGTTAACATATTAACAACTTTATTAATATAATCATTTCTAATACAATTTAATTTAAAAAACAATTTAGCTATTACTAATTTTTGTTTTTGAAAATTTTTACATTCATAAAGATTTTTTCCATTTTTTTGCAAGACAAATATTTCCTTGATTTTTTTCTTTGCTCTCTTTTTAGTTTTTTTTCAATTTTTCTAACTTTAAAAGTTTTATTAATATTCTTAAAAACTTGTCCATCAGAACAAATTGCAAAATCTTTTATTCCTAAATCAATTCCTATTCCTTCTTTAGTTTCCAATTTTTTTGAAATTGAATTTTTAATTTCTTTTTTCATTTCTAAAATAAGCGACAAAAAGTACCGATCACCTTCTTTTGAAATTGTAGCACTTTTTATACTTGCATTTTTAGGAATATATCCATATTCTTTTAATCTTACAAATTTTAAAGTGGGAATTTTTATTTTATGTCTATAAAATTCAAAATCAGTTTTATTATTTTTAAAAAAATAACATTTTTGATTATTATGACTTTTCTTTTTAAATTTTGGAAAATTTGATATTTTGTTAAAAAATCTTTTAAATGCTTTTTCACTATTCATTATAGCTTGTTTATTAGATTTTGATGAAACATCTTTTATCCAAGATTTATTAGGATTTTCTTTTATAAAAACATTATTTATATATTTTGAAAATTCAAATCCTGTAACAAATTTTTTTTCTTTTTCGTAAATTTCTTTGTTATATGCTATGTAAAAATTATATAAAAATCTTCCTGTCCCAATAGTTCTGTTAATTTTTTCAATCTGTTCAGCTGTAGGTTTAATTTCAATTTTTATTCCTTTATAATTCTTCATCGTTTTTTATCTTTTTTTTATATTTTCTAAGTCCGTATATTCTACAAGAAAAAATATGAATAATCGAAATCAAATCTTCTACAAGTTCTTGCTGTGGTGATAAAGTTTGATTATTTACTACAATAATTTCACTTCCTTTTGATTTAAGGAAATTATCAAACCAGCTATATCCAAATCTAACAAATCTATCTTCATAAGAAATTAATATCGTTTGTTTTTTTTCAGAATATAAAATGGAATTAAATCCTTTTCTATTGTAATTTAACCCACTTCCAATATCTGTTATAATGTTTGAAACAATATAGCCTTTAGCATTAGCATATGTTTTTAAAAATTCTACTTGATTTTTCAAATCATCTTTTTGATTTTGGTTAGAAACACGAGCATATATAATTACATCGTTTACTTGATTTTCAGCATTTTCTTGTTGAATACCCATAATATTATAATAATCTTCTTCTGTATAATATCTTCTGTTTGTTGGGGTTCTCCGTGCTTTTAATATGCCTTCTCTATCCCATCTTTGCAATGTATTTACACTTCTTCCTATCATTTTACCAAATTCATTTGGCTTATATATTTTATTCATATCAATATGATAACATACTTTTTAATATTTATCAACACATTTAAAAAAACTATTTTTATCTCCTTTCCCTATTCGTTACTTGCTTTATCATTATCCTTATCTTTTTTTTCAATTGATTGCGCTATAAATTTAAGATTTGAAATATTTTCAAATTTTGCCAATTTTTTTAATTTTTCTTTATTTTCAGCCGATAATTTTGAAGCATCAATATATTTATCAAAATATCTGTCGTAACTGCTATAAAGTTTTTTTAATCTTTTCAAACTCGATTTAGAACCCGCAGCCGCTTTTTTTTCAATTTTTCCTTCCGCAGCACGGCTATCCAAAATATTTTCCAAATTTTGGTACTCTTTGTCTACAAGAAGTGCCATTTCACCACTTGACATTTTTTTATAATCATCTTTTGTTCTAGAATCTCCAATGCTATATAAATAGTCATAAACTGAGTTCACATTCTGGTCAATTGTTTCAGCATTTTTTTCGCCTTCCAAATATGTATTCATATTCAGATTAAAAGTTTCAAGTATTAAATATGTATTTGTATAAGTGTAAGACTGCATATCTCCCACATCTTGCAAAAAGTTTCCAAATGCTTTTTTCAAAAATTTTGGATATTCTACAACATAATCGCTGTAATAAGCGTACATTGATCTAAAGTCCGATCTTCTATTCCCAGTTAGCCTTGCGAATTCCTTGTCAAAATAACCTCTGTTTTCGCCATACAAATTTCTCATTATTTCCGCATAAACTTTATTCATCAAAGCCGTATTATCAGCCGCAACCAAAGGTGCTCCATTAAAATATTTGTCAAAAATTTTCTTTTGATATACATTTCCAGCATCAATCATTTCTTGATTAGTCACAGAAAATCCTATATTTGCAAGACTTAAAGAAATTATTGCCAGTGCTATTTTTTTTATCATTTTTTTCTTTTCCTTTCAAATTTCAAAATTTTAAAATTTATTTATATAATTTTTCAGACAATCTAGCGTGAATTTTTTCTAAAATTTCCACACTATATTCTTCTTCGTTCCAAATTTCTTCTGATTTTATCGCCTGTGAAATAAGCATCATAAGTCCATTTGAAATAACTTTTACACCTTTTTGCCTATACTTTTTCATAAGCACAGTTTCTTCAGGATTATAGACAATGTCAACTACGGCATTTGTATCAATTAAATTTGTGTCATTTAATGGACAGTCATTTATATTCGGATACATTCCCACAGGTGTACAATTTACGATTAACTCAATATTTTTAAGTCCTGAAACTGCTGAATAGTGAATCAATCTATCTTTAGTTCTCACTTTAAACGAATCATTTTCTTCAATTGTAGCAAGATAGATACTTTCAGCACCACTGTCAATCAAAACATTGTAAATTGCCTTAGAAGCACCACCAGTTCCAAGTACCAAAACTTTTTTCCCTTCTACATCAATATTATTAATTTTCAAAGTTTTTAAAAATCCAAAATAATCAGAATTATCTCCAATTAATTTCCCATCTTTACAAGTGATTGTATTCACAGCTCCAATTTGTTTTGCAATTTTAGAAACTTCGTCCAAATATTTAATCACTTCCACTTTATATGGAATTGTGACATTTATCCCATTAAATTTTCCACTTTTTATCTCTTCCATCAATTGAGCAATCTCGTCAATTTGTCTTTCAATCATTTTATAACTTGCACTTTTCCCAGTTAATTCAAAAAAAATCTCATGAATTTCTTTAGAATAACTGTGACCTAATTTTTCTCCCAAAAGTCCATATTTTTCCATTTTATCTCACTTTCCAAATTTTCGTCTTTTATTTTGTCAATTATAACACATTTTAAATTTTTTTTCGATTAATTATTTTTTTTAAATAAATTTAATTTAAAATCAAATTCATTTCTTCTTCGCTCAGTTCTCTATATTCTCCCAATTTCAAGTCTTCAGGAAGTAAAAGTTTTCCCATTTTAACCCTTTTCAAATATAAAACTTCGTTTTCAACAAACTTAAACATCCTCTTAACTTGATGAAACTTCCCTTCCGAAATCGTTATAAATACCGAATTTACTTCATTTGTATTTATATTTATATCTATATTTTTATTTTTATCTTTAACTTTATCTTTATCAATAATTTCGATTTTTGCCTTTTTTGTCACAAAATTTTCTTCCAATTTTATTCCATTTTCCAAAATTTCCTTTTTTTCAATTGTCAAAGGTTCTTTTAACTCCACATAATATTTTTTGTCAACATGCTTTTTCGGCGAGAGTAAGTTATGTGCCAAAACTCCGTCATTTGTGAGCAAAAGCAAACCTTCCGTGTCAATGTCCAGTCTTCCAACTGGAAAAACTTTATAATTTTTATATTTTTCACAAAGTAAATCAATCACAGTTTTATGTTTACCATCTTCTGTTGCGCTAATAACTCCACTTGGTTTATTCATCATTATATAAACAAAAGGTTTATAAGTAATTTTTTCACCTTCAATTTTCACATTATCTTTAATCTCGTCAATTTGAATTTTTGCATCTTTTACGATTTTTTCATTGACTGTTATTTTCCCTTTTTTCAAAATAATTTTGACTTCTTTTCTTGTCCCTATTCCAGAATTTGCCAAAAATTTATCTAATCTCATATTTTATTTTTATCCTTTTTTAAATAAATAAATTAAATCAAATTAAATATTTTACTGATTTAATTGTAAATTATAAACTTTGTAATTTCCCAATATTTGCAAATAATTTGATTTTTCCCTAATCTTTTCAAGTGCCATTTTTACATTTTCATTTTTAATGTTCCCTTCAAAGTCAATGTAAAAATAATATTCCCATGGCTTACTTTCACGAGGTCGAGATTTTAAATTTACCATATTTAAATGATATTCATAAAAAATTTGAAGCAGTTCCACAAGTGCTCCAGACTTATCATTTACACTTGTTACAATACTAATTTTATTACTTTTGTCAAGCACAATGTCCTCATTTGAAATGACAAAAAATCTCGTATAATTTTCTTTTTCATTATTAATATTTTCACATAAAATTTCTAAATCATACATTTCTTTAGTTTTTTTATTCGCAATACAAGCATTTTCAATATTTTTGCATTCTGAAACAAATTTCGCTCCAATCGCCGTATTCGACATTTTATTAAGTTTCCAGTCATGTTTAGCCAAAAACTCCGAGCATTGCATAAATGCCTGTTCATGTGAATAAATATTTTTTATATCCTCAATTTTACTACCTTTTATTCCAAGCAAATTATGCGAAATTTTATGCTGAACTTCTCCAATTATATGAATACTTTTTTTATTAATCAAATCAATACTATCCCGCACTTCTCCCACAATCGAATTTTCAATCGGTAAAATTGCAATATCAATTTTTTTACTATTTACCGCTTCCACCAAATCTTTATGACTTTTAAAATTAAAAATATTTTTATTATTTTCCAAATCTTTTTCATCAAATTTTTTATTATTTTTCAGTAAATTAATTAAAACTTCATACGCATAAGACCCTGGAACTCCAGTATATCCTATCTTTTTGTCAAAAAAATCCAAATCATTTATATATTTTGTACTAATTCCAATTTTAAATTTTTGATATTCTTTACTGGAATTCATTATATCTTTAAAAATTATTTTTATATAGTGAGAAAGTTCCGCATTTTTTACTTTCTTCAAATTTTTTACAACAACTTCCTTTTCCCTAACTTCATCAAAAATTTTTTTCCCAGTCTGCTTTTTAAACTGTGCAACTTCTTGAACAATCGTAAGTCTTTCCTCCAGAAGTTCCACTAATTTGCTATCAATTTCATCAATTCTGTCTCTAATTTCACCCAAATCAAGCCTTTTATTTATTCCCATTGATTTTTCTCCCTCGCAATAATTTAAATTTTTTATTTATTATACCACAATTTTCCTCTGAATCTCCCACGACTAAAGTCGCAGGGTTCTAAAATCTTTAAAAATATTCAAAAATTTTCTAAGAAGTTTGATAGTCCTATGCTATCCTTATTCTTTTAGGCGTGTCCAGTTCACCTCTATTGTATAGGATACTTAAATCCACAACTTTACTTTTTCTTAAAATATTTAATGCTCCATTACAGTCTGCATTTATGAGTTTACCTGCACCTGTTTGATATAGTCCTCTTTTTATTCTTTTTCCACTGAATATATATTTTTTTTGATTTTCTTTATCATATATTGGAATTTCATCTCCATCAAAGAAACTTGCTTTTGATGTATAACTTTCTTCTTGTAGCTTAAATTCTATTCCATATAGTTTACATAGATATATTAATTTATCTCTTAATTTTCCATATGGTATATTCACAAAGTTTTGATTATTTATACTCCCTATATTTGATTTTCTTTGAAAATTCTCGTTATATCCTAGAACTATTCTTCCTATATCATTATTAAGACAATAATTTACAATTATCCTTGCTGATTTTGAAAGATAATCATTTATACGATTATTTCTCCTTCTAGCTATTCTCTTTTGCCTTAATGTTGTCCGCTTAATCTTTTGCTTATCTTTAATGCTTTGCAATTTTGCATTTATCTTATTATAGTATTGATTTATTGATTTTAATTTTCTACCATCTATTATGAATGAAACTCCAGCATTTGTAACACAAGTACAAAGATTATCTATACCTAAATCAATTCCTAGTGCATTGTTTTCATTTAATTCCCTTTGAACTTCTTTTACTTCATAAGTATATTGAATTTCAAAGTACCTAGAATGTTGTTTTGGTATTATTCTAATCTCTTTTATCTTCTTGTCTTTTAATACAGGTGGCAACTTAATTTTAACTTCCTGATGAGTTTTCTTAAACAAATTTGAATAAGGAACTATCAGAATATCATCTTTTAATCTAACAAAACCTATAACAAGAGTTGTAAATCCATCTTTAGCAAGATATTTAGGTAATTTTATTTTCTTATTATCATATTGACTATTTTTAGCAAGTTTTAAAAGTCCAAAAAATGATTTGAAACTTCCGTCTACTTCTTTTAGAATTTGTTGAGCCATATTAGAATTTAACTTCTTATAGTTCTCACTGTTTTTAAGTATTTTATAGTTTTCATTATAACTTAAATACTTTTTCTTATTAAAATAATACTGTCTAATATTATATATAGCTTCATTAGTTAAGTTCTTGGCTACATGAGATAAATATTTTAAATTTCTAAACTCCTTTTTGCTAAGATGTTTTACCTGTTGTTTTAAAGTTAAATACATAGATATCACCTCCTTTTCATCAGAGATATTATACCATGTATTCTATATTTTATCTGTCAAAAAAAGTAATATTTTTATTTATTTATTTTTAAATATTTTTAAAGTTTTTAAAACCCCACAACAGTGGGAAGCGTCGTTCACATAAGTTCGCTACTACTTATGCAGTTCTCATGGCATATATACTCCTTAATAAATTAAGGAGATTAGCCTTGAACTTCTTGTTATCTCTAACAAGCACAGACTATATCTTATCCATATCCTATTTCAAGGACTTAGGCGAAACCACTTCCAATACCAATCGCTTGTATTGTACTCCCCTCACGAGGGATAGTCGTTGAACTTTCCTTTTCAGGATTAGCTGCTGATTGTCTATTATCATAATGTTTAGGATTTAACCTTGCACCATCTAGTATATTTTTTCTGCTTTCGCTACCTTCACACTTATACCATATTTGAACGAAGGTATTATGTTGTGGTTATACTAGCTTTAAGAGTTCCCAGCAATTCAGTTTCTTTATTGCACGGTTTTACTCCGTGTCTACATACAAGTTTCCCTATATGCTTACTAAAATTTTCGTACAATTCATCTTACGACTAAAGTCGCGAGTGTTCTTGTACTATTTAATAAAATAAAAAAAAATGACTACCAAACAGCAAATCATTTCTAAAAATCTATATTGGAGGCGACAACCAGATTCGAACTGGTGTAAACGGTTTTGCAGACCGCTGCCTAAGCCCCTCGACCATGTCGCCGAAACTTTTCAAAATTGGTGCCCGAGGCCGGAGTCGAACCGGCACGATATAAAATCGACGGATTTTGAGTCCGTTGCGTCTACCAATTTCACCACTCGGGCAAATTTAAATTACTTGATTATTATAATATATTTTTTCAATTTTGTCAACACATTTTTTATAATTTTTTATAAAATTTACAAGTTTTTCAAGATATTCTATAAAATTCTGTTTAAATTAAAAGGCAATCACTTTTAAACAATTACCTTTTATTTTTATTTTTATTTTTAACTTTTATTTTCAATTAATTTTTTAAAATATTAATTTTAATATTTAAAATTATTTTTTGTTATTTTCAGGAACACCTTTTTCTGTCAAATCATGATTTTTTCTGTAAAAATCCCATTCTTCCACTTCTTTTCCATCTTTAAATTTACAGATTCCATATTCATTTCCATCTTTATCTTTCACTATGACTGACTCCCCACCTTGTTTTATGCAATACACCGAAGCAGGATTAGGCATTCCAATCATTTTTTGCTCTGGAAAATCTTCATCTAAATTTTTATTATTATTTTTATCATTTCTATTTTTAATTGAAATATTTTGCTCTGCTCTCACTGGCTTTTTCACTTTCCTGCTCATATCTTTACTATGCGCTTCCAACGACATTGATAACAAACCAATCAATAAAATTCCAAATATTTTTTTCATAATTTTTTCTCCTAGTTTAACTTTTTTAGCTTAACTTTTAAATATAATATTTATAAAAGAACAAGGAGTAAAAACTCCTTGTTTTGAAATGTTTTTTTTTACTTAATTTTAAATAAATTTATTATTCTTCAATTGAACCATGATCAGTACTTTTTAATGTACAACTTTTATCTTTTCCATTTTCTGTATAAACAGCTTCATTTCCTTTCATATGAATTGAAACATTTCCGTCAGAATATTTTTCTCCACTGGCAGCTACTGATGAACTTAAGTTATAAATATTTCCATAACCATTAGCTAATTTTACTTTGTCTGTTGAAACATTTTCAACTGTTACATCTTGATAACCATCACAGCTAAATTTTCTTAATAAATTTTTACTTGAAGTTTGGTCTTTATTTGAATTTGTGTCGCTTGTCATATTACAGCTTTCATCGCTTCCTTTTGCTGTAAATACAGCTTCATTTCCTTTTATTTGAATAGAAACTCCATTTCCTGAATACAATTCTCCACTAGCAGATCTTGTCAATTTCAAATTGTAAACTTTTCCGCTGTCATCTGTCAATCTAACTTTATTTGTAGAAAGATTTTCAACTGTCACACTTTTGCTGCTGCAGCTAAATTTTCTTACCAAATTTTTAGAAGTTACTGCAGTTTTGCTTGTTGTTTTTCTTAAAGATCTTGATGTAGCTGAATACCCGATAGAAGCAATAGCCATTACTCCAATTAAAGTTGCCAAAATCATTTTTTTTGTTGATTTCATAATATTTCCTCGCTTTTCTTCAATTTTATTTTTTGAATTTTTTTTTGAAATTTTTTTAAATATCTTACCTCCAAATTTCAGTATGAGTATACTCCACTTTACTTTGTTTACAATATTTAATTGATTATAATTTTAATAGTTTTTCAATATAAAAATCATATAATTTTTAAAATTTCTGTTTTTCAAAAATCTTTTTAAAATCTTATTTATTCTGGTCTTGTGAGCATTCCAACACACAATGTCTTATCCTAATTGTTTGTCCTGTATTCTTTCAGCATTTCATTTGGACTTTTAAAATTTAATACTTTTCTTGATATATTATTGTATCTGCTGCAATATCTTTTTACTGACCTTCTTAATTCTTCCAGACTTCTAAATCTTTTTCCTAAATAATAATTGCTATCTAGCCTGTGGCTCCTTTCCACTTTTCCGTTCTGCCACGGCGAATACTGTCTTGTTCTCATGTATTCTATCACTAGTTTTTCCAGCTTTAACTCAAATAGTGTCTTTTTGCCATTTTCCGCATTCGTAAACTCCCTGCCGTTATCACTTTGTATTTTTTCTATTTTAAAGCCCAGCTCCGCTTCAAGCGTTTCTAGAAATTTTGTCGTCTGGTATGTACTTTTTTCATCCACTATTCTTAATACCCTCTTTCTTGTATACTCATCTATTGCTGTTATTTGATAGTAATTCTGGTCATTAGTTCCAAAACATATGCATTCTCTTGAACATATTTTATGTCTATCTGAACCTTTTCACCAGGATATGTAGCCTGCTTCACTTTTTTTGTGCTTTTGTAAAGCCTTTTCAGCTTTTTGGGCTTATTATCCCTAATTTTTCTTATTATTTTGCACATAGTTCCATAAGAACGGCTGTATCCCAGTTTTCTAGCTTCGGTATATATATGTAGTTTTGATCGGCTTACATTATATCAGAAACCTTTCTTTTTTTCTTCTTTTTTGTCACATATGTATTGTATCACGACACTTTTTATATTTATGGATGCTTTTTCTATAAGGCTTTTTTCTTTTGGGCAGAGAAAAACAGTAAACCTTTTTTGATTTACTGTTTTCGTGTTAGCTTTTATTAAATTGTTAGTTTAGCAAGCTGAAAATATCCTACTTGCAATACTCTTTTATTTTATAAGCATATTCAGTCAAAAGATTCTTTGAATAAATTTTTTCATTTCTTGAATTTCTAACTTCTTTCCAAAGAATGGAAGCTACTTTTAATTTATTTGAATAGTTGCAACTATTTTCATCTGCACAGAAATCCTTTAAAAATTGATTCCATTGACAAACCGAATTATCATACTTGGCATAATCTGATTCTCCATAATAAACTTTCAGCATATCTTGAATTGTAAAACTCAAATCATTTTCGCTTTTTACTTTTCTCCAAGCAGTAGCCATATCAGCAGTAAATTTAAATGGTGAAACATCTGTTAAAATTGAGAAATATTCTCTAAATTGTGTGTTAAAGGAGAACCCACATTCAAGTAATGGCATATCTAAGGTAATAGTTTCCACTTTTTTCTTTTCGTTTTTTATTGATGACTTTTTAATCAAATTACCCTTAAAATACTGCTCAATAATATAATTGAGTTCTTGTTTTATACCTCTATATTCTAATCCTAATGACTTGCATATCTGTGAAAGTTCTTCACGATACCAATAGTATTTACTAAATTCATCAAACGATGTAATTTTATCAAACTCAGGTCTACTTTCTATCAATATTTTACCTCCTCAAAACCAATTTGCTTTTTCATCATCTATATGCTTATCGACATCGAGTTTGGACAATAGTGCTACCGTCTCAATATGCGCCGTTTGAGGAAACATATCCACCGCAGTAATTTTTTCCAATTTATACCCTTTTTCAATCAAAAATTTACTATCTCTAGCAAAAGTTGCTGGATTACAAGAAATATAAACAATTTTTTCAATTTTATTTTTCACAACGCTTCTAAGTGCTTTTTCATCAATTCCTCTTCTAGGCGGGTCAAAAATTATTCCACTAATTTTCTCTTTTTTCAAAATTTCTGGTAAAACTTTTTCAACTTTTCCATTTAATAAACTCACATGCTTCAACCCATTTTCTTCAATAGTCATATTCCCTGCAACAACCGAACTTTCAACACTTTCAATACCAATTACTTTTTCCACATCTTTAGAAAGTATCATCGCAATTGTCCCAGTCCCAGAAAACGCATCAATCACGGTTCCTTTTTTATTTTCTCCAAAATATTCAATCGCTTTGTCGTACAATTTTATCGCCTGTCTTTTATTAATTTGAAAAAATGAATCTGGATAAATCTTAAATTTTATTCCTTCAATTTCCTCTTCCAAATAACTTTCACCAAAAATATGTCTACTTTCATCACCTAAAATCACATTATTCTGCTCTTTTTTTACTGAAATATAAACTGATTTTACTTCTTCGTTTTCTTCATACATTTTTTCTAGAACTTTAACTAAATTTTTATATTGCGAAGTTTTATTCACAACAACAACAATCATAACATCGTTTTTTTCGTTATTTCTAACCATTATATGCTTCAAAAATCCGCTATTATTGACTTCATTGTAAACTTTAAATTCATTTTTCGTTCCATTAAAGCTATTTATTTCTTCCAAAAATTTATTTATTATTTTATCAGCAATTTCTGAACGCAACAGATTTTCCTTCGCTGTAAAAACATCATGAGATCTTCTCGAATAAAATCCTGTCATAATTTTTCCATTTTTTTTATAAATCGGCTCTGCTGTCTTATTCCGATAATTTTTTTTATGTTCACTCGCAATTATGTTTTCCAAAATAACTTCTTCAAGATTTATCCCACCAATTTTTGTCAAGACCTCTTTCAACATCTCATTTTTATACTCTAGCTGCTTCTCATATTTAAGCATTCCAAAATCACATCCGTCAAAATCTTCAAAACTAACTTTCAATAAATCTTCAACCCTGTCCTTCGAAGGCTCAATAATCCGTGTAATAAGTCCTCTCCCGTAAGTTTTTTTCAAAGAAATTATCTCAATTTCAAGTCTATCTCCAGGCACACTCATCGGCACAAAAATCGCAAAACCATCAACTCTCCCTATTCCTTCGCCACCAAACACAATTTTTTCAATCTCAATTTCTACTTTTTGCCCAATTTCAAATTTATTTATCATTCCCTAATTTTTCTCCTAATTTTATAAATCATTTCTTCAATTCCAAAATAGTTACTTTAAAATTTCTTGCTATTTTTTCAAATATTCTAAAATATTTTTTAATTGCAATCCAATTCCATATTTTATTGCTTCTTCATCTACATTAAATTTTGGATGATGCAAATCGTAAACCATATTTTTCGCTTCATTTCTTGTTCCTAATCTGAAAAAACATCCTGGAATTTCATTCAAGAAATAACTTACATCTTCAACATCCATTCTAGCTTCTTTAATTGTTTCAAGTGCATCTTTCCCAAACAAATCAACAATATTTTCAGCAACAAAATCTGTCATTTCCTCATTATTTATTACAGGTGCGTAACCGAGTCTTATACTAACTTCAGCTTTTCCTCCAAGACTTTCCACAAAAATTGGTAAATCCCTCTCAATTGTCTCTTTTATAAAAAGTCTAGTCTCATTTGAAAGAGTTCTAATTGTTCCAAGCATCTCAACTTTGTCACAAACAATGTTATTTGTTTCTCCACCTTTAAATGATCCAATCGTAATAACCGCACCTTCTCTAGGATCAATTCTTCTACTCACAATTGACTGAAAAAATTCTAAAACTTTTGCTCCAATCAATATCGCATCAACCCCTTTATGTGGTAATGCCGCATGAGCTGAAACTCCATGAATAGTAGCTTTCAATTGTGCTGAACAAGCATGAGCCTTTCCAACTTTCACTCCAATTTTCCCAGTTGGAATTTCAGGTGCCATATGAAGTGCAAAAAACGCATCAATTTTTCTATCAGAACCTTTACTATTTTTCTCTTTATCCTCAAAATCACTATTCCCAGCAGATCTTTTTTCAAATTTCAAAGCACCACCTTTTATCATTCTATCAGCACCACCATCGGTTTCCTCTGCAGGTTGAAAGAAAAATCTCACAGTTCCATTCCATTTATCCTTATTTTCCGCCAAAACTTTCGCAACTCCCAATTGAATAGTTGTATGGGTATCATGCCCACAAGCGTGCATTTTTCCAAGATTTTTCGACTTATACTCCACATCATTTTCCTCAAAAATTGGCAACGCATCAATATCCGCCCTAGTCGCAACAGTATGATTTTTACCATTTTTCTCATCATCATTATAAATTGTCGCAACCACGCCAGTATTTATAATCTCAAAAAATTCAATATTATTTTTTGCCAAAAATTCTTTAATTAGTTTACTCGTTTCAAATTCTTCGTCCCCCAGTTCAGGATTCATATGTATAGTTCTTCTAATTTTCACCATTTCATCATAAATTTTATCAACATTTTCTTTTATAAATTTATTTAATTCTTGTGAATTCATCATTATCACTTCTTTCTCTTTTTGTTTCCTATATTATATTTGAAAAATCAAATAAAATCAATGTTTATTTGATTAATGACTAAATAAACTTTTTTAAAAAATTGTATATTAAAACCAAACTTAAAAGCTATGGCTATTTACTTAAAACCTAAATTTTTACCATTTCATTAGTTTAATTTCAAATTGATTCGAATATATATTTTAAAAAATAAAAATAATTATAAAAAGCACCAAGAAATTTTTTTCTCAGTGCTTTATTTTTTTATCTTTAAATTTAATAATAATCTATAATTATAATATTTTTAATTTAAAAATTAATTTAATTTACTGAATTTATCCTATTTTCTTTTTCACAAAATCTCCCATTTTCACAATTAACATTATAACAATCAAAGCCACTATTATAGCTGGTCCTGATGGAATATTGAAAATATATGAGAATAATAATCCGAATAATATTCCTAAAAATGAGAATAATATTGACAAATATATTATTACACTGTATTTTCTTGCGATAATTGCCGCTGTTGCTTGTGGTATTGTTAAAATTGAGATTATTAGAATAATTCCAATTGTTTTTATATTTATAATAATCGCTGATGAAATTATTATAATCATAAAATAATTTACAAACTTGACTGGTACGCCATATAATTTATAAAAATTTTCATCAAAACTTGAATAAACTATTGCTTTGTAGAAAATTACGAAAAATATAGTTGTAATAATGTCTAAAATTAATAGCGAAATTATATTTGTGCTATTTGACAACAAAATATTTCCAAAAAGATAAGTTGACATATCTGCTTGATAGCCTGGCGTCATAAAAGAAAATATAATTCCAATCGCCATTCCAAATGACATCATTATTCCAATTCCTAAATCACCATTTACACCAAAAAAATCTTTTAGTATAAGTATCAATACTCCCGATAATATTGAAAATATTAATCCAAAAATCAATGGATCATTTAGTGGCAATTTGAAAAAATATATTAAATATACTCCAATTCCGATTCCACCATATGAAGCGTGACTGATACTCGACGATATGAACACCATTTTTTTGTTTACTATGTAAGTTCCTATTATTCCACAACAAATGCTTGATAAAATCCCTACAATAAGAGCATTTCTCATGAAAGCATAGTTAAAAATTTCTAAAAATTCCATTTTTCTCCCATTCTTTATGCATTTCCTTTTTTGTAAAAATATTAATATTTTTATGACTTATTAATTTTACTGTATTCTTACTATTTTTGAAAAATTTATATTTTTAATAATCGTTAGCTAAAAATCTAAATTTTATGATTATGAACATGCCTGTGAGCAAATTCACTCTTGAAAAATTCATTTTTATCTTCAAAAATACGAATTTCTTCTTCCACAATAAAAATCGAATCGATATAACAGCACAATTTATCCAGTTCATGCGAAATTACAACAATCGTAGAATCCGATAATTGTTTTATTTTCTCATACAACTCAAACTCAAATTTTTTATCCAAAAAAGATTCAGGCTCATCTAAAAACAAAATCTCTGGCGACGATATCAAAGCTCTCGCAATCAAGGCCCTTTGCAACTGACCTCCAGATACTTCACTAATTAACTTATCTTTTAATTTTTCAATCCCAAATTCAACAAGCAAATCATTTGTCTTTTTTCTATCTTCTGCACTAAATTTTTTAAATAAATTCGACTTTTTTGTAAGTCCTGAAATCACTAAATCAAAAATATTAATCGGAAAAGAAGTATCAAATTCTCTAATTTGTGGCAAATATCCAATTTTATTCTTGTCAACATAATAATTTATTTCTCCAGATTTTTTCTTCAAAAAACCAAGCATCAGTTTTACCAAAGTTGACTTTCCGCCACCATTTCTCCCAATTATCGCAACATTTTTCCCTTTATAAATATCTAGCGAAACATCGCTCAAAATAGCATCTTTTCCATAATTAAAATTCAAATTTTTTACTGATATTAACTTTTTGTTATTTTGCTTATTATTCTGCATCTTTTCCCCTTAATTTTGTAACTCTGTTTATTCATTACACAAAAACAATTATTGTAAACTATCCACAAATTTTCTTAAATTTTCAAAAACATTTTCTTCATCTGTATTAAATGTTACAATTTTTGCATTTGGAATTTCTTTTGCAATAATGTCAATACTTTGTTTTGGAAATTGAGGTTGCACTAAAATAGTTGAAATTCCATGTTCTTTTGCTTCACTTATTATCTCTTGAATTTGCTTAGCTGATGGTTCTTTACCTTCAGATTCAATCGCTTCTTCTTCAATTCCAGTCCCTTTCAAGAAATATTCCAAAGCTGGATGGTAAATCATAAATTCTTTTTTTGTTTTTTTAGACATTTTTTCTGAAATTTCTTTTTTAAATCCATCCAATTCTTTTATAAAATCATTATAATTTTTCTCAAATTTGTCTTTTTGATTCGGATAAGTTTCAACCAATTTATTTTTTATATTTTCTGCAACTTTCGGCATCATCTCTAGTGAAAACCAAACATGCGGATCAAACTTCCCATTATGTTCATGCTCATCGTGATGATGTCCACCATGTTCGTCGTGATCATGATCTTCCAAAAACAAATGTGGATCAATTCCATTTAAAACATTCAAAACCTTATTTTTATCATTAATCGTACTTGTAATTTTTTCTTCAAAATTTAAAGCATCATATGTAAAAAATAATTTAGATTTTTCAAGTTTTATCAAGTCATCTGTTTTTGGCTCAAACAATTCGTGATTCATATTCGGCTGAATTACAGAAATCACATTATACTCGTTTCCTGCTATTCTTTGAACCACCCATTTTAATGGCGGAACACTCGCAACTAAAGTTTCTTTATTTTGATTTTTTGAAAAATTAGCATTTTTTAAGTTTTCTTTTCCATTTTCAGTTTTATTCCCACACGAAACAACAATTAAACTAAGTACTAAAGCAACAAAAATTTTCTTCATTTTTTTCTCCTTTCAAAATTTCATTCTATTTATAAATAAAATTTTACTACAAAACTTTTATAAAGTCAAATATTTATTTTAAAAAAATTTGACTAACAAATTTCAATATGATAAAATACTAGTAATTTTTTTCACTATCAATACGAAATACTCAAAAGAATTAAAATATACAAAAACTAAAAATAAAGTATTTATGTGAATAAAATAAAAATAAATCTATAAATTTAGTAAAGGAGATGTATGAGAAATTTTTTAAAATTAATTTTGTTGAGTTTAGTAATTTCGCAATTTGGATTGGCAAATCAGGATTCATTAAAAAAACTTAGTTTTCAAAGTGAATGGAGAAACCGTTATACAGATAGAACTGGAGATGAAGCAAATAACTTAGGGAATAAAGGATTTAAAGGATCAAATAGAAACAGAAGCCGTTTTCGAAACACAACTTCTGGGACGATGAAATTATCAGATGAATTTGATATGGACGGAAACTTTAGAATTTTGAGAAACCAAGATGTAATTTATGGAAAACCTAGTACAAGAACTTCGGAACACGAACTTTGGGAAACAGAGTTTTCACTTACAAAAAATTTAAAATTAGGAAATCTTGATACAAAATGGAACTTAGGCTGGGAAAATAAGACGAATAGACTAAGAGCCGAAAAAACAAGTGGAAGCTATAAAACTACAGGAGCTTCAAATGAAATCTATTTTGGACCTTCCTTCGACCTTAAATTATTTGGTCAAAAAATAGGAACTAGTTTACAATTGGCATATTTTGACATAAAAGATAATAAAACAGGCGATTATTATTTAATTGGAAGCAAATTAGCAAGAGGAAAAGGGGAAGGTTGGGGAATAAACCTTAACTTAAACAACTCAAATGACATTTTAAAAGGAAAATACGGAACTTTAAGCTATAACATTAATTTACTAAATAAATTGAGAGATATAAGAGGAAAAATAGCTGCAACGAATGAAGAAGCAAAATCAAGCGTCTATTTAGATTATGTGACAAATTTAGTATACACAACTCCTTCATTTGTTGGATTTACAGCATTTGTCTCACCTGGAAACGAATATGAAAAACATACGGCAAAAACAGGATATGACAACACATTTACGATTTGGACAGGTATTGGATATAAAAAATCGATTGAAACAAATGTTGGAACAATTACTCTTAATCCATCTGTAAAATACAGTGCACTTGAAAGATATACATACAAAACTAAAAACAATAAAAAAACAATTGAAAGAAATGAGTTGAGAACTGGAATAACAGTGAGTTTAGCGACAAAATAAAAAAAATTAAAAAAACTATATCTAAAATTAATTTAATATTTTTTAGATATAGTTTAATTTTTTATTTATATTATTTAATATATTCTTTTGCAACTTCTTCTACATTATAGTCTTTTGCAATTTGATCAATTAAGTTGTTTCTTTCTTGCACAGCTTTGTTGTTTAATAAACCATTTGCAATTTGTTGGTATGCGCTGTTTGGAGTCACATTTCCTAATTTTGCTTTTTCTCTTTCATAAATTTCTGTAATTTCTTCTTGAGTCACTTTTACATTTTTTCTAACTTGTAAATCCAAGTAATAGTTAATGTAAACATTATCTTTAACGATTTCCAAATCTTTTTTATTTTTTTCTTCAAAATCTTTTTCTTCCATTTTTTTAGCAATTATTTTTCCAACAATCAATGTTTTTAAAACTTCTGAATTTCCTTTAGAAAATAAAATTTCTTCTTTTGTAATTTCCACTTTATCTTCCATTTCTTGAACTAATTTATCTAATTCTTCAGCTTCAAGAGTTGCAACTTGTTGGTTTAACAAATCTCTTTGGATAATTTCTTTTGCTTGTGAAAAAGGAATATTTTGAGCATCGAAATTTGCTTTATTTTTAGTGTAAATTTCTGTAACTTCATTTTCATTTACTGAAATTTTTCCTTCGATTAATTTTGCAACGAAAAATTTATTTTTTTCATTTTTGTAGAAATAATCAAATTCTTCTTTTTCTTCATCTGTAAATTCATATTTTTTTGCTGTATCCAAAATTGCTTTATTAATCAAAAGATTTTTTATTCCATCTTCATTTAAATCTTTTATTTCGTCTTCAGTCAAAGTCAATTTTGTTTTTTCAATTTTTTCTTCTTTTTTAGCCATTGTATCTCCTAGTTTTATTATTTTTATTTTATTTTATTTTGTTACTCAATTATTTTACACTATTTTCAAAAAAATTTCAAGATTTTTTTTTAATTTTATATTAGTTTTCTAATTTTTTTCAAAAAAGCATAAATAGCAGGTTTTTCTGCGTTTTTTCCATTTTTTTCTTTTATATTTTACATAAAAAAAACTAATTATTATAAAATAATTAGTTAATTTTTTTAATTTTTATTGCTTTATCTTATTTTTTCGTGTTTTTTTATCTCTATAACTTTCCTTCTTTTATCAAAGTTTCTGCAATTTGAATTGTGTTTGTAGCCGCACCTTTTCTTATGTTGTCAGCAACTACCCATAAATTAAGACCGCTTTCAACTGTGTCATCTCTTCTTATTCTTCCGACATAAACTTCATCTGTGTCCTGTGCAATTATTGGCATTGGATAAACATTGTTTTTTCCGTCGTTTTGAACAATTACTCCTTCTTTTTCTTCAAACGCTTTTACAACATCTGCTAATTCAAATGGTTTTTCCAATTCCACATTCACTGAAACTCCATGTCCAAATTTAACTGGCACTCTTACACAAGTTGCAGTAACTTTTAAATCTGGTAAATTTAAAATTTTTCTTGTTTCGTTTATCATTTTTTCTTCTTCTTTTGTGTATCCGTTATCTAAAAATACATCTATGTGTGGCAATGCATTAAAAGCAATTTGATGAGGATAATTTGTTGAAGGTTTTCCTTTTAAATTATTTTCTAGATCATCTAATCCTTTTTGTCCAGAACCTGCCACAGCTTGATAAGTCGAGTAAACTACCCTTTTTAGTCCATATTTTTCTTGTAATACTTTTAGTACAGGCATAACTTGAATTGTCGAGCAATTTGGATTTGCAATAATTCCAGGATGATTTTCTAATGCTTCTGGGTTTGCTTCCGGCACAACTAATGGAATATTTTTTTCCATTCTCCAAGCACTACTATTGTCGACTACTACAGCACCTTTATCTCTAAATTTTGGTGCAAATTCAAGTGAAGCTTTTCCACCTGCAGAAAATAAAGCCACATCAATGTCATCTCTTATATTTTCATCTTTTAATTCGATAACTGTGTACTCTTTTCCATTCCATTCAACTTTTTTCCCTGCCGATCTAGCTGATGCATAAAGATAAAGTTCTCCCACTGGAAAATTTCTCTCTTTTAACACTTTTAAAAAAGTTCTTCCCACTAATCCAGTTGCTCCCACAACTGCTACACTATATTTTTTACTCATTGTAAAATCTCCTTTTAAATTAAAATATATAAATATAATACACTATTATTCCCATAATTTCAACACAAAATTTATTTCGTTATCTTATTTTTTTATTTAATTTAATAAAAATACATTTAGTAATTAACTAATCACTAATGAGTTCTTTTACATAATTTGGCAGCGCAAAAGCTCCTTTGTGAAGTTCTGTATTATAGTATTTCGTCTTTATCCCAAAACTGTTCCAGATATCAGCTTTTAAGTCAGTTACTGGATTATATTTTTTTGAAGCAAATCCAAATAGCCAGTGTCCTGATGGATATGTTGGAATGTGAAGCTGATAAACTGTTGCAAACGGAAAGACAGCTCTTAGCTGTTTATTTGCTCTTTTTGATGCAATTGCATCGGCTTCATAATAAGGACTTTCATGCTGATTGACAAGTATTCCGTCATCTTTTAGAGCATTAAAGCAATTTCCATAAAACTCCCTTGTAAACAGATCTTCTCCTGGTCCAAAAGGATCTGTGGAATCGACAATTACAATGTCGTATTCATTATGTTTTGATCTGACAAATTTTAAGCCATCTTCATAATATATATTTACTCTTTTATCATCTAATTTACAAGCAGTTGTTGGTAAAAATTCACGGCACAGGTCAACTACAGCTTTATCAATTTCAACCATATCTATTTTTTCAATATGATCGTATTTTACAAGTTCTCTTACTGTTCCACCATCTCCTGCGCCAATTACAAGTATTTTCTTTGCATTTGGATTAACTGCCATCGGAATATGAGTTATCATTTCGTGATAAATAAACTCATCTTTTTCTGTAAGCATCATAAATCCATCCAGCGTCAAAAATTTCCCAAACTCTTTCGATTCAAAAATATCAATTCTTTGAAACTCACTTTTAAAACTGACTAACTGCTTGTCAACTTTTATTGAAAAACGAACATCTTTTGTATGTTCTTCCGTATACCAAAGTTCCATAATTTCCCCTTTCTTTATTATTTTATAGATTTATTTTTTTTATTTTTCTATCTGTTTCAAATTTTCTTATTTTTTATTTTATTTTTTTTTATTAATTATTTTATTTTAAAATTTTTAAACATTTCTCAAATAACTTTCTTTTCTTTTAACTCTGTTTAACCAACCTGCTAAAAATACCTTTTGCTTTGGATTATTTTTTACGACGGCGTTATAATATTCTATTTGCAATTTGTGATATTCTGCTAAAAATTTTTCTGAATTTACCAAATTTAAATATTTGATCGTCTGTAGACCTATTACTCCATCAGCTGCTAAAATAGTCTTTTTCTGAACCTCCCACGACTAAAGTCGCAGGGTTCTAAAATCTTTAAAAATATTTAAAAATTTTCTAAGAAGTTTGATAGCTTTACACTACCCTTATTCTTTTAGGTGTGTTCAGCTCACCTCTATTGTATAGGACGCTTAAGTCCACAACTTTACTTTTTCTTAATATATTTAATGCTCCATTACAATCTGCATTTAATTGATAGCCTTTACTTGTTTGATATAGTCCTCTTTTTATCCTTTTTCCACTGAATATATATTCTTTTTGATTTTCTTTATCATATATTGGAATCTCATCTCCATCAAAGAAACTTGCTTTTGATGTATAACTCTCTTCTTGTAGTTTGAATTCTATTCCATATAGTTTACATAGATATATTAATTTATCTCTTAATTTTCCATATGGTATATTTACAAAGTTTTGATTATTTATACTTCCTATATTTGATTTTCTTTGAAAATCTTCATTATATCCTAGAACTAGTTTTCCTATATCATTATTAAGACAATAATTTACAATTATTCTTGCTGCTTTTGAAAGATAATCATTTATACGATTATTTCTCTTTCTAGTTATTCTCTTTTGCCTTAATGTTATATGCTCTATCTTTTGCTTATCTTTAATGCTTTGCAATTTTGCATTTGTCTTGTTATAGTATTGATTTATTGATTTTAATTTTCTACCATCTATTATAAATGAAGCTCCAGAATTTGTAACACAAGTACAAAGATTGTTTATACCTAAATCAATTCCTAGTGCATTTTCTTTATTTAATTCCCTTTGAACTTCTTCTACCTCATAAGTATATTGAATTTCAAAGTACCTAGAATGTTGTTTTGGTATTATTCTAATCTCTTTTATTTTCTTGTCTTTTAATACTGGTGGTAGCTTAATTTTAACTTCCTGATGAGTTTTCTTAAACGAATTTGAATAAGGAACTATCAGCATATCATCTTTTAATCTAACAAAACCTATAACAAGAGTTGTAAAACCATCTTTATCAAGATATTTAGGTAATTTTATTTTTTTATTATCATATTGACCATTTTTAGCAAGTTTTAAAAGTCCAAAAAATGATTTGAAACTTCCATCTACTTCTTTTAAAATTTGTTGAGCCATATTAGAATTTAACTTTTTATAGTTCTCACTGTTTTTAAGCATTTTATAGTTTTCATTATAACTTAAATACTTTTTATTTTGAAAATAGTGTTGTCTAATATTATATATAGCTTCATTAGTTAAATTCTTGGCTATATGAGATAAATATTTTAAATTTCTAAACTCCTTTTTACTAAGATGTTTTACTTGTTGTTTTAAAGTTAAATACATAGATATCACCTCCTTTTCATCAGAGATATTATACCATGTATTCTACATTTATCTGTCAAAAAAGTAATATTTTTTATTTATTTTTAAATATTTTTAAAGTTTTTAAAACCCCACAACAGTGGGAAGCGTCGTTCACATAAATACGCTACCATTTATGCAGTTCTCTTATGAACTTCTTGTTATCTCTAACAAGCACAGACTATATCTTATCCATATCCTATTTCAAGGACTTAGGCGAAACCACTTCCAATACCTATCGCTTGTATTGTACTCCCCTCACGAGGGATAGTCGTTGAACTTTCCTTTTCAGGATTAGCTGCTGATTGTCTATTATCATAATGTTTAGGATTTAACCTTGCACCATCTAGTATATTTTTTCTGCTTTCACTACCTTCACACTTATACCATTCACTTAGGTATTATGTTGTGGTTATACTAGCTTTAAGAGTTCCCAGCAGTTCAGTTTCTTTGTTGCACGGTTTTGCTCCGTGTCTACATACAAGTTTCCCTATATGCTTACTAAAATTTTCGTACAATTCATCTCACGACTAAAAGTTGCGAGTGTTCTTGTACTATTTAATAAACTTTATTTACCGCTTCCTGCGCTTTTTTTATTCCGTAGTTTCCAGAATTTACGACAAAGTCAAAAATGCTAAGAGCCATTTTATCGCTTTTAATCTTATCAATTTTATAGGCTTTGTAATATTTTTGCTCGTAAATTTTTTGTGCCATCGTTTTTGTCAAATCCTTCATAGCTCCTTTATATCCACAGCTTCTGGCAGTTTCTTTAGTAATTCCATATTTTGTTTCGCCACCATTATCATTGGGATGATTTGAATAATCTCCTTCTATGAATAAAAGATAGTCAAAAAATTTATTAAATCTGTCAACCATTGAATTTCACTTCCTTTTTTTTATTTTTATTTTATTTTTTATTTTTTTTTCTCTCTCTTTTTTTCTCCTTCTTCTTTATTTTTTATTTTTGCTTTTTTATTTTTATTTTTTTCTTTTTTCTTAATTTTCTATTTCTGACTTATTACTTTTTATTTTATAAAACTATTTTTCTACAACTACATTTATTTTATCAACATGCATATCTTCAGTTCCTGTCAAAAGACAACCTTTTTCTTTTGCATAAGAAATATACCGAATAATTTCGTCAGTAATTTTTTCTCCTGGCGCTAAAATTGGAATTCCTGGTGGATAAGCCATCACAAATTCTGCACTCACTCTTCCGACACTATCTAAAATTGGAATCATTTCTTTTTCAGAATAAAAGGCAGCTTGGGGAGTCATGACAACTTTTGGATTTATATATTCGTGGTCAAACATTCCTTCTGGACTTTTTGAATAAAGTCTTTTAATTTCAGCAAGTGACGAAATTAACCGTTCAATTTCAAGTCCTCTGTCTCCTGCAGTAATTATCGACAAAATATTTCCCAAATCTCCAAGTTCAATTTGAATTCCGTATTCATCTCTTAAAATATCATAAACTTCAATTCCTGCAAGTCCAATATCTTGTGTATAAACAGACAATTTAGTTGTGTCAAAGTCGTAAACTGCGTCTCCATCGATGAGTTCTCTTCCATAAGCATAATAACCACCTAATTTATTGATTTCACTTCGTGCATATTCAGCAAATTTTACAGTTTTCTCAAATAATTCTCGACCGTTTATGACAAGATTCTTTCTTGCCACATCAAGTGACGCCATAAGTAAATATGAAGCGCTTGTAGTTTGTGTCAAATTTATTATTTTTCGCACATAATCAGCATTAATTTTTTCTCCACTTAGCAAAATTGAGCTCTGTGTAAGAGAGCCGCCTGTTTTATGCATACTAATTGCCGCCATATCTGCTCCAGCTTCCATAGCCGAAATCGGTAAATTTTCATCAAAGGAAAAATGTGCTCCATGCGCTTCGTCGACTAAAACATACATTCCATTTTCGTGTGCCAATTTTACAATGGATTTTAAATCTGAGCAAATTCCGTAATAAGTCGGATTATTTACCAAAATAGCCTTTGCGTCAGGATTTTCTTCAATCGCCTTTTTTACATCTTTTATCGACATTCCAAGCGAAATTCCTAATTTTTTATTTAATCCAGGATTTATATAAACTGGAACTGCACCGCAGACAACCATGGCATTTATAGCACTTCTGTGGACATTTCTTGGAATTATAAGTTTATCTCCAGCTCGGCAAGTTGACATAATCATCGCCTGTACTGCTCCTGTAGTTCCGCTCACCATAAAATAAGCCTCTTTTGCTCCAAAAGCTTCCGCTGCTATTTCCTGCGCTTCTTTTATGACGGAAGTTGGATGACATAAGTTATCCAGCGGTTTCATAGAATTGACATCCATTTGCATGGCATTTAATCCAATAAAATCTCTAAATTCCTTATTTCCACGACCACCTTTATGTCCTGGCACATCAAATCTCACTACTCTATTATTTAAATGCTCTTTTAAAGCATCAAAAAGCACAGTTTTGTTCTGTCTTTCTAAATTAATGTTTTTTTTCATTTTTTGTTTTCTCCATATTTATTTTATATATAAAGTTTTGTTTTAATAAATATTCATTCCGCTGTAAATTTCTATCATTTCTTTTCTCAAATTATCCGTTATCTCAAGTCTTTCCCGTGGCGGAATTTCATACACATCACGGTTAAAAAGGTAATTTTGAAGCTCAATTTCCTTTATCAGCATCTTTGTGTGAAAAATGTTGGACTGATAGACATTTACATCAATTGCATCATAAATCTTTAGTTTATTAGGATCAATGTAATCCTGAATAGAAGTAATGTTGTGATCAGTAAAAAATTTTTTTCCTGAAATATCTCTAGTAAAACCTCTTATCTTATAATCTATCGTGATAATGTCGGATTCAAAACTGTCAATCAAGTAATTTAATGTATTTAACGGCGAAATTTCACCACAAGTCGCAATATCAATATCTACTCTAAAGGTCGAAATTGAATTGTCGGGATGATATTCGGGAAATGTATGCACAGTAATATGGCTTTTGTCTAAATGTGCGTGAACAGTATCCGTATCTTGAATTTTTAGATCTTTGTTTTCATCGAAAAAAGGTTTTCCTTGATTGCACGATTCGTCAATATTTGCTGGATCGATTCTCGCTTCCGCAATTAAAATATTGACAGAAGCTCCTTGTGGCTCATAATCTTGCTTTGAGATATTTAACACTTCTGCTCCTATCATTTTGGCTACATTTATCAAAATTTTTGTGAGTCTATCAGAATTGTACTGCTCGTCAATATAAGCGATGTAGTCTTTTTGCTCCCTTTGGGTTTTGGCATAACAGACATCGTAAATATTAAAGCTAAGTGTCTTTGTAAGATTGTTAAATCCGTATAATTTAATTTTATTTTCCAACTAATTCATCACTTCCCTTCAATTTTTTATCTATTTTTTTTCTTTTCTTTTCTTTTTTTTTTGTTTTTTAAAATTTTCTAATTTTTTTAAATTTTTAAAAAAAATTATTTTTTTCAAATTTTATAAAAATTATATCACTTATGGAAAATTTTTACAATTATAATTTTTAATATGATTTTTGTTTAATAAAAAAAATGTGATATAATTGTACTGTATAAATATAATATTTATTGAATTGAAAGGGAGTGAAAAATTTTGAGCCAAAAAGATACGCTTTTGAAAATAGAAAATCTGACTACAAGTTTTCGGATTGATGAAAAATATTTTCCTGCCGTTGACGATGTGTCAATTGAACTTAGAAAAAATGAAGTTTTGGCGATTGTTGGAGAATCTGGATGTGGGAAAAGTACACTTGCCACTTCCATCATAGGACTTCACAATCCGCTTAATACAAAATCCAGCGGAAAAATAACTTTTGAAGGAAAAAATCTTTTGGAAATTGATGAAGAAGAATTTAATAAAATAAGGGGAAAACATATTGGAATGATTTTTCAAGACCCGTTATCAGCACTTAATCCGCTTATGAAAATTGAAAATCAAATTGAAGAAAGCCTTATTTACCACACAAATTTCACAAAAGAAGAGAGAAAAAAGAAAGTTTACGATTTACTGCAAAAAGTTGGGATAAATAATTACAAAAGAGTTGCAAATCAATTTCCACATGAATTAAGTGGAGGAATGCGTCAAAGAGTGATGATTGCAATTGCACTTTCCTGCAAACCTAAAATTGTCATAGCCGACGAGCCAACTACAGCACTTGATGTTACAATTCAAGCACAAATACTAGATTTGCTAAAATCTCTTCAAGATGAGATGGAAGCTGGAATCATACTAATTACACACGATTTAGGAGTTGTTGCGCAAATGGCTGACAGAGTTGCCGTCATGTATGCAGGAGAAATTGTAGAAATTGCCGATGTCACTGAACTTTTTAAAAATCCAAGACATCCTTATACAAGATCACTTTTAAATTCAATTCCGCAACTGGATTCAGAAAATGAAAAATTACATGTAATTTACGGAAATGTGCCATCACTTAAAAACATTGAGAGAAAAGGATGCAGATTTGCTAATAGAATTCCTTGGGTTGAGAAAAGTGAGCACGAAAAAAATCCAAAATTGCATGAAGTTTCTAAAAATCATTTTGTGAGATGTACTTGTTACAAAAATTTTGAATTAAAATAAAAATTTAGAGTTAAAAATTTAAAGTTAAAATAAATTTAGTTTAGTTAAATTGAATTAAATTAAAGAATTAAATTAGAATAAATTAAATTTATGAAATTTATGAGATTTATAAAATCTCAAAAAAAAAATTAAAAATAAAATAAAAAAAGAAAGAAAGAAAGAATAGAAAAGTAAAATAAATAAAAATAATAAAAAATATATAAAATATATTAAAGTAAATTTTAAAATAAAAAAATAAATTAAATTAAAAAAATAAAAAATAAAATAAAAAATAAAATAAAAAAATTTAAAAAATAAGAAAGGAGAAAAATATGCTTGAAGTAAAAGACTTAAAAGTTCATTACCCAATTCGCAGCGGATTTTTTAACAAAATTGTCGACTACATCTACGCCGTTGATGGAGTGTCACTTACGATTGAAAAAGGAAAAACTTATGGACTTGTCGGAGAATCTGGCTCAGGAAAATCTACAATTGGAAAAGCAATAATTGGACTTGAAAAAATTAAAAGCGGAAAAATTATTTATAAAGGAAAAGAAATTGATAGAAAATTTAAAAATAGAAAAAATGAATATAGTAAAAATGTTCAAATGATATTTCAGGACTCACTTTCCAGTCTTAATCCAAAAAAACGAATAATTGACATAATAAGTGAACCGCTTAAAAATTTTGAAAATTTGACAGAAAGTGAAAATAAAAAAAGAATTTTAGAATTGCTTGAAATTGTAGGACTTTCTGAAGATGCACTCTACAAATATCCGCATGAATTTTCAGGAGGACAGCGTCAAAGGATTGGGATTGCAAGAGCAGTTGCAACAAAGCCACAGCTTATCATCGCTGATGAACCTGTTTCTGCACTTGATTTATCAGTTCAAGCACAAGTCTTAAATTATATGAAAGATATTCAAAAACAGTATAATTTAAGCTATTTATTTATTTCTCACGACCTTGGAGTTGTAAAGCATATGTGTGACTACATCTATATTTTAAATAGCGGAAGGTTTGTTGAAACTGGAACAAAGAATGATATTTATGAATCTTCTAAACATCCCTACACAAAAAGACTGATTGCCGCAATTCCTGAAATTCATCCCGAAAAGCGTCTGGAAAATGCGATAAAAAGAAAAAAAATTGAAGAAGAATATCAAAAAAATAAAAAAGATTTTTATGATGAAAATGGAAAAGTTTTTGATTTAAAAAAATTAACTGATACACATTTTGTCGCTTTAAAATAAAAATTTAACAAGACAAGAAAGGAAAAAAATATGTGGAAAACGATTTTAAGACGGTTTGTAATTATGATACCGCAACTATTTATACTTAGCGTAATTGTCTTTATTTTGGCAAAACTTATGCCAGGAGATCCATTCACAGGACTTATCACGCCACAAACTGATCCGTCCGCACTTGAAGCTCTGCGAAGAAAAGCTGGACTTCTTGACCCTTGGCATGTTCAATATATAAGATGGATTAAAAATGCTTTTTCTGGAAATTTGGGAATGAGCTACACTTACAATGTTCCCGTTAAGACTCTGATTGGGGAAAGAGCTGTAAATACTTTTATTTTGTCGCTTGTGAGTTTGATTTTGACATATTGCATCGCAATTCCTTTGGGAATGCTATCTGGACGATACCAGAACTCATTTTTGGACAAATTTGTAACTTTTTATAACTATGTGAGTTATGCAATACCGACATTTGTCTTGTCACTTATAATGATCTGGTTCTTTGGATATAAATTAGGCTGGTTTCCTACAACAGGTTCTGTTACCGCTGGACTTGAAACTGGAAAGATTGGACATTTTTGGGACAGAATTTATCACATCATACTTCCAGCCATAACTTATGCGCTGCTTGGAACAACTTGGATTATTCAGTATTTGAGAAATGAAGTCATTGAGGCAAAGTCGCTTGATTATGTGAAAACGGCTAAAAGTAAAGGAGTTCCTGAAAATAGAATTTATTCAAGACATATTTTTAGAAATTCAATTTTACCGATTGCAGCGTTTTTTGGTTATGCAATAACAGGATTACTTGGGGGTTCGATTTTTATTGAAAAAATATTCAGTTATCCTGGAATGGGAGGACTTTTTATAAATTCCATAGTAACCAGAGATTATAGCGTTGTAACCGCTCTTATCTTGCTTTTTGGATTTTTAACTTTGTTTGGAAGTTTACTTTCTGACATAATTTTGAGCATTGTCGATCCTAGAATTAGAATTAAATAAAGGTGGTGAAAAAAATATGAATGAAAAACCGACAGGTATTAGAATAATAGTAAAAGAACTTTTAAAGGACAAACTTGCACTTGGATCATTAATTTTACTTGCAATAATTTTTGGAATTATTTTTATCGGCTCACTTTTTGCAAATCAGGATGAAATTATGAAAATAAGTCTTTTAGATAAATATGCTATTCCGATGAAAGAAGGATTTTGGCTTGGGTCAGATTCAGGTGGTCGTTCAATTTTAGGACAACTTATATTGGGAGCTAGAAACTCGATTATCATTGGCTTTACAATAACTATCTTGACAAGTTTTCTTGGAACTTTTTTTGGAATGATAAGCGGATATTATGGTGGAATTATCGATAATATAATTATGAGAATAATTGATTTTATAACAATTATGCCGACACTTATGATCATTATTGTATTTGTTACAATTGTGCCAAAATATACAGTTAGCTCGTTTATTTTCATAATGAGTGCATTTTACTGGGTTTCAACAGCACGGCTTATTAGAAGTAAAGCTCTTGCAGAAAGTAAAAAGGAATATGTTCTTGCTTCAAAAACAATGGGAACAAGCGATTTTAAAATAATTTTTAGAGAAATCTTGCCAAATTTAAGCTCTTTAATAATTGTAGATTTGACACTTGCCTTTGCTGGAAATTTGGGAATTGAAACTGGACTTAGTTTTTTAGGATTTGGTTTACCTCCTTCAACTCCTAGTCTTGGGACACTTGTTGGATATGCAGCCGATCCAGAAGTTTTATCTTCAAAACTTTGGATTTGGCTTCCAGCTTCGATTTTAATACTTGTTATGATGCTTTGTATAAATTACATTGGACAAATGTTAAATAGAGCTGCTGATGCGAAAAAAGACGAGCATAATTTTTTTAGAAAGGAGAATTTATGAAAAAAATATTGATTTTTTTGATTGGACTTATGATAATTTCATGTAGTCCAGGTAAAAAGAGAAGTGAGATGCCGGGAGCTAAAATAAATTTGTCAATTTTCCCAATAAAAACTACAAATAATGAACCAGCTGTAGAAAATGCAACACTTCAAGTGGCTATTGTAAAAGATGATCCGCTTGTTGGAGTTTTTAACGAGATTTTGTATCAGGACGGATACGATGGAGATATCCTTTCAATGTTTTTAAGTTCCAGCCTTTTTGATGTGAATGAAAATTTTGAAATAATTGACACAGGGGTTGCAACATTAAATGTTGATGCAAAAAATAAAAAGGCAACTATAAAAATTAAAGATGGAATAAAATGGTCAGATGGCGTTCCACTTACTGCAGACGATATAGTCTATGCCTATGAAGTTTTGGGAAATAAAGATTATACAGGAATTCGTTATACTGAAGAATTTCAAAAAGTTATTGGAATGAATGACTATCACAATGGAAAAGCTAAAACAATTTCTGGCGTGAAAAAAATTGACGATAAAACAGTTGAAATTTCATTTTCTGAGATGGGACAAAGTATTTTTAGCGGTGGAAACGGACTTATGGCAAACGCACTTCCAAAACACTATTTAAAAGATGTTCCAATAAAAAATTTAGTTTCATCTGACAAAATAAGAACAAAACCCGTCACATTGGGGCCTTATAACTTGGTAAAAATTTCTCGCGGAGAAAGCATGGAATTTGTGGCAAATCCTTATTATTACAAGGGAAAACCTAAAATAAAAAAGGCTATTTTGCAAGTGGTCAATCCACAGTCAATTGTTGCGGCTCTAAAAGCTGGAAAATATGACTATGTTATGGAAATGCCAGACAATTTATACAATAATTATAAAGATTTTAACAATTTAGAAGTTTTGGGACAACAGGATTTGTATTACTCGTATGTTGGATTTAAATTGGGACATTTTGACAAAGCAAAAGGAGAAAATGTGAGCGATCCTAACGCTAAAATGGCGGATTTAAATTTAAGACAAGCGATGATTTATGCAATTGATGTCGATCAAATCACACAGGCCTTTTATTTTGGACTGCGACAAAGAGCGACTTCTACGGTTCCTCCAGTTTTCAAAAAATATTTTCCAAAAGATTTGACAGGATTTCCGTATAACTTAGCCAAAGCAAAACAGCTTCTTGACGAAAGCGGATACAAAGATGTGAACAATGATGGATTTCGTGAAGATAAAAACGGTAAGCCGCTTCAAATAAAAATGGCGTTTATGGCTGGTGGAGATGTGGCTGAGCCACTTGCTCAATTTTATCTTCAAAGCTGGAAAAAAATTGGATTAAATGTAAGCTTAACTTCTGGAAGATTACTAGCTTTTCAAAACTTTTACGAAAAAGTACAAGGTGACACAAAAGATATTGATGTATTTTTTGGTGCATGGGGAGTAGGAACTGATGTAAATCCGACTTCTTCGGCTGGAAGAAGTTCTCAATTAAATTATACAAGATTTACATCTCCAGAAAACGACAAATTTATTGACGAAATTTTAGGAGAAAAATCATTGACAATCCCAAATTACAAAGCGCAAATGTACAAAGAATGGCAAAAATATTACATAAATCAAGCTTCTGAAGTCCCACTTATGTATAAATATAAATTAACTCCAGTAAACAAAAGATTAAAAAATGTCTACATTGGATATGACAGCGCCTTAAAAGACGAAGGTATTCACAAGTGGGAATTGACAGCTGTAAATCCGATGAGATAAAATTGTAAAATTTTTTCAAATATGCTATAATGGCAAAAATTTTTTAAGTAAATTTAAGTAAATAAAAAAAATTAAGAAAGGTTAAAACTATGAGAAAGCAAAATATACATACATTTATTGGGTGCGACAATGAATATGACGAAAGCAACATCGTTATTTTTGGTGCTCCATTTGACAGCACTACTTCCTTTAGACCTGGGACTCGATTTGCAAGTTCCGTTATGAGAAATGAGAGTTTTGGGATTGAAACTTACAGTCCTTATCAAGACAAGGATTTGGAAGATTACAAAATTTTTGACGGTGGCGACTTGGAACTTTCTTTTGGAAATTCTAATTTGGCACTTCAAGATATTCAGAATGAAGCCGAGAGCATTTTAAACGACGGAAAAATTCCATTTATGATTGGTGGAGAACATTCTGTGACATTGGGAGCTGTAAAAGCGGCTTTTAAAAAATATCCAGACTTGCACATAATTCAGTTTGATGCTCATACAGATTTGCGAGATGAATATTTAGGTCAATATTTTTCACACGCTTCAGTAATCAGACGATGCTGGGATATGGTTGGCGACAATAAAATCTTTCAGTTTGGAATAAGAAGTGGAGAACGAGCTGAATGGGAATTTGCAAAAAAACATCTTCATACAACAAAATTTAATTTTGGCGATAATTTTGATGAACTTGATAAAGTTGTTGAAAAATTAAAAGGTAAACCAGTTTACTTCACATTGGACTTAGATGTGCTTGATCCATCAGAATTTCCAGGAACTGGGACACCTGAAGCTGGAGGAGTCACATTTAAAGAACTGCACAAAGCGATTGAAAAAATTTCTAAATTAAATATTGTAGGACTTGATATGAATGAATTATCGCCTATTTACGACCAATCTGGAAAATCTACTGCTCTTGCATGTAAACTTTTAAGAGAAATTTTACTATTCATTTCAAAATAAAACAAGGGGTTTTTACCCCTTGCTAAATAATTTATAAAATTTTAGTGATAAAGACTAATAAGCCAATTTAAATCCAAGACCTTCTCTAATATTTTTACCTTCCGTATCATATCCTAGATTTGCCGTCACTCCAAATCTTGAACTATTAATTCCAACATTTAAGTCAAATTTTATATTTCCTTTTCTATCTTCTTTTTCATTTTTAAATTATACCAATCTGCTGTAGTATGACGAACTCTCGCTTGATTTAATTTATTAAGTTTTCCAAGCTCATTTTCATACGCTGTCGAAAGTCCTACTGAAAGTTGAGTTCCCGCAGTTAATGGCTGAACATATTTAAGTTCTGCTCCGAACTTAGGTTTAATCGAGAAATAGTCGTTTCCTTTAACATTCAAATTCATTTGACCATTGTCTTCTTTTATCTTTGAAAATCTTCCATATTCTATTTTTAACGCTCCATAAGGTCTCAAATGAGTTCTTTCAGACAATTTTATATCATATCCCAATTCATTTTTCAAAGCTGCTCCATAAGTGTAATAATTAGCTCTGGATTCAAACACATCATCTACAATCCAAAATTTACGATGCATATTATTAATTCCACCGAATACATCTCCAGAAACTGTCCATTTTAGTGAGCTATTGTAATCATTTTTCGGTGACATTGTCTTAAATACCCCAGCTTTAACCATAGATTGCTGTTCAGTTGATTTTCCTAAATCTTTAAACTTAAATCTATTCGTAACAGCTCCAGCATACCATCCTTTGGGATTTTCCTTTTCAGATGTTTCATTTTCATTAACATAAGCCACTCCATAAGCATTGCTGTCATAATCTACAATTCCAGCTGTGTCTGTTTTATACTCATCTTTTATTCCAAACACTTTAATTTTGTTATTTTGCTTAAACGGATTATTTTCCCACTCTTTTCGTAAATATCCAATTTCCTTATCCAATTCATTTCCAGTTTCATTAATTCGCTGTTGAGTATTTGAATATTCATAACCTAGCATTTGACTTATAGCTTGTGTAAATATATGATCTTCGTCACTTCTTATATCGTTTAATTTATTAAAGACTTGTTTTTCTCTCGAATTTACATCTTCAACTCCATATCTCTGTTCAAGTCCATCTAAGAAATGTTCAGTATCTGTATCATTTTTTGCAAAATCAGTATAAGGAATTTTTTCCATATGCACAGTTTTTATCGGTGCATTTAAATTTCCTGATTTCACCATATGTGCTCTCCAAGTCAAACTTGCCGAGTCAACATTCAATTTAACTCCTGTTGGTATAACACTTCCCAAAGCATCATTATATGGTTGCAAAATGTCATCTCCTATTTGAATTGCTTTTGCATTCGTATTTCTTGCAGCCTCTGTTCCCATCATCAAATCTATATCTTTAAGTCTTGTTAAATTACTTAATCCTTGAATAGGATTTGTATGATTTATTCCTGAAGTATCCACATACATTTCTATACTTGAATCATTTGTACGATTATTACTACCTGATGCTTGCGGCAAATCTCCATTTGCATAATCTCCTAATGATTCAGCTAACACTGCAGGTATTGGTATTGACACTGGACTTGGATGTGCTGGAGTTTTTACTACTGATTTTTCTGCTACTGTTCTATTAACTCCTGTTCCTGTTAAAGATACAGTATTACTACTTCCTCCTCCTTGAACTTGGTATGCACCAGCTGTATCAGTTTCTACTCCTGTATTTCCACTTCCAGAAGCAATATTTATTGTTCCATAATTTTTAATAATTCCTCCATTTTTTGCAACCACACCCTTTATTCCAGTTCCACTTGCAATTGTCTGAATCGTTCCATAGTTTTCTCCAGTGGCATGATTGTCGATATACATTCCAACTGTATCATTACCTTCCAAGTTAATAATACCTCTATTTATTGCCTTTGAACCAGAACCTGATGCATACATTCCAACACTGCTATTTTTTGTCACATTAATTGTTCCGTGGTTTTCTATTGTTCCCATTGATGCCACTGTACTTCCTGTTGCCATTCCAATTCCGTATTTTCCAGCTGTCACATCACTCGGACCAACATCAATTGTTCCATAATTTTGTCCGATTCCTTGAGATGAATAAATTCCAACATTTCCAGTTCCTGATTTTAAGTTAATATTTCCACGATTTACAAAGTCTTGAGATGAATAAATTCCATAGCTGTTATTTCCATCAGTCACAATATTTGATTTATTTTCAATTTTCCCACCTAAACTTTGTGGTGCTCTCGAATAAATATAAACTGAATTTTCTCCAATATGAACATCATTTGGCGCTTTTGTATTTAAATCTGTCTTAGTATTTGCTGCTGTTATTAAAAATCCAGCTGAATTTTGCCCAACTTTCATATCCAAGTTTCCTTTAACAGTTGTAGGTTTTGGAGCTACTGTTGCGTCATCAATATACACTCCTACTGCATTATCATTACCTACATTAATTTTTCCTGCAATAATATCGACATCAGGCCCTTGAGAATAAATTCCTACTCCATCATCATCTACATTTATTGTCCCACCATTCATTTCTATATTTCTTGCAAAAATACCATAAGAAGATCGTCCAACATTTATTATACTATTGTTTCTTATTCTAGTTCCATTTTCAGTTTCTAATACATAAACTTTTGTCTTTGGATCATCCCCATACATTCCAATTGATTCATTTCCAGGAGAAGTTGCAGCAACATTTATTATCCCAAAATTTTTCAAATCGGTATTATTTGTTCCATACATTCCAAACGATTGCGTACCAAGTATATTAATTATCCCAGAATGATAAACATGAGTTACAGGATCTTCCCCTTCATAATTTGAAACTGCACCAAAATCAGATCCCATTCCTATCGCATGATTATTTCCTTTTATTGTAATAGTACCTTCATTTACACCAACAAGCCAGGCTTTAGATGTGGATGGAACAGATTTTATGGTCGGATCAATACTGTTATTTTTGGTAAATATTCCAATTGCGCCGTCATCATCCATCGTAATAACACCCCACGGCAAATTCATAATGTCTATTTTCCCTAAATTAGCTGGATTTTCAACACTTTTAAAATAAGATTCGTTAGATGGATCTACAGCTAAACCTGTAGAAGGATCTATTCTATATGAAAGCCCTAAAATCCCAATTGAATTTTTACCACCAACATTTATTGGACCAGAACTTACCATATTTGAGTTGTTTGTTCCATACATTCCAACTGCTCTGTCATTATGCGTTGGACCTTGCTCCACTTCCAGTTTTCCAGCATTATAGTTATTAATCCATCCGTAATCGGCATAAAATCCTATTCCACCTTGTCCAGCATCTGTCCTGTCAACAAAAACTTTACCTTTATTCCCAATTTCTGTCGTACTATTATTTACTGATTTTGAACTTCCTGCTATCGCAAGTCCAACTGGTGCCAAAAATCTGTCATCTATCGCCTTCATTTGTGCAGTATTTAAGGAAGCGTTTATCGAACCATACTCTGTTTCAATATGCAATCTTGAATTTTGATATAAAAATCTTTTTGTGAATACTTCACTGTCTGAATCACTTATTAAATTTGCTTTATCAATTGCCGATTTTATTTGAATTGTAGCATCATCCACCAAAGCATACTTGTAATTTGTTTTTCCATTTGAACTTGTAATATTTACATTTCCTCTAAGCAGTCGATTTTTTAAACTATCATTACCAGGTTTATTTTCCACATCTATGACAAGCGGACTTTTTGAATCTGTTAAATTTGCGATTACTGCGTCATCAGAAAGTACATCAACAGTTGTATTATTAAAAGTTACAGCATTTGGTTTAGCTTTATCAAACACATATCCAACGGCTTTTCCATCTAGTACCAATGTCGCATCTTTCATATTAATAGCACCTTCAGAATTACTTGTGCCATCAGTATAAAGTGCATAACCATTTCCTTTATATTCCACTTTACTGCCTTCTAAATCAATTTTTGAATTATTAAGTGAAGCAACGGTCTTTGGAGTGCCTGTCGCTTTTATCCAGTTTTTTTGCGCATTAATTATACCACCTTCATTGGCAAAAAGTCCAAATTTTGCACTTTTATTGATCTGAGAATCTACGAAAACATTTGGCTCTGATGGAAGAGAAGTTCTGTTCATTGTTATTGTTTCACCATGACTTGCATTAACTACTCCAGTATTGCTGTTTGTTTCTGTTTCTTTATCTGAATCCGAATTGTTTTTACCTCTAGCATATTTAACATCTTTTACTTTATCTCCACGACCTTTGTAATGTCCCTGCCAATTATTGGAAAATCCATTAATTCCAAATTGCCATCCTTCCAAAGGTGACTTAACCGTGTAATCTCCTTGATCCGTAATCTGAACTAAATCCGAATTCGCATTTTTAATAATTTTCTCACTTTTTTGTCTTGTCCATTTAAAGTCTTTTTTCTGCCGTGCAACCGAAGCATTTATCGTCTTTGACTGTGTTTCAAGCTCATTTCCATCTGAAAATAGATTAGCTGATGCACCTCTTCCTATTCCTATTGCACCAGTTAGTAAAAATGTGATAAGTGCTGAATCTGTGTATTTAAAACCTTTTACTTTTTTAGCAAACGATTTTAATTCTTGACTAAATTCTTCTAAATCATTAATCATAGTTCTTCCTTTCTAAAAATCAAAAAATCTGTTTAAATTATATAAAAGTTTTTCCTTATAATTTAATGTTTTTTAATTTTTACAGATAAAATACCGATTTTATCTTTATTTAACATATTATATTCTTATATCAGTCTTTACTAAATTATATAAAAGTTTTTCAAAAAAGTAAACTTTTTTTACTATTTTTTTTGATTTTTTATAAAAATTATTTAAAATAAAAATAATATTATTTTGAATTTTTTTTAAAATAAAATTTTTTTATTCTATTTTAAAAAAATATGGTATAATATTAGTACAAAATTATAAATTTTAAATTAAATTTGTAGGAGAAAAAAATGAAAAAATTAATTTTAGTCATTTTGACACTACTATCTCTAACTTCCTGCGTCACAGGCGGAATAAGTGTAGGAAGTAACGGAAAAATTCATGGAAATATAGGTGTCAGTACAGGTGGTCTGATTAATACCAGGATTGGTATTAGTACAGACGGAAAAATTCACGGTGGAGTCGGAATCGGATTTTAAAAAAATAAATTTATAAATTGAAAGGAGAAAAAATTATGAAAAAAATAATTTTAATGATTTTGTTGTTAGCTGCTCTAAGTTCTTGTCTAAGTGCGGGAATTGGAATTGGAACAAACGGAATTCATGGTGGTGTCGGAATCGGATTTTAAATTTTTAAGAAAAAAATTTTAAGTAAAAAAGGAGAAAAAAATGGGAGAATTATTTTGGGCAATAGCAACTGCAGTATTTGCAATACTTGAAATTATTATACCAGGACTTGTGACAATTTGGTTATCCCTTGCAGCACTTGTTTTAACTGGATTATCTTTTTTTATGAGAAATCCTGTCGTCGAAGTCTTTATTTTCTCAGTTTTATCAGTAATTTTTGTAATTTTCACAAGACCTGTCTTAAAAAATTACATTGAAAAAAGCAAAAAAACAAATTTTAATTCCAAAATGATAGGAAATGAGATAAAAATCGAAGAAATTTTAAACTTAACAAACTCAAAAAAAGAGTATGAAGTTAAATTTAAAGGAGTCATTTGGAAAGGAATCAGCGAAGATGTCTTTAAAAAAGATGAAATTGCTAAAATAAAAGGTTTTGTTGGAAATAAAATTATTTTAGAAAAAATAAAGAAAGAAAAGTAAAATTAAAATAATATCAAATTTAGGAGGTTATCATGGGAGTTATATTATTACCGTTAATCATTATTTTACTTGCTTTTTTTGCAGTTTTAGTACTAAAAGCAATAAGAATTGTGCCAGAATCAAAAGTTTACATTATAGAAAAACTGGGGAAATATTATCAATCATTAGATTCTGGATTAAGTTTTATAAATCCTTTTTTTGACAAAGTGGCAAGAGTTGTCTCGTTAAAAGAACAAGTTGTGGATTTTCCCCCACAGCCAGTAATCACAAAAGATAACGCCACAATGCAAATTGACACAGTCGTATATTTTCAGATAACAGACCCAAAACTATATACTTACGGAGTTGAACGACCAATTTCAGCAATTGAAAATTTGACTGCAACAACTCTAAGAAATATTATTGGGGATATGACAGTCGACCAGACTTTAACTTCAAGAGATGTCATTAACACAAAAATGCGAAAAGAATTGGACGATGCGACAGATCCTTGGGGAATAAAAGTAAACAGAGTTGAGCTAAAAAGTATTTTACCACCTGCAGACATAAGAGTTGCGATGGAAAAAGAAATGAAAGCTGAAAGAGAAAAAAGAGCAAATATTTTGGAAGCACAGGCAAAAAGAGAAGCGGCTATTTTAGTTGCAGAAGGAGAAAAACAGGCAGCCATTTTAAGAGCAGAAGCAAAAAAAGAACAGCAGATTAAAGAAGCTGAAGGGGAAGCAGAAGCAATCTTATCAGTTCAAAAAGCAAAAGCAGAAGCTCTAAGAGTTTTAAACGAAGCTGCTCCGAACGACAAAGTGCTATCTTTAAGAGGACTAGAAGCATTTGAAAAAGCGGCAGATGGAAGAGCCACAAAAATTATTATTCCAAGCAACATGCAAAATTTAGCAAACCTTGCAACTGTATTTTCTGAACTGACAAAAAAAGATGAAATTACAAATAAATAAACTTTAAAATAAAAAAATTAAAGAAATTTTTAGTTTTGACAAAAGATTTATAAAAAAAATTTCGTTGATAAAACTTTTGATATGTGATAAAATAAAATAAAAAATAAATAAATATTGGAGGAAAGATTAATGAGAAAAGTAATTGTAGCAGGAAACTGGAAAATGAATAAAACTGCAAAAGAAGCAGGAGAATTTTTCGCAGAATTCAAACCATTAGTAAAAGATGTTAAAAATGCAGGAATTATAATTGGTGCACCTTTTACAGCATTAGAAACAGCTGTTAGAGAAACTAAAGGAACAAACATTAAAATCGCAGCTGAAAATATGAATGCTAAAGAAAGCGGAGCTTATACAGGAGAAGTTTCACCTTTGATGTTAAAAGATTTAGGTGTTGAATATGTAATTTTAGGACATTCTGAAAGAAGAGAATATTACGGAGAAACTAACGAAATCATTAACGAAAAAGTAAAATCTGCATTAGCACACGATTTAAAACCAATTTTATGTATCGGTGAAAAATTGGAAGAAAGAGAAGCAAATACAACTGAAGATGTAGTTAAAAGTCAAATTATCGGTGGATTAAAAGATGTAACTGCTGACCAAATGGCAAATGTAATTTTAGCATACGAACCAGTTTGGGCAATCGGAACAGGAAAAACTGCAACTCCTGCACAAGCTCAAGAAGTTCACGCATTTATAAGAAGCCTATTGACAGATTTATTTGGTGCACAAGTTGCTGAAAATGTAACAGTTCAATATGGTGGATCAATGAATGACGGAAATGCCGCTGAATTAATCGCTCAAAAAGATATCGACGGTGGATTAGTTGGTGGAGCAAGTCTAGTTCCTGCAAAATTCACAGTAATAGTAAAAGCTGGAGACGCAGTAACTAAATAGTTATTTTCTCAGTCTTTGCACAATTTAGGAGGACTTAATGTTAGAAAATTTATTAATCGTAGCTTTAGTAATACTATCAATCATTATGATAAGCGTAATCTTATTGCAACCTGACAGAAGCCAAGGTTTAGCAAAAAGTGCAGCAAATATCTTAGATGAAGAAAAAGAAGGAATTGAAAAATTTACTGAAGTTGTTGCAACATTATTTTTGGTTGTTGCAATATTATTTCAAATAGTGAGATAAATTTAAAGAGAGAATTAATAATTCTCTCTTTTTTTATTTTAAATTTTTAAATAAAAAAAACTATCTTAAAAAACAAAAAAATTTTTCAAGATAGTTATTTAACAACATTTTTAACTATTATTGAGAAACTACATTTGTTGCTTGAGGTCCTTTTGGTCCTTCTTCTACATCAAAACTTACTTCTTCACCTTCGTTAACTGTTTTGAATCCTTCTTTATTGATTTTTGAGAAATGTAAGAAATAATCTTGTCCATCTTCTCCTGAAATAAATCCGAATCCTTTTTTGTCGTTAAACCATTTTACTTTACCTAACAAAGTATTACCTCCTAAAAATTTACACCTCAAACAACTTGTTACAAATATTAATTTTGTTACATTTTACTTGCTTTTGGTTATCTACAAATAGTATAGCACATTTTTTAAAAAAAGAACAGTTTTTTTTCAAATTTATTTAAAACTTTTTTTATTTTTTTAAATATTCTAAAAGTGAATTATATCTTTTTCTAGCTTCATTGTAGCCAATTTTGTAAACTTCTTCAAGTTTTTCCCTATTTTTTTCAATTCTTCCCAATGTAAGTGGAACTTGCGGCTGAATTATAAAAATTTCTCCTCTTTTCTCTAAATCATAAATATATTCTAAAGTTTTGTTGTATCTTGTATATCTTGTTTTCATAAGTTCCACAAATTTTGGATATTTTCTATATTTTACTTTCGAAATTGCACCTAACTTACTTTGAGTTTTTCTATAATTTTTATCTCTTGTAAGTACAACTATATTTTTTTTATTTCCTTTTTTTATTGAATATTTTAGTGGTATCGAGTCCGCAACTCCGCCATCTAAATATTTTTTACCTCCTAATATTACCATTTTTGACAAAAATGGAAGTGAAGCCGAAGCTCTCAAAATATCAATATCTGCAACTGTATCTTTAATTTCAGGATATTCTGGCAATCCAGTTTCACAGTTTGTTATAACCGCCTGAAATTTTATTGGACTTTTTTTAAATGTTTCATTGTCAAAAGGATTGTATTTTTCTGGTATGTCGTGATAAGAATACTGCGTTTCAAAATAGTTTCCAGTTTTAATTAAATTATAGAAACTTCCATACTCTCTTTTTTGAATATGATCCGCAATTGCTTCAAATCCTCTTTTTTCTTGCTTAGACAAATAATTAACTCCAAGCAGTGCTCCTGCCGACACTCCAATGCAATTGTCAACTTCCACATTTTTTTCCAAAAATAAATCTAAAACTCCAGCAGTAAAAATTCCTCTCATTCCTCCACCTTCAAGAACTAGTCCGATATTTTCTTTTTTTGCTTTTGCATTTTCCATATAAATTTCCCCTTTTCTAAACTTATTATTTTTTATTATATCACTTTTTTTATAATAAAAAAACAGAAAAAATTAATTTCTCAACTTTTTCTATTTTCTATTTTTATTTACAAAACTGTGGAAAATCTTCTTTCAAAGCACTATAAAGTCTATCTAACGCTTCTCTTATAACCCAAGTTGGTGCAGCTAAATTTATTCTCTCAAACCCACTTCCATCTTTTCCAAAAGTATATCCTTCGCTAAAATAAAGTTTTGCCTTTTCATTCATAAACTTTTTCAATTCTTCATTTGTAAGTCCCAAGTTTCTAAAATCTAACCATTGAAGGTAAGTTCCTTCGATTAACGGTGCACTTAAATTTACAAAATTTTGAATAAAAAAATCGTGAACTAATTTTTGATTTTTGTCAATTAATAAAATAAGTTCATCAAGCCACTTTTCACTTTTATTATATGCCAATTCACAAGCTTTGTAACCTAGAGCAGCAAATACATGAGAACTTGACTTGTCTTGTTCAATTTCAAATTTCTTTCGCAATTTTTTATTTTTTATGATAATATTTGAAATTCCGACTCCCGCTAAATTAAAACTTTTTGTGGGAGCAGTACAAGTTATTGTAATTTCTGATAATTCATCTGACAAAGTCTGAAAAACTGTATGTTTATAATTTGGCATTAGTGAACTACTCCCGCTTTTAGAAGAGGGAGCTTCTTGGGAAGTATCTGCTTCTGTTAGCCAAATATATTTACCAAGCTCTTTGGGCAGTCCCTGCCCTGATGTACGAGTATTATACCATATAATAATTATTATTTCAAGTTATGTTCTGCAATTCATCTCCCTCTTGTAGAAGAGGGAGACTTCTTGCTAGATATTGTTAAAATCATATTTTTTACTCATAATTTCACCATCCAAAATTTATTTTTGTAAAAAAATGATAACACATTTTATTTTTACCGTCAAATACTTAATTTATTTATTTATTTAAGTATTTACTAAAAAAATAAAATTTTGTAAATTAAAAATATTTTTTTATTTTATTTAGAATAAAATAAAGGTATTTATAATTTTTCAAAAATATAGTATAATATATGGGTAAAAATTTTATAAAAAGGAAGTTTTAAAATGATATATTTAGATAATGCAGCGAGTACAAAACCGAGAAAAGAAGTTGTTGACGCAATGGTTTTAGCAATGGAAGAAAATTACGCAAATGCCGATGCAATTCACGATTTTGGACATAAAATTTTGCTTAAAATAAAAAATGCTAAAAAAACTGTTGGAAAATATTTAGGAGTTAATCCTGAAAAAATTTTTTTCACTTCTGGAGGAGGAGAAGGAAATAACATCATTTTGCAAGGAATCATTAATGCAAATTCAAAATTAAAAAAGCATTTGATTACGACTAAAATCGAGCATCCATCAGTTTACGAAGTTTTTCGTCACTACGAAGAAAATGGATTTAGAGTTGATTACTTAGATGTTGACAAAAATGGATTTATAGACTTGGATTCGCTTTCTGAATTGATCTGCGAAGATACTGTTGTTGTGTCAATTGGTGCTGTAAATAGTGAAACTGGAACTATTCAAGATTTGAAAAAGATTTCTGAGATTATAAAAGAAAAAAATAAAAATACTTATTTTCACACGGATTTTGTGCAAGGATTTGGACTTCCGAATATAAATTTTAGTAAAATTAAAGTTGATGCTCTAACTGTAAGTGGTCACAAAATTTATGCTCCAAAAGGAATTGGTGCTATTTATGTTGGAGAAAATGTAAAAATTGACGACATAATTTTTGGCTCAAATAGTGCAAACGGCGTTATTAAACGAACTTTGCCGACTGAATTAATTTTGGCTTTTTCAAAAGCAGTTGAAATTCTTTCAAAAGAAGATGAAAAAGAAGCGATTCATTCTCAAAATTTTAAAATTAATCTTGCTAAAAAATTGTCAGAAGAAATTGAAAATATAAAAATAAATTCACTTTTGACAGAAAAATCAAGTCCAAAAATTTTGAATATTTCGTTTAATGGGACAAAAGGTGAAGTTTTGACACATTTTTTGGGAATGTATGATATTTTTGTCTCAACTGGATCAGCTTGTTCTTCAAAAAAAGGAAATAGCAGAATTCTTGCTGCGATGGGACTTAGTCAATCTGAATTGGACGGAGCGATAAGATTTAGCTTTTCTAATGAAAATAAACTGGAAGAAATTGAAGAAATTGTGAAAAGAGTTAAAGAAAGTGTTGCTAGAATTAGAAAGATGAGATAACAAAATAATAATTAAAAAATAAAAATAAAAATAAAGAAAGAAGAGTGATTTTATGAAAAAAATGTTTTTAACTTCATCATTTGGATATGTAGAAAAATTATTTAAAAATTTTTTAGAAAATGACTTAGGACTTGAAAATAAGCTGAAAGGAAAAACTGTGGCTCTGATTCCAACTGCGGCATTAGTGGAAAATATTGACATTCATATAAAAATAGCGATGGAAATTTATGAAAGTCTTGGAATGAATATAACACTTTTGGAACTTACAGAAGTGAGCGAAACAAAAGCCAAAGATTTGATAAATGATTCTGATATTTTGCACATTTCAGGTGGAAATACATTCTTTTTGATGCAAGAAATTCAAAAGAAAAATTTATCAGATTTTATTATAAAAAAAGTTGAAAATGGACTAATCTATGTGGGTGAATCTGCGGGAAGCGCCATCACAAGTCCAGATATTGAATATGTTTCAGAATGTGACGATAAATCTTTAGCAACAGAATTAAAAGATACTAAAGGTCTTAATTTATTGCCATTTTATCCAGTTCCACACTACCAAAGCGAACCTTACAAAGAAAGTTGCGATAGATTAGTCCAGAAATATAAAGACAAAATCCATTTAGTTCCGTTTAACAACATTCAAGCTATAACTGTTGAAGACAACGACTACAACTTAGTTACGCTTCAACAAATTTAAAAAAATAAAAAAATAAAAAAATAAAAATTAAGAATTGAGAATATAAGAATCAAAGAATTAAAAAATAAAAAAATTAAAGAAAGGGAAAAAATAAAAATGGAAAAATATACGGACAAAAGTTTGCTTAACGCAATAGGTCTTTCTTATGGCGAACTTTCGCTAAAAGGTAAAAATCGGGGACAATTTGAGCGAAAATTGAGAAATAGAATAAATAGAAACTTAAAAGGATTTGACTTTAAATTAATTGAAGATTTATCTAAATTATATGTTTTGACTGATCCAAAAGATTTGGAAAAAATCACAGAAAAACTAAAAAAAGTTTTTGGAATTGTTGGAATAAATCAGTCGACCAAAGTTTCGCAAGAAGATGAAAAAATTAAAGAAAAAGTTTTGGAATTTGCAAATTATGCGTATGAAAAAGGAGCCAGAACTTTTAAAATTTCTGTCAACAGAAGCAATAAGGGATTTCCCATTAATTCTATGGACTACGCTAAAGAAGTCGGAGCTTTTGTGTTAATTAACAGTCCTTTTGAAAAAGTTAAGATGAAAGATCCTGATGTTATGATATACATTGATATAAGAAAAGAAGTTTATATTTATACAACTAGAATCAAAACTTACGGCGGACTTCCGCTTGGATCGACTGGAAAAGGGTTAGTTTTGCTTTCTGGAGGAATTGACAGTCCAGTTGCTTCATTTATGATGGCGAAAAGAGGAATGAGAATAAACTTTGTGACATTTAACAGCTTTCCTTTTACAAGTAAGCAGGCACTTGAAAAAATTAAGGAATTAACCGATATTTTGACTGATTATACTGGAAAATCAAGACTTTATACGATTAATATTTTGAAGTTACAAGAAGAAATTAATAGCAAAACTAGAAAAGAATATGCGACTATTTTGACAAGAAGAGTTATGATGAGACTTAGCGAAAGACTTGCAAATACAATGCAATATCAAGCGCTAATTACGGGAGAAAGTTTAGGTCAAGTTGCTTCTCAAACATTAGGAGGACTTACTTGCACAAATGCCTGTATGGAAAAACTTCCTGTCTTTAGACCGCTTATCGGGATGGATAAGACTGAAATTATAGATATTGCAAAGGAAATTGGAACTTATGAGAAGTCAATTGAGCCGCACGAAGATTCTTGTGTAATTTTTGCTCCAAAACATCCTGTTACAAATCCAAAATTGGAAGATATACTAGAAGAAGAAGCAAAAATTGAAAATTACGACGAATTAATGAACGAAATTTTTAACGAAAAAGAATATTTTAATTTTGGATAAATTAAGAAAAATGGAGAAAAATGGAGATGAATTTAGAAAGTACAAAAAAAAGTTTTAATGATTTAAAAAGAATGATTTATTTAATTTACAAAAATTACAGGGATGGAGAAACTCAAATACTTGCGATTTCACTGACTTATTATTCTCTTTTGGCAGTTTTCCCGTTCGTGGCACTAATTCTTGGTATTACCAGAGGATTTGGATTTGACAAAATATTTATAAAAAAAATGTTTGAGCTGTTACCAAACAGTTCGATTATAAAATCTATTTTAAGCGTTGCACAAAGACTACTTGCTTCCACTGAAGGAAATTTACTGGCTGGAATTGGAATTATTGTTTTAATCTATTCTGTTGTAAAAGTTTTGATTATGCTAGAAAATTCGTTTAATAAAATTTGGAGAATAAATAAAAAGCGTTCACTTCCCAGAAGAATTGTCGATTATGTTGCAATTATATTTTTAGGACCAATATTTTTTGTGGCGTTGTCAGCATTAAATTCTTTTGTAATTGATGAACTTATTCATTATTTTTCAAAGCAATCAGTTTTTATTGATTTATTTATAGCAATTTCAGGTCCATTAACTTATATAATTTTATTTTCTTTTATATTTTATTTGATTCCAAATACAAATGTAAAAATAAAACCTGCGTTAATTGCTGGATTTATCACAACAATTTTGACTTTTTGCTGGAAACTGCTATTTTTACTACTTCAATCAATTATTACAAGCTATAATATAATTTATGGAAGTTTAGCGCTAATCCCTATTTTTTTGATTTTTATTCAATATATTTGGGTTACAATTTTACTTGGTGCACAAATTGCTTTTTCAATTCAAACTTCGGACAAATTTTTGTATAAAGAAGAGATTGAAATGCCAATTAAGATTAAAAGGGAAGCTGGAATGCTTATTTTATCGCTAATTATCAAAAATTTTGCACAAAAAAAAGAACCTTTTACTTTTCAAAAATTATCGGATCGACTTGGAATGGATGTGCTTTTTGTCAAAGATATTTTGTCCGATTTAGAAAAAATGGGATTTGTAAACGAAGTATTTTCAGGAAAAAATTCAGAATCAATTTATCAAATTGCCTACAATCCTGAAGCTATCACGATAAATGAATTTATGAAAGAGTTTGACACAAAAAATATTGAATATTATGCTGATGTATTCAAAAACTTGAATAGAGAAGACAAGAGAATTCTTGAGAAAATTCAGCAAAAATTGGCATTTAGAAAAATTGAAAAAAGAGATATTTTTGATATACAATTTCCTGAAAATGTCAAAAGTTATAATAAGCAAGGAATACCAACTTTCTTAGACGAACGACCAAAGAGAACTGAAAAACTTGGAACAATTGTAAAAAAAGAAGATGAAAATTTGGAAGAAGATAACGCAGAAAATAAAAATAAAAATGAAAATAAAAATAAAAAAAATGAGAATGAGAATGAAAGAGAAAAGAAAAAAACAGAGAAAGAAAAAGATAAAAATTCAGATTCTCATGATAACAAAGATGATTCAGAAAATGAGAAAAAAAATAATGACGACGGCAACAATGACGACGATTCACCAAAAATAAAATATGAAAATGGAAAATGGAAATTTTTATAAAAAATTAGGAGTGTAATTATGAAAAAAACTGGTATAATATTTGGAAAATTTTATCCAATTCATATGGGACATGTTGACTTTATTCAAAAAGCCAGTGGCTTAATTGACGAGCTTTATGTTGTCGTCTGCAGCGATAATACCCGTGACAAAGACCTGTTTAAAAAATCTAAAATGAAAAAGATGCCGACTATAAAAGATAGATTAAATTTTGTGGAAAGTATTTTTAAATATCAAAATAATATAAAAATTATTCATTTGGCTGAAGATGGTATTCCATTTTATCCAAATGGATGGAAACTTTGGAGTGAGAGAGTTTTTGAAACTTTATTAAAAAATAATATAAAAGTTGATGTAATTTTTTCAAATGAACCGCAAGATGTTGAAAATTACAAGAATAATTTTTTAACTCTTCCAAATTCTGAAAAAGTTTTTAGTAAAAATTTGAAAATTCAAACAATTGATATAAATCGTGACAATTTTCCAATAAGCGCAACTGAAGTGAGAAATTCTCCATATCATAACTGGGATTTTATGCCAAAACCTGTACAGGAATTTTTTGCAGTAAAAGTGGCAATTATAGGAACTCCACACTCAGGAAAAACAACTTTAGTTCACAAATTGTCAAATTGTTATAACACAAATTTTGTGGAAGATTACAAAAAAAAATATTCCCAAAAAAATAATTTAAAAAACTTAGAAGAAAAAGACTTTCAACATATTGCTCAAAAACACCAAGAAAAAATTTCAAAATCCATAAAAAATTCTAATAAATTAATTTTTATTGATACTGAATTTTGTTCACTTCAAGCTAATTTACTGGAATTGGATAAAAAAAGAAAATAATATTATTAATAATCTTATAAAAAAAGAAGATTTTGATTTAATTTTTTATATTGAAAACGAGAAAAAAACTCCTAAAATAAAAGAATTTGATGAAAATTTAAAAGAAATTTTAGCAAAAAATAATAAAAAAATGATAAATTTAAAATTAAAAAATAATAATTTTACAGAAATTTACAATTTATCCCTTGATTATATAAATAAACTGATTGAATAATTTAATGTAAATTTTATTAATATTCTGTAGGAAAATTCTTTAAAATATGGTATAACTACTTGTGAATGAATTTTTATTATTCATATAAAAAAAATTATTTTTAGAAAGGAATGAAAAATTAATGAATGCTGCGTCGATTAACTACCAACAGATGATATTCGGATTTTTAGGTGGACTTGGATTATTTCTATTTTATATGAAATATATGGGAGACGGACTTCAAATGGCAGCTGGAGACAAACTTCGATATATTTTGGATAAATATACAACTTCGCCTTTTTTAGGAGTCTTAGTTGGAATTTTAATAACAGCTCTTATTCAATCGAGTTCAGGAACGACAGTAATTACAATAGGACTTGTCGGAGCGGGATTACTGACACTTCGTCAAGCTATAGGAATTGTAATGGGAGCTAATATTGGTACAACAATTACAACATTTATCATTGGATTTAATATATCTCATTATGCACTTCCAATTATATTTATAGGTTCTTTATGTCTATTTTTCTTTAAAAATCAGACTATGAATAACACTGGGAGAATTTTATTTGGATTTGGTGGAATATTTTTTGCACTGAGTTTAATGTCAGATGCGATGGCTCCACTTAGATATCTTCCCGCTTTTAAAACTTTGACTACAAGTTTAGGAAAAAATCCATTTTTGGGAGTATTTTTAGGAACAGGAATGACCATGGCAGTTCAAGCGTCAAGTGCCACAATAAGTATTATTCAAAATATTTATCAAGAAGGACTTATGCCATTAAAATCTTTGCTTCCAGTACTTTTTGGAGATAATATCGGGACTACAATAACAGCTATCTTAGCTTCGATAGGAGCTAATACATCGGCAAAAAGACTTGCATTATCTCATACATTATTCAATATGATTGGAACTATAATATTTATGATTTTTTTAATTCCTTTTACAATGTATGTGACTAAAATGCAGCAAGTTTTTCATTTAAATCCAAAAGTTACAATTGCGTTTGCTCACGCTTCCTTTAATATTGCTACAACTATACTTTTATTTCCATTTATAAAAGTTTTAGAATATATAGTTGTTAAAGTAATAAAAGAAAAAGATGAAGACAAAGCAGAAGAATTTAAGCCAAAATATTTAGATATTGCTTTATTAAATGCACCTTCTATTGCAATTGGACAAGTTAAGCAGGAAATGTTAATTATGGTTTCAATGGCTCTTGAAAATTTAAAAGAATCAGTTGAGTTCTTTCATTCACACAATGAAAAATTAGCTAAAAATGTTGAACTTTCTGAAGATAACATAAATAGCATGGATCAGGAAATCACAAAATATTTAACAATGTTATCACAAGGAACTTTTACTGAAAAAGAGGGAGAAGAAATAAGCATCTACCTAGATATGTGTCGAGATGTTGAGAGAATCGGTGATCACGCTTTTGGAATAGTTAAAGATGTGCAATATGAAATCAAAAAAGAACTTGTCTTTTCTGAAGTAGCACATAATGAAGTGAGCAAACTTCTTGAAATTACTGTAAAATTAATTGAAACAGCAATTGAAGCATTAAAAGAAAATGACAATGAAAAAGCTTTTTCTGTAATTGATTTACACAATGAATTATATAGAAAAGAAAAAGAAGTAAGAAAAGCTCACATAAAAAGGGTAAGTAAACAGGAATGTGATGTAAAAGCTGGACTTTACTACATAGATGTAATTTCTCACTTCACAAGAGTTGGAGATCATGGAAGAAATTTAGTTGAAAAAATGATTGAAAACAAAGCTAGTAAATAAAAATATAAAAAATAAAAACTGCCTTACTTTCATAAATAAGACAGTTTTTTTATTTTATTTATTGTAATACAAATATCAACTGTTTTCCACCATTTCCATATAATCCTAATTTATTATTTTTTACTTTATAAGTGTAAGTTCCGTCCGATAAACTATCACTTTTTTGATTAAATGATAAATTTTTCTTTTCTACACTTGTCCCATTTTCACCTTCAACTGTATAAACCACTCTATATTGTGTTCCCTGTCTTTCAAAAGTGACCACTCTATCATCAAGTGAAAATTGATGTCCCAAAACGCCGTCTACATGTTTTAATGTCGGACTATTTTTTGCTTGAGGATTTGGAGTTTGTTGACCTCCACCTTGCGTCTGAGATTGAACTTGAGGTTGAGATTGAGATTGAGGTTGATCAGCATTTTCACTTTGACCATTTTGTGGCTGCAATGCTGTCTTAGTTGGATTTGTTGTATCCAAAGTTTGAGTTTGCTGTGATTGCTGTTGTCCGCTTGTTGCATCAGATGTGCTGCTGCTATTTTCATCGCTTGATTGAGATTGTGAAATATTTTCTTCAGGTTTTTCCACATTTGCTGGATCAGATTCTTTATTACAGCTAATTGCTAAAACTGATAAAATCCCAATTAAAAAGCATATTTTAAAAAAACTTTTTTTCATAAACTTTTTTCACTTCCTTTTTTGTTTTATTTTATTTTACTTTATTTATTTTATTTTTTCTTCTATTATTTTTTTATTTTTTTATTTTTTACTCTTTATTTTTTAATTTTCTATTTTTAATTTTTAATCTTTAATTTTTTCGATTGTTTAATTTTTCATTTATTTTTTTGTTTCTACATATTTTATATTTTTTGAAATACTTTCAGGAATTTTTATTCCCAATAATTCCATATTTTGTTTATTTACTTCAATTTTTAAATCTTTTACATTTTCAATTGGAATTTCATTTGGTTTTTTCTCACCTTTTAATATTTGAGCAGCTATTTCTCCAGAACGATAACCTATATCATAATCAGTTGTTCCTTGTGAAATAAATCCTCCAGCATTCGAATAAATATTATTTGTCCCAAAAATTGGTTTTTTCTCTTTGTTAAAAATGTCCAATATTGCTGAAATATATGAAGCGACTGTATTATCTTGAATTGCATACAATAAGTCAGCTTGTTTTACCACAAGATTAGCTGCCGACACAAGTTCAGTTCCATTAGTTACAGATTTGTCAACTACATTAAATCCATATTTTGGTGCTAATTTTTTCAAATTATTTACTTCAGAAACAGAATTTTGTTCAGATGAATTATAAATTATTCCTATATTTTTAGCTTTTGGTAATAATTCTTTCATCAATTTCAAATTTTCTTCAACTGGAGCTGCTCCACTTGTTCCAGTAACATTTGATATTCCCACTAATCCTGCACTTTTTGGATCTGTCACGGAAGCAAAGACAACAGGGATATTTTTATCCACTTGATTTTTTGCTGCTTGAGCTGTCGGTGTAGTTATTGCATAAACTAAATCTTTTTTGTCTGATGAAAATTGCTGCATTATTAAAGTTTGATTACTCATTTCATTATTTGCAATTTTATCATCATAATCCGCTTTTATACCTGCTTTGGCAAGTGCATCCTTAAATCCTTGTTTTGCCGCATTCAACGCTGGATGATCAACAATTTGTGACACTCCTATTCTATAAACTTTCTCATTTTTTTCAGCTTGTGAATTAGTAGAATTGCTAGAATTATTACTTTTATTTCCACAAGCTAAAATCATTCCTCCCAGCATACCGAATAACAGCACACCTCTCATAATTTTTTTCATCTGATTTTCCTCCTAAAATAAATTTTATTTTTTTAACACTTATATTTTACCATATTTTATTAAAAATAAAAAATTTTTTTAATAAAAAAAAACTGACTCTCGTCAGTGTAAAAATCGATAATTTTAATTTAAAAAAAATAGGAGTTTTTAAACTCCTGTAATTATTCAGCTTCTGTTGTTGTTTCGTCAGCTTTTAACACTTGTCTACCTCTGTATACTCCTGTTTCTAAATTTAATCTGTGAGGTCTTCTCACTGTTCCGTCAGCTTCTACTACGATGTTTGGAGCTGTAATTGCGTCATGTGCTCTTCTCATATTTCTTTTAGCTTTGGAAGTTCTTTTCTTAGGTACTGCCATTATTTATCGACTCCTTTCCATATTTTTATCATTTTATTTATAGATAATTTACTAAAAAATTTTTTTATTTTGACAAATTTGCCGCCTTTAAATTTTTTAGTTTTTATCATATTAAAAAAACTTTCTAAATTTTTACAGTAATTCATTATACCATATATTGATATATTTTGCAACTTGCCAAATGCGAAAATTTTTATTTTAACATCAAAAAATTACTCGTAGCTATCGGCAATTTCTTGCAAATTTTCTTCTCCGTTTAAATATGCCTTTATAATATGCTTACAAGCCAAATATCTGTTTTCATAGCTATTTGATTTCACAGTCACATATGAAATATTGTACTCTTTGTACAAGGTTTTTAATAATTTTTGAAATTTTTCTCTTCTGTCGTCATCTCCAATTGAACGAAGTCCATCATTTACCCATTTTACATTATTTTCCAAAAGTATAGTAAGATCAAATCTATAATTTTGCACAAATTCTCTGACAATTGGATTGTCCCTTTTTTCATAAGTCAAGCAAAATGCTAAAGTTGTGATGTAATCCGTATCAATCAGTGCAAATTTATTCGCATTTCTTGCAGCATACAAGACATTTGACTGATGTCCAAAAACTATCTTTTCATAATCCGAATATTGCAAAGCATCTTCATCTCCACCCAATTTTTCAAAAACATACTCTCGTCCATATTCCCAAGCAGAACTTGTATTAAACACATTGGCAAGTTTGTCTATCATAATGCTTTTTCCGCTGCTTTCACCGCCACATATGGTTATAATGGGGATTAAATGCTCTCTTACTTCTCGAGGTAAATAATTCCAATATTTACTTGGATTTTCTCTGATTTCGTGAGAATTTACATTATATTCATTGTAATTTTCATCAATTGATTTCGTCTGTGAGCCAAAATACTTTAAATAATATTTTTTATCATCTTTGTGATTACTTATGAAAATCACATCATTTTTCCAATCCAAATTTTTTTTGTTCTCTTCATTTTCTCTTTTTTCTCTATTTTCTCTTTTTTCAATTTCTTCTTTCAATAATTTTGACCACTTTTCCCAGCCATCTGGATACGGTGGACAATCGTCTTCGTTAAACAAAAAAGAAACTATATTAGGCTGATTTTTAAATGTCTGTTTTACAAAACGAAGTCTGTCCTTTGGTGTTATTTCTTTCACAAACCTAGAATTTGAAGTAATAAGATCATCTCCATCAGTCGAATATGAAACGACTACATATACCTTTTCCACAATTCCACTAGCTCTTTGAATCAAATTTACATGTCCTATGTGAAGTGGAAAAAATTTCCCTACGACAATTCCTATTTTTTTCATTTTTCTTTATTTTTTCCTTTCTTAGAATTTCTTAAATTTCTTAAATTTTCTAAATTTTTTTATTTTATTTTTTATTTTCGTTTAAATATTTATTATTTATATACAAAAACTTCTACATACCAAAAAAAGCACATAGAAGTTTTTTATTTTTATTTTATATCTTTTACTAATTTTGCAAGAATTCCATTTAAAAAATCCTTTGTATCATTGTAAGAATATTTTTTCGCAATTTCTAAAACTTCGTTTATTGCAATTTCATATCCCACTTTTTTTATAAGAATTTCGTAAAAAGAGATTTTTAATAGTACCTTTTCTATTGTTCCCAGTCTTTCGTAAGTCCAACCGTCAAGTATATTTTTTATTTTTTCTATTAAAATTTCTTCATTTTCAATAATTTCAGTTACATAACTTTTTAAAAAATCAATTTGGTCTTCTTTTGTAATTTTTTCTTCTTCAATAACTTCTTCAATTCTTTTCTGAATATCGTTATCAATTAGTTCATGTTCAAAAAGAAGTTTAAATATTTCTTCTCTAATTTTTCTTCTTGTCATCAAATTTCCCTTCCTAAAATCTTCAAAATACTCGAACTCCCATAGAAAAAATCCCGTGGTTCTCAATAAATTTACTGAGCTATCCCCATTGTTCTTACGGTTCTTACATTATTTTTTAGATAATATTTCCAATTATTCTTGCAATTTTATTTTTTAAGTTACTCTGTTTTTTCGCTTGTTTCAGAATTTTTCTCGTTTTCAGTTTCTTTTTTTTGTTCCCGATTTTTATCTGTATTTTCAGAAAAATCCACAGCTTTTTTTTCTGTTATTGTTTCACTTAAAACTTTTCTCAATTTTATTTTACTTTTTTTTACTGTAATTCCAGTTGAATGAAAAACATAATCGGTTAATTCATTTTGAATATTCGAAAGTTTGTCGTTTAAATCTTCCACATTGTATGTATCCACACTTGCTTCGATAACAACCGCTTTCCCTTTTGAATATGATCTCACTTTTGAGCTTTTTATAATTTCTTTTGTCTTTAAAAATTCTTTAGTAGTTTCATTTATTGTTTTTATCGATACTTCGATTTCGCCATTTTTATTTCTCACTTTTTTATTTTGAGAATATTTAGTAAGTTTGTTGACATATGAAAGTAAAAATAATACTAAATAAATTATTGCAACTACTCCAACTAAAATTTTAACATTAAAATCACTCAAATCAATTGCATTATCCAACTGATCCAAATATGTTGTTTTAAATAAAATATCTGAAATACTAGAAAAGGCAATTCCGATAAATCCCAATATTACTGATAATTTTGCTAAAAATCCTAATATAGCTGTCATTTATCCACACCTATTCCTCTGTTTTTTCTGCCACTACTACTTCATCTTTTTTATCATCTTCAACAATTTTTTGAATGTATACATTCACTTCCTGAACTTTTAGTCCAGTTGTTTCTGTAATTGCTTTTACCACTTTTGTTTGAATTTCTCCAGCAAGAGCAGGTAATGGATAACCCATTTTAGCTACGATATACAAGTCGATTGTGCATTCAGTTTCTCCAACTTCTACATCAATTCCTTTTCCTCCAGAAGATACGCTTTGGAAAAATTTGATTATTTCATTTTTTGATTTTCCACCAACTAAGCTGCTTACTCCTTCAATTTCCGAAACTACTAATTCTGCAATTGTTGCAACAACTTCCTGAGATATATTTACATTTCCTAATTCGTTCATTTTGATTCCTCCTAAATTTAAAATTAAATATTTAATTTTTTCAAACAATTTATCCCATTTTTAAAAAATAGGAAAACTTGCTTTTATTAATAAAATTATACCACAATTTTTTATTTTTTCCATCTTTTTTTAACAAATTTTTTTATTTTCCCAAAACTTCGCTAAAATAAGTTTCGATAAAGTTTGTATAAAATTTTCCTTCTCTAAACGCCTTGTTTTCAAAAACTTTTAAATGGAATGGAATTGTTGTGTCAATTCCTTCTACTATAAATTCTCTTAGCGCTCTTTCCATTCTCACAATTGCTTCTTCACGATTTTTTCCTTTAACTATTAACTTAGCTATCATTGAATCGTAATAAGGTGGGATTTCATAATTTTGATACGAATGTGAATCTATTCTCACTCCAATTCCACCAGATGGAATATATTTTTCCAAAATACCAGACGACGGCAAGAATCCATTTTCTGAATCTTCAGCATTTATTCTGCACTCAATTACATGTCCATGTATACTTATATCTTTTTGAGTGAAACTCAATTTTTCTCCAGCTGCCACTCTTATTTGCTCTTTTACTAAGTCAACTCCTGTAATTTCTTCACTTATTGTATGTTCCACTTGAATTCTCGTATTCATTTCCATAAAATAAAAATTCATTTCTTTGTCGACCAAAAATTCCAATGTTCCAACGCTGTCATAACCTATTCCTTTAGCTAATTTTACCGCAAATTTTCCCATTTTTTCACGAGTTTTCGCATCGATTCCAGTTGATGGACTTTCTTCTATCAATTTTTGATGTCTTCTTTGAATTGAGCAATCTCTTTCTCCCAAATGAACCACATTTCCATATTTATCTCCAATTATTTGAATTTCAACATGTCTTGGCTCTTCAACATATTTTTCGATATAAACATCAGGATTCCCAAAATTTGCATTAGCTTCATTTTGCGCAACAATATAATTTTCAACTAATTCCTTTTCGTCGTGAGCAATTCTCATTCCTTTTCCACCACCACCGGCAGTGGCTTTTATCATAACAGGATAAGTTATCCATTTGGCAACTTCTTTTGCTTCTTCAACAGTTGGGACAATTCCATCCGATCCTTTTGTCATTGGGACTTTATGCTTACTCGCAGTTTCTCTTGCAGTCGCTTTATCTCCCATCATACTGATAAGTTCTGGTTTAGGACCAATAAACACAATACCATTTTTTTCACAAATTTCAGCAAATCTCTGATTTTCTGATAAAAATCCATATCCTGGATGAATTGCTTCACTGTTTGTAATTTGTGCAGCTGAAATGATATTTGGTATTTTTAAATAAGAATCAGCAGCACTTGGTTTTCCAATACAAATTGCCTCATCCGCAAGTTTTACATGCAATGAATCTTTATCCGCTTCTGAATATACAGCAACTGTTGCAATTCCCAATTCTCTTGCTGCTCTTATAATTCTCACAGCGATTTCTCCTCTATTTGCTATTAATATTTTTTTAAACATTGATTCCTCCTAAATATTAACTTTTTTAATTTATTTTATTTCGATTTTAAATAATTCTTTTGAAAAATCAACGGCGATTCCGTCAGAAACCAAAACTTCTTTTATCACTCCGTCAACTGTAGATTTTACTTCATTTTCAATTCCCATTGTGTAAATTTTAGCTAATATTTCACCTTTTTTAACTTCTTTTCCACTGCTTACATCCAATAATTTTATTTTCCCAACATTATCTGACTTGATAATTTCTTCTTTTTGAACTTTCTCTTCTTTTTTAGCAGATTTTACAGGCTGAGCTATGTTTATTTTTGGACTGGCATCACAAGAATTAATCAGTGTCAATTTTACTTTTCCATATTGAACTTTCAGTTCTTCCAATTTTTCTTCTTTCATAACTTTCATCAATTCTTGAATATCTTTTAATTCCATCTTTTCTCCTTATTTTTAAACTGTCATTTTTAAAAATTTATTTTTTTATTTTGAAAAAATTACTTAATTTTGATAATTTATTATAACATACAATATTATATTTTACAATATTTTTAAGATTTTACCAAAAATCATTATCTTATCTTTAATTTTTCAAATCCGATTAATTTTACCAATCTACGCAAAAAATTTAAAGATAAATTTATGCTATATTTAGAAATTTTAAATTTATTTTTTTTAATTTTTTTAATTTCTTGATTTTCTTGATTTTCTTGATTTTTTTGCAAAACCTGAATAACTTTATTTTTTCCTTGATATTTCAAAATCAATTTTTTTATTTCTTGGGATTTTTTTATCGTATCTTCATCAATTTTAATAAATAATTTCAAATCCTGTCTTTTTTCTAAATTTTCCAATTTACAAATATTTTCTAAAAAAATATTATATTTTTCATCTTCAAAATTCACATTTCCTTCTAAAATGACAATTTCATTTTCTTTGATTTCGTCTTTAAAGTTCGCATATTTATTTTGAAAACAAATAATCTCAATATTTCCATCAAAATCTTCCAATTCAAATTTTGCCATATTTTCACCTTTTTTCGTATTAAAAATATTCAAATTTCTTATCATTCCAATAATTCTTAAAGTTTTTAAATTTTTTTTGGAAATATTTTTAATTTTATCGTGAGAAATTATATTTATCAAAACTTTTTTCAAATCCAATGGATGTTTTGAAACATAAATTCCTAAATATTTTTTTTCTTTTTCCAAAAGTTCTATTTGTGAAAATTTTTTACTTTTTATTTTTTCATCTTCCGAATTTTTTGAATCAGAAGCTTCAAGAAAAATGACATTTACCTCCTCATCTGCATCAAACAGTTCAAAATCTTTAACCAAATCAAGCATTTCTTTTCGACTTTTCCCAAATTTATCCAATGCTCCTGAAAATATCAAAATTTTAAGTTGTTTTTCCGTCATTTCATTGTCTTTCATTCGCATAGAAAAATCTTCATACGAGTCAAATTTCCTACTTTTTAACTCTTCACTCAAATTTTGAAATAACATTTCTCCTATTCCTTTTATTCCACAAAATCCAAAACGAATGCTTCCACATCTCTCATTTTCTTTTCTATATTGTTTTTCTTTGTTCTCCAGTTTTTCTTCTTTATCTTCTTCTTTTTTGTTTTCTTTTTCTCTTTCTCTCCTTTCTTCTATTTCTTCTATTTTTTTTATTTCTTTTATTTCTCTCTCTTTTTTATTTTCTTTTTCTTTTTCGTTTTTCACAACTTCAAAATCTCTATTGCAAATATTTACATCAGGTAAAAGTAAATCTATATTGTTTTTCTTAGCTTCATTTACAAAAACTTGAAATCTATCTAAATTTGAAACTTCCACCGACATTATTGCAGCAAAAAATTCCAAAGGATAATTTGCCTTGAAAAAAGCTGTCCAGTAAACAATTAGCGAATATGCTGCTGAATGTGACTTATTAAATCCATATCCACCAAATTTTTCAATTAAGTCATAAATTTCATTTGCTTTTTTTTGTGGATTTTCACTCTGCAAAATGCCTTTTTTTAAAGTATTTTTTACAAATTTTTCACGATTTTTTTGAATTGACTCAAGATTTTTCTTACTTATCGCCCTTCTCACTTCATCGGCTTCCCCAAGCGTATAATCTGCAAGTTCGCTTAAAATTTTCATAACTTGCTCCTGATACAAAATCATTCCATAGCTTTCTGATAAAATGTCTTTTAAAGAGTCATCAATATACTTTATTGTAGTTTTCGAATTTTTTTGTAAAATAAGGTCATCGACCATTCCACTTCCAAGAGGCCCTGGTCTATAAAGTGCAAGAAGTGCCACAATATCGCTAAAACTCTCAATTTTCATCTTTTTCATAAGACTTCTAATCCCAACTGACTCGCACTGAAAAACTCCCATTGTATCAGCATTTGAAAGCAATTCGTAAGTTTTTTTGTCATCTAATGGAATTTTATCAAGAAATACTTTATTTTTTGACTTTTCAAAAAAAATCTCATTATATTTTTTGCTCTCTTCCAAATTTTCAACAATTTTTCGCAAAATTGTCAAGTTTTTTAAACCTAAAAAATCCATTTTCAAAATTCCAAGCTCTTCCAGCTCTTTCATCTGATACTGAGTTGCCACAACTTTTGTCTTCCCATCAGAATAAATTGGAATTTCATCGGTTAAAATATCTTTTGAAATGACAATTCCCGCCGCATGAATCGAAGTGTGTCTGACTTGCCCTTCCAATTTTAAAGAATAATCAATGACTTCTCTTGTCTGCCTATCAGTTTCATACATATTTTTCAATTCTTTTACATTTTCTTTCGCTTCACTCAAATCCATATTAAACGGAATCATTTTTGCAATTTTATCAACTTTTGAAATTTTTACATTCAAAACTCTTCCCACATCTCTAATTACAAGTCTTGCCTTCAATGTCCCAAAAGTTATGATATGAGCGACATATTCACTTCCATACTTTTTATAGACATAATCTATAACTTGCTCTCTTTGCTCCTGATCAAAATCTATATCAATATCTGGCATAGAAATTCTCTCAGGATTCAAAAATCTCTCAAAAATCAAATTATATTCAATCGGGTCAATATCCGTGATATTTAAAGTATACGAAACTATGCTTCCTGCAGCAGAACCACGCCCAGGTCCAACATAAATTCCATTTTCCTTAGAAAATTTTATAAAATCCCAAACTATGATAAAATAACCGTTATAACCCATTTCATCAATAATTTTAAGTTCATATTCTGCTCTTTTTATTATACTTTTTCCATCCAAATTTTTTTCATTTTTAAATTTGTCGCTTGAAAATTTTTTGATAATTTCTTTTATATCTTCTTCATTTTCTGCCTCAAAATCTGCAATTGAATATCTTTTTACAATTCCGTTATAGACAAGTTTTCGCAAAAATTCTTTTTCAGAAATATTTTTTGGCAATTCATATCTAGGAAATTTAAATTTATGAAATTCAAAATCAATTTCACAATTTTGAACAATTTTTTGAATATTTTTTATTGCCTTTTCAAAAATCTCATTTTCATTCTCAAAAGAACTTTTTATTTCACCGTAATCTTTAAAATAAAAATCATTATCTCTAATTTCTTTGTTATTTATAATTTCTTCTGAATCCGACTTTTCCCCTCCTTTTATAAGTTCCACTATTTTTTTTAAAATTTTGTCTTCTTCGTTCAAATAATAAATGTCGTTTGTCACAACAAAATTACTTATTTTTTCTCTTTTTGCTGTTTCAACAAGAATATTTTTCACTCTCTCAAGTTTTTTTGACGCCGGAATTTCCAAAAAAAAATTTTCTCCAAAGTCAAAAAATAATTTTCTCATTATTTTTCGTGCAATTTCATTTTTTTCCTCCAAAATGTAATTTGTAATTTCTCCATTCAATCCGCTTGACAAAACATACAAATCTTGTGAATATTTTTTCAAATCTTCATACTTTATTTTATTTCTTTTTCTTGAAAATTTCTCAAATGAAATCGAAGACAACTTGCACAGATTTTTATACCCATTTTTATTTTTCGCAAGTAAAGTCAAAGAATATTCTCCAAAATTTTCCAATCCATCAAAAAAAACTTCAAGTCCGATAATTGGCTTTATTTTAGCACTTTTACACTTTTTAAAAAATTCTATCGCACCAAACATATTGACATCTGTTATCGCAAGAGAAGTCATACCGAGTTCACTTGCTTTTTTTACATATTCATCTATTTTCCCAACACCTTCCAGCAAAGAATACTCGGTGTGCAACTTTAGATGTACAAATTCACTTTCCATAAATTTTCCCCTACTCTACAAATTTTTTAAAACTTCATAAATCCCATCTTCGTCATTGGACAAAGTTATTCTGTCAGAAGAAAACTCTTTTTTCAATTCTTCGGTTGCATTTCCCATAAGATAACCATATTTTACAAATTTTAACATTTCCAAATCATTCCACTGATCTCCAAAAGCCATCGCCCTTTGTGGCGAAATATTATACTTTTCCAGCATAACTTTTACTGTCAATCCTTTATTTACTTCTTTATTTAACGCTTCCAAATATTTTAACTTAGAAAATACAAATGTCACATCAGGCATTTTTTCACAAAGTTCTTTTTTCAATTTCTGTAAAATTTCATTTTCATTGATAAAAAGCGCTTTTGTCGAAGTCTTTCCAAAAAAGTTATCAAAATTTTCTACATAATATGGAATCCCAACATTTTTTGCATATGCTTTTCCTTCTTCCGTTTCCTTTTCAATATATAATTTATCATCTTTATATAAATTCAAGTGAATATTTTTTTCTCTTGCAATTTTTATTATTTTCTCAACCGTCTGTGCATCTAGCGGTTTTTCGTAAATCATCTCTTTTGTTGCTGGATCCACAATTCTTCCTCCATTATAAGTAATAACTGGATTTTTTATTTTAAGCATTTCAACAAAAGGACTTGCAGAAGTAAATGTTCGTCCTGTCGCAATAAAAATTTTAACTCCTTTTTTTTCCAATTCATCCAATTTATTTTTCAAATTTTCCGAAACAGTATGCTCACTTGTAAGTGTCGTCCCGTCCAAATCCAAAAATATCGCTTCAATCTTTCCCATTTTCAACTCTCTCTCCTTTATATTAATTATCATATTTATTATATTATATTTTATATTAGATATGTTCGATAACCTAAGTTTTTTTATCTATACAAGGGGTCAAGACCCCTTGCTTCAAGATGTTTATTTTATTAAATTCTAAGTTTGTATAGTTATCGAACAGGTCTATTATATACATCATATATTATTTTTATATTATCTCTTTCAAATTTTCGATAAAATAATCAATTTCTTCAATTGTTGTATCTTTTCCAATACTAATTCTAAAAGAACTTTTCAGCTTCTCATCATCCATTCCCATCGCTTTTAAAACATGTGAATTCTCAAGCGATCCAGACATACAAGCTGAACCTCCGCTCACGCAAATTCCTCTCATGTCAAGCGCCACTAAAAGCATTTGAATATCTGTATTTTCTATAAATACATTAGTAATATTTTTCACTCTTTCTAAATTTCCGCCATTTATTTCAACTCTCTGAATTTTTCCAATTTCATTTTTTAATTTTTCTTCCAAATATTTCTGAATTTTTTCTTCGTTTTTCAAAACTTTATCCATTTTCTCATAAATTTCTTCAAGTGCCACGCCAGTTCCCAAAATTCCATTCACATTTTCAGTTCCAGCTCTTCTATTTCTCTCTTGACTTCCTCCACAAATTTCTTTCTCAACATTATACTTTTTATCAATAAACACAAATCCAGCGCCTTTCGGTCCATAAAATTTGTGCGACGAAACAGTCAAAGCGCCTATTTTTAATTCCTTAGGATAAATTTTAAATTTTCCAATTGCCTGAACTGCATCCGTATGAAAAAAAATCCCCTTTTCTTCCAAAAACTCACCAATTTCTTTAATTGGCTGAATAACCCCAGTTTCGTTGTTCACAAACATAACTGACACAAGAGCTGTATCTTCTCTAACTGCGTTTTTTAGCTGTTTTACATCAACAATTCCATCTTTTGTGACATCTAAAAAAGTTACTTCATATCCTTGTTTTTCAAGATTCTCGAAAGTCTTTAACACGCTTGAATGTTCGATTTTTGTTGTAATAATGTGTTTTCCTTTATTTTTATTTTCTTTTAAAAATCCTTTTATAACTAAATTATTTCCTTCAGTCCCACCAGAAGTAAAAACTATTTCTTTAGCTTCAACTTGCAAATTTTTTGCCGCAATATGTCTTGCATTTTCAACCACAGCTTTTGCCTTTTGTCCTAAAGTATGCGTTGAAAATGGATTTCCGTAAACTTCTTTAAACGATTTTGTCATCTCTTCAATCACTCTTTCTGACATTTTTGTAGTAGCCGCATTATCTAAATAAATTAATTCCATTTTTTCTCCTATTTTTTCTTATTTTTATTTTTTTGTTTTTTTTATTCTAATTTTTTTAATTGATTTTTTTATTTTTTTCTATTTTTTTTAAATCTCTATGTCTTTATTTTACCATATTTTAGAACTAATGAAAAAAATTTTTTGTGATTTTTTATTTTAATATTATCTACCAAAAAATTTTATGAATTATGCCAGAACACTTGCGACGCAAGGAATAAGATGAATGGCATATTTTTTTGGCAACGAAAAAATTTGAAATAGTTAAATACATATGGTATAATAAAAATGGTGATAAATAATGTTAAATATTAATTTTGGAAGAGGATATGTGTATTCAATTCAATATCATATAGTGTGGTGTGTAAAATATAGAAGAAAAGTATTAATTGATGATATTGAAAAAATTTTAAAAGAATTATTAATTGAAATTTCTAATAAAAATAATATAAAAATAATAGAAATGGAAACAGATTTAGACCATGTTCATATATTAATTGAATGTAGTCCTCAACATTTCATACCTAATATTTTGAAAATATTCAAGGGAATTTCTGCAAGAAAACTTTTTTTAAAACATCCCGAGATAAAAAATAAGTTATGGGGTGGACACTTATGGAATCCTAGTTATTTTGTTGCAACTGTTTCTGAAAATACTGAAGAACAAATAAAAAGATATATCCAAACTCAAAAAGAAAAATAAGGAGGAATTATGGCAAATTATGTATTGACATTAGCTTTAAAAACTGAACTATGGCAAGAACATATTTTAGAAAAAAGAATAAACATAGCTAGAATGATATATAATTCCTGCCTTAGTGAAATTCTTAAAAGACATAGAAAAATGATAATTTCTCCTGAATATAAAGAAATCAGTAATTTAGATAAAAAAGAGCAATCTAAAAGATATAAAGAATTAGACAGAAAATATTCAATATCTAAATTTGAATTAAATAAGTATGTGAAACCTATGACACAAAAATTTAAAAAGAATCTAGGTTCTCAAATGGGACAAGAATTAGCTGAAAGAGCTTTTGCGACTTATGAAAAATTTAAGTATGGTAAAGCTAAAAAAGTACATTTTAAAAGTTATGGAAATTTCTATTCTGTTAGAGAAAAAGGGAATATTACAGGACTTAGATTTTTTAAAGAAGATTGTTGCATATCTTGGTTAGGCTTAAAGATTCCAGTAATAATAAAAAATAATGATAAATATGCACAAAGTTGTTTTTTAGATAAATTATTATATTGTAGGTTACTTAAAAGAGTTGTAAATGAAAAAAACAAATACTACATTCAAATAACTTTTGAGGGAACACCTCCTAAAAAACATAAAGTTGGTGGAGAAAATGAAATTGGAATTGATATAGGAACTTCAACAATAGCAATCGTTAGTGATAATAAAGCAGAATTAAAGATTTTAGCTGAAAATGTAGAAATAAATGAAAAAGAAAAAATAAGACTACAAAGAAAACTAGATAGACAGAGAAGAGCAAACAATCCTAATAAATATAACAAAGATGGCACAATTAATATAGAAAATAAAGAAAAATGGAAAAAGAGCAAATCATATGTGAAAACAAAGTTAAAACTTTCAAATTTACAGAGAAAAATCGCAGAGAAAAGAAAGCAATCTCATAATATTTTAGCGAATAGTATACTAGAAATTGGAACAATAGTAAAAGTTGAAAATATGAGTTTTAAAGCTTTACAGAGAAGAAGCAAGAAAACTGAAATATCTGAAAAAACTGGAAAATTTAAAAAGAAAAAGAGATTTGGAAAATCTTTATCAAATAGAGCACCTGCATTATTGATTGAAATAATAAATAGAAAATTAGGATATATTGAAAAAAATATAATAAAAATTGATACTTTTAAAGTAAAAGCTAGTCAACTAAATCATAGTACAAATGAATATGAAAAGAAAAGTCTATCAAAAAGATGGGTAGAAATATTAGGAAATAAAATACAAAGAGATTTGTATTCTGCATTTTTAATAAAGAATGTAAAAGAAAATTTAGAAGAAGTAAATATAGAAAAAGCACAAAAAGAATTTAAAAATTTTGTTAAATTGCATAATGAAGAAATTGAAAGAATAAAAAAAGGAAATGTAAAAACATTAAAATGTATGGGATTTTAAAATAAAAACTGGTTTTGAACCGAGCCAACAGGATGTAAATGTTCTCAACGGAGAGCTTATCCATTAAAGTCTTAAGGAAATTAGCTAGTATTTGAATACTAGATATTCAAAAGAAACTAAATAGTACTTAAGAACCTCGCGACTTCAGTCGTGAGAGGTTCAGGGTATAATGCAGTATAATTATTTTTTTACGAGAGGAGAAAATTTTATGAGAAAATTTAGAATAGGTCTGGTTTCACGGTTATTGATAGCAATTGTACTAGGAATTTTTGCTGGATTTGTCTTGCCAGAACCAATTATTAAGATTGCGGTAACTTTTTCAGAACTGTTTAGTAAATATTTGGCATTTATCATACCGCTTATGATTATTGGCTTTGTTGTAGCGGGAATTTCTGATTTGACACAAGGTGCAGGAAAACTTTTAGGAATAACAACTCTTATATCTTACAGTTCAACAATTATTGCGGGAACAATAGCCTATATAATGGCTTCAACTGTTTTTCCACATATAATAGATGGAAGTATTCTAGCAAAAATAGGAAATCCAGAAAAAGGCATGTTAAAACCTTTTTTTGAAATAGATTTGCCGCCAATGCTAGATGTAACTTCAGCAGTAGTTTTTTCATTTATAATGGGACTTGCAATAAGTTGGTTAAAATCACAGAAGAATGATGATGGAGAAACAATCTATAAATTATTTTCCGATTTTTCCATAATCATTGTGAAAGTTTTATTAACTTCGATAATTCCAGTGCTTCCTTTTTACATCTTTGGAACATTTGCAAATATGGCTCACAGCGGCGGTGTATTTACAATAATGTCAGTTTTCATAAAAGTATTTTTGTGCGTATTAGCTTTACATATTGCGTATTTAGTCGCTCTTTTTGCGGTTTCTGGTGCGATTGGGAAAAAAAATCCATTTCAACTTTTAAAAAATCAAATTCCAGGATATATAACAGCACTTGGAACTCAATCATCTGCAGCTACAATTCCAGTAAATGTAGAATGTGCTAAAAATAACGGAGTTTCTGAAGAAATAAGAGATTTTGTCATACCACTTTGTGCAACAATTCATATGGCTGGAAGTATCATTACGATAACAAGCTGCGTCACAGCAGTTTTAATGATAAATAATATGGCTCACAGCCTATCAATCATGCTTCCATTTATAATGACTTTAGGAGTTGCTATGGTAGCAGCACCTGGAGCACCTGGTGGAGCAATAATGTCAGCACTGCCATTTTTAGGAATGGTTGGAATTGTTTCGACAGGTCCACTAGGAACAATGCTTATTGCATTATACATTACTCAAGACAGTTTTGGAACTGCGGCAAATATATCTGGAGATAATGCAATTGCTGTTATTGTAGACACGATTTATCATAAATATATAAAAAAATAAAATAATAAAAAAAAGAGAAATTAAGCATTTATTGCCTAAAACTCTTTTTTTATTAATTTTTTACCCCAATTGAAAAATTTGATTTTCATAATGTTTTATCATTTCTCCACCAAAAAATTTTGAAACTTCTCTTTTCATTAAATCTGCAAATAAATACTCGCTCTCCAAGTGACCTATATCAACCAAAAGTCCACCTTCTTCAAGCATATCAAGTGCTTCGTGGTATCTTAAATCCCCTGTTAAAAACACATCTACATTTCCTTTTGCATGACCGATAAAAGAACTTCCACCACCTGTTACAAGACCAATTCTTTTTATAACTCGATTTTTATCTCCGACAAATCTTACATAAGGTAACCCAAGTTCATATTTAATTTTTTTTACCAAATTTTCCAAAGTAATTTCTTCATTTAAAATTTTCACTCTCACAGTCCCGCCATAATGTCGCTCCATACAATGCTTAACTTCATTGTAATCTTCAAAATTAACTTCATTTAAAATTTTTGTTTCTCCAGCTAAATTTAACTTTTCCATCACAAAATCATTTAATCCATTTATCGCAAAATCAGCATTTGTGTGAATTGAAAAAACAGCTATCCCATTTTCAATAAGTTTTAAAACTTTTCTTCCGTGCAATGTCTGATTATTAATCCTTTTCATTCCAGAAAAAATAACTGGATGATGTGAAATTATTAAATTTACACCATTTTTTATCGCTTTTTCAACCGCATTTTCAGTCACATCTAGGCAAAACAACATTTTTTTTATTTCTTTATTTTCATCTCCGATTAAAAGTCCCACATTATCCCAATCTTCTGCCATTTTAGGATTATATCTTGTCTTTAATTCTCCTATTATATCTCTTAATTTCATTTTTTATTTTTTTTATTTTTTTCCTTTCTTTCTTTAATTTTATTTAATTTATTTATTTTTTTTAATTTATTTTTTATTTTTTTATTTAATTTACTCTAATTTTAATTAATTTTTTAATTAACTTTTTAATTAACCAAAAAATCTAAATTTTCGCTATTTTTCACAAAATCACTTTGTAACATATCTATCGATAATTTATTAAGTGCCTTTTCTTTTAAAATACTCACATTGTGACTTGCTATGTTCAAAGTTTTTGCTATTTCTTTTTCAGAATAAATTTTGTCATCTAATCCGTAAAACATCACCAAAATTTTCTCATCAATGTAACTCAATTTTTTTGGAATATTTTCTAAAATATATGTTTTTGTTATTCTATCAGCTTTTTCAAATATTTTTTCAATTTCAACAGATTTTTCATCTTTTACATTGTCGAACAAATTTTCCAGATCTTCTAAATATTCTGGATTAACATTCATTTGCTTACTAATTTCTTCAAGACTGTAACCACTCGCTTTATCCAGCTTCAATTTCAAATACAAAATATACGACAATTCCATTGATTTTATGTTTTTTAGCAACTTTTTCTGAAATTCCAAAATATATTTTATTGAAAAATTTTTCAAAAAAAACTCTGGGTCTTTAAAATTTTCTATTACTTTAGAATAATAATTTAATCCCGAAATTAAACCCAAAGTTGCTTCTTGAACTATATCTAAAAATGAAAATCCAAATTTTGAATAATTAAGGCTTTCTTTTACTGCAATTTTTAAATATCTGTCAATTAATTCATCATTTTCAAATTTTTTCTTTTCTTTAATTTTTTTTAAAATTTCTTTATTTCTCTCTTTTACATCTTCCAAATAAGATTTTATCGTATTTTTTTCCAAAGAATAAAAATCTTCATTTTCTAATATACTGAACCTCCCACGACTAAAGTCGCAGGGTTCTAAAATCTTTAAAAATATTTAAAAATTTTCTAAGAAGTTTGATAGCTTTACACTATCCTTATTCTTTTAGGTGTGTTCAGCTCACCTCTATTGTATAGGACGCTTAAGTCCACAACTTTACTTTTTCTTAAAATATTTAATGCTCCGTTACAATCTGCATTTAATTGATAGCCTTTACTTGTCTGATATAGTCCTCTTTTTATCCTTTTTCCACTGAATTTATATTCTTTTTGATTTTCTTTATCGTATACTGGAATTATATCTCCATCAAAGAAACTTGCTTTCGATGTATAACTCTCTTCTTGTAGTTTAAATTCTATTCCATATAGTTTACATAGATATATTAATTTATCTCTTAATTTTCCATATGGTATACTTACAAAGTTTTGATTATTTATACTTCCTATATTTGATTTTCTTTGAAAATCTTCATTATATCCTAGAACTATTTTTCCTATATCATTATTAAGACAATAATTTATTATTATTCTTGCTGCTTTTGAAAGATAATCATTTATGCGATTATTTCTCTTTCTAGTTATTTTCTTTTGTCTTAATGTCGTTCGCTTAATCTTTTGCTTATCTTTTATACTTTGTAATTTTGCATTTGTCTTATTATAGTATTGATTTATTGATTTTAATTTTCTACCATCTATTATGAATGATGCTCCATTATTAGTTACACAAGTACACAGATTGTCTATACCTAAATCAATTCCTAGTGCATTATTTTCATTTAATTCCCTTTGAACTTCTTCCACTTCATAAGTATATTGAATTTCAAAGTACCTAGAATATTGTTTTGGTATTATTCTAATCTCTTTTATCTTCTTGTCTTTTAATACTGGTGGTAGCTTAATTTTAACTTCCTGATGAGTTTTCTTAAACAAATTTGAATAAGGAACTATCAGCATATCATCTTTTAATCTTATAAAACCTATAACAAGTGCAGTAAAACCATCTTTATCAAGATAATTAGGTAATTTTACTTTACCATTATATTGACCATTCTTAGCAAGTTTTAAAAGTGCAAAGAATGACTTAAAACTTCCATCTACTTCTTTTAAAATTTGTTGAGCCATATTAGAATTTAGTTTTTTATAGTTCTCACTGTTTTTAAGTATTTTATAGTTTTCATTATAACTTAAATACTTTTTCTTATTAAAATAATACTGTCTAATATTATATATAGCTTCATTAGTTAAGTTCTTGGCTATATGAGATAAATATTTTAAATTCCTAAACTCATTTTTACTAAGATGTTTTACCTGTTGTTTTAATGTTAAATACATAGATATCACCTCCTTTTCATCAGAGATATTATACCATGTATTCTACATTTTATCTGTTTTTTTTTAATATTTTTAAAGTTTTTAAAACCCCACAACAGTGGGAAGCGTCGTTCGCATAAGTGCGCTACTACTTATGCAGTTCTCTTGGCATATATACTCCTTAATAAATTAAGGAGACTAGCCTTGAACTTCTTGTTATCTCTAACAAGCACAGACTATATCTTATCCATATCCTATTTCAAGGACTTAGGCGAAACCACTTCCAATACCAATCGCTTGTATTGTACTCCCCTCACGAGGGATAGTCGTTGAACTTTCCTTTTCAGGTTTAGCTGCTGATTGTCTATTATCATAATGTTTAGGCTTTAACCTTGCATCATCTAGTATATTTTTTCTGCTTTCGCTACCTTCACACCTATACCATTTTCTCACTTAAGTATTATGTTGTGGTTATACTAGCTTTAAGAGTTCCCAGCAATTCAGTTTCTTTGTTGCACGGTTTTGATCCGTGTCTACATACAAGTTTCCCTATATGCTTACTAAAATTTTCGTACAATTCATCTCACGACTAAAGTCGCGAGTGTTCTTGCACTATTTAATAAAATCACTTCCATCGACAGATGTTCGCACTTCTGAAATATTTTCTGAATAAATAACTTTTAATAATTCAAAAAATTCATCGTCAGATAAATCGTTGTTTTCAACAATTTTCTCAAAACTAAATTTACTTTTTTTTCTAATATCTTCTATAATATTACTTAACAATTTTCCACCTCTATTTTAAAATGAAAGGAGCCATCCAGATGTCTAGCTCCTATAATCTTCTAATTTTTTTCTTCTGCTTGGATGTCTTAATTTTCTTAGCGCTTTCACTTCAATTTGTCTAATACGCTCTCTTGTCACATTAAAAATCTTTCCAACTTCTTCTAGTGTCTTTTGTGATCCGTCATCAAGTCCATATCTATATCTAAGCACTTTTTCTTCTCTATCATTCAATGTCTTTAAAACATCGTCAAGCTGTTCTTTTAAAAGCACTCTTGTAGTTGCGTCGTAAGGATTTGCAAATTTATCATCTTCCACAAAATCTCCCAATTCGCTATCTTCTTCGCTTCCAACAGGTGTTTCCAAAGAAATTGGATCCTGATTCATTTCAAGTATATTTTTAACTTTTTCAACTGGCAATTCCAATTTTTTCGACAATTCTTCAGCAGTCGGCTCTTTTCCAGTTTCCTGCAAAATAATTCTGCTTTCTTTTTTTATTTTGTTAATTGTTTCTATCATATGAACAGGTATTCTTATTGTTCTTCCCTGATCTGCAATTGCTCTTGTTATAGCTTGTCTTATCCACCAAGTCGCATAAGTCGAGAATTTAAATCCTTTTTCATACTCAAATTTTTCGACCGCTTTCATAAGACCCATATTTCCTTCTTGAATCAAATCCAACATTTTTAGACCACGATTAGTATGTTTTTTAGCTATACTTACAACTAATCTCAAATTAGATTCTATTAGCTTTTGTTTTGCTTCCTCATCTCCATTTAAAACTTTTTGCGCATATTCTATTTCTTCTTCATAACTCAAAAGCGGTATTTGACCAATTTCACGCAAATACATTTTAATTGGTTCGTCCACATCCATGCTCTCAGCCATTTTAACTAAATCTGCCTGTAGTAATTTATCTACTTCCGTGTCGTCAATTTCACTTTCCACAAACTCATCGCTTCCATCCTCAAAGTCAGAAATTTCCATTTTTTCTATTTCTTCCATAGTTTTAGGAACTTTCAACAATTCATTTTTTTCTTTTAGTGTATCAACTATTTGGACACCGTCGTCAGATAATTTTCTTATTAACTGTTCTATCTTTTCAGGCGGATAATCCGCTGGTAGAGCGGCATTAATTTCTTCGTAACTAGCTACTTTCTGCTTTCTTGTTTCTTTTATAAAATTTGCGAGACTGTTTTTTAATTTATTTTTATTTTCAGACATTATTCTGGTCTCCTTATTTCTTCAAATTTCTTATATATTTCTTTTAATTCCTCAAATGTATGAAATTCTTTCCCAAGTTCCATTTCAACTTCTCTCTTTAATTTAAATTGCTTTGCTCTTGAGAGATTTTCATTAATCTCATCTATTTCTCTTCTCAGCCAACTTTCAAATATTTCGTTAAAAAAACTTTCTTCACTTTCAGTTTTTCTGTCAGAAAGACATCTTAGACCAAATGTTTTTTCTTTTTGCTCTTCAGTGAGATCAGTTTCATTTATTTGCAAAACATTTTTTACTGCAAAGTTTATCTCTTTTAATTTTGAAAATAAAGCGCTATAAAATTCACTTGTTAATTTTTTTTCCATGAGAAACTTAACTTTTTCTTTTTCTAAATTAAAATATTTTATGCAATATATAATTGTCTGTTCTTCTAAATCATCATATAAATTTTTACTCTCTTTTTTATTTTGTACCCCTTTTTTTTGATTGTCTTTTTTTATGTAATTATTATTTTTAAATTTTTTTATCTGGCTTTTTTCAACTATAAATTCCTGTCTTAAATATTTTTCTTCAATTCCAATTTCGTGCGACAATTTTTGAATATACAGTTCCTTATCCAACTCTGTTTCAAAACTCTCAAAAAATGGCTTAAATTTTTTAACTAATATCCGTTTGGAAGCAATTTCTTCCATATTCAAATTTTTTTTAAATTCAATTAATAAAAAATCGTAAAAATCGACTGATTTTTTTAAAGTTTCGATAAACTTTCTCTTTCCATATTTTCTCAAAAATTCATCTGGATCTTTCACATTTTCAGTTATTCTAAGACATTTTATTTCAAAATCCAGCTTTTTTAAAATATACCCAGCTCTTATAATGGCATTTTTCCCAGCTTCGTCGTTATCATAAGCAATTATTATATTTTTTGTGTATCTTTTTATCAAACTTGCCTGTTCTTCAGTAAAAGCTGTTCCAAGACTTGCAACTGCAGTTTCAAAACCATGTTTTCTTACCGTCAGTACATCCAAATATCCTTCCATCAGCATGGCAAAGCCTTTTCTCTTAATAGCTTCTCCACGATTTTTTAATCCAAATAATTCCTTACCTTTTTTAAAGACGACAGAATCAGCTGAATTTAAATATTTGGGTAAATCCGTATCCTTTTCAATAATTCTTCCGCCAAAACCTACAATTTTATTTTGGGGATTGTAAATTGGAAACATAATTCTATTTCTAAAAGTGTCATACACCACTCCCGATTCATTCCTTTTTACAAGTCCCAATTCCAATATCTTTTTTTCAGAAAAATTTTTCTTTACTAAATATTTAAACAGCTCATCTCTTTCGTTCAAAGAAAATCCTATTTCAAATTTTTTTATATCTTTCGGTAAAAAACCTCGTTCTTCCATATATTTCAATGCTTTTTCATCATCTTTTATGGCATTTTTAAAAAATTCGTGAGCACTGCTTAATATTTCATAATATTCTTTATATTTATTCTGATTAATTTCATAATTATAATTATAATTATTTCCAAAATTAGATGTCTTTAATGGAATGTTGTATTTTTGTGACAATTCTTTTACTGCTTGTGGAAAATTTACATCATTTATCAGTTGATAAAATTTTATTACATTTCCACCAATCCCTGAACTAAAGTCATAAAACATATTTTTAACAGGACTTACTGAAAAAGATGGCGTTCTTTCTTCTTTAAAAGGAGAGAGCCCCATGTATCCAGAACCTGATTTTTTCAAATTTACATACTCTGAGATTACCTCTACAATATCTAAATTATCTATTAATTTCTGAATTTCCTTTTTTTCATACATAATTTTATTCACTCCCTTTTATTTTTTTCTAAGGGATTTCTTTAAATAATTTTTAGATGTTACACTATAAGTATAATTTGATTTTTAAAATAGTCAATACTTTATTAAAAAAATTTTTAATTTTCTTCATCTTCTTCTTTTTTGTTATTATAAATAACTTCAACTTCATCATTCATAATGTCAGAAAAAACATCATCCATAACTTCAAATTTTGATTTATCTTTTTTTAATTCTACTTTTGCAATTTTTCCTGCTATAATTGCTAACTCATATTTATTTGGCACTTTTTCCAATAATTCATCTATTGTTATTTTTTCTTTTTTCATTGTTTTAAAAAGTTTTTTTAAAAACTTTCTCCTTTCAGAATTTATAAATTTATAATTTTTATTAAATCGTTGCAAGACTGTTCTATTTCTTTGTTTATCACAACATAATCATATTCTTTTTCATATTCCAGTTCTTTTTGAGCATTTTTAAGTCTTAGTTCAATGACTTCGTCACTGTCTGTCTTTCTGTTTCTAAGTCTATTTTCCAGCACTTCCAAATTTTCTGTTTTAAAAAAGACTAAAACAGCATCTTTTTTCTTTTCCTTCGCAATTAAGGCACCTTGAACATCAATTTCTAAAATGACATTAATCCCTTTTTCTAAATTGTCTTCCACAGCTTTTTTCAATGTCCCATAATAATTTCCATGAACATTCGCATACTCATAAAATTCATCATTTTTTATTTTTTGTAAAAATTCTTCTTTTGTCAAAAAATAATAATCTTTTCCGTCAATTTCCCCATTTCTAGGCTTTCTTGTAGTTGCAGAAATTGAAAGTGGAATATTTAGCTTATCTTTTACAATCTTTGTAACTGTTGATTTCCCCGACCCAGATGGTCCTGAAACAATAATTAATTTCCCTTTCCTGAACCTCCCACGATAAAGTCGCAGGGTTCTAAAATCTTTAAAAATATTCAAAAATTTTCTAAGAAGTTTGATAGCTTTACACTACCCTTATTCTTCTAGGTGTGTTCAGCTCACCTCTATTGTATAGGACGCTTAAGTCCACAACTTTACTTTTTCTTAATATATTTAATGCTCCGTTACAATCTGCATTTAATTGATAGCCTTTACTTGTTTGATATAGTCCTCTTTTTATCCTTTTTCCACTGAATATATATTCTTTTTGATTTTCTTTATCATATATTGGAATCTCATCTCCATCAAAGAAACTTGCTTTCGATGTATAACTCTCTTCTTGCAGTTTAAATTCTATTCCATATAGTTTACATAGATATATTAATTTATCTCTTAATTTTCCATATGGTATATTTACAAAATTTTGATTATTTATGCTTCCTATATTTGATTTTCTTTGAAAATCCTCGTTATATCCTAGAACTAGTTTTCCTATATCATTGTTAAGACAATAATTTATTATTATTCTTGCTGCTTTTGAAAGATAATCATTTATACGATTATTTCTTTTTCTAACTATTCTTTTTTGCCTTAATGTTATATGCTCTATCTTTTGCTTATCTTTAATGCTTTGCAATTTTGCATTTATCTTATTATAGTATTGATTTATTGATTTTAATTTTCTACCATCTATTATGAATGATGCTCCGTTATTAGTTACACAAGTACAAAGATTATCTATACCTAAATCAATTCCTAGTACATTTTCTTTATTTAATTCCCTTTGAACTTCTTCTACCTCGTAAGTATATTGAATTTCAAAGTACCTAGAATGTTGTTTTGGTATTATTCTAATCTCTTTTATCTTCTTGCCTTTTAATACTGGTGGTAGCTTAATTTTAACTTCCTGATGAGTTTTCTTAAACGAATTTGAATAAGGAACTATCAGAATATCATCTTTTAATCTTACAAAACCTATAATAAGAGTTGTAAAACCATCTTTATCAAGATATTTAGGTAATTTTATTTTTTTATTATCATATTGACCATTTTTAGCAAGTTTCAAAAGTCCAAAAAATGATTTGAAACTTCCGTCTACTTCTTTTAGAATTTGTTGAGCCATATTAGAATTTAATTTTTTATAGTTCTCACTATTTTTAAGCATTTTATAGTTTTCATTATAACTTAAATACTTTTTCTTATTAAAATAATACTGTCTAATATTATATATAGCTTCATTAGTTAAGTTCTTGGCTATATGAGATAAACATTTTAAATTCCTAAACTCATTTTTACTAAGATGTTTTACCTGTTGTCTTAATGTTAAATACATATATAATCACCTCCTTTTCATCAGAGATATTATACCATGTATTCTACATTTTATCTGTCAAAAAAGTAATATTTTTTATTTATTTTTAAATATTTTTAAAGTTTTTAAAACCCCACAACAGCGGGAAGCGTCGTTCACATAAGTACGCTACTACTTATGCAGTTCTCTCATGAACTTCTTGTTATCTCTAACAAGCACAGACTATATCTTATCCATAGTGTATTTTGGCACCTTAGGCGAAACCACTTCCAATACCAATCGCTTGTATTGTACTCCCCTCACGAGGGATAGTCGTTGAACTTTCCTTTTCAGGATTAGCTGCTGATTGTCTATTATCATAATGTTTAGGATTTAACCTTGCACCATCTAGTATATTTTTTCTGCTTTCGCCACCATCACACTTATACCATATATTATTACCTAGGTATTATGTTGTGGTTATACTAGCTTTAAGAGTTCCCAGCAATTCAGTTTCTTTGTTGCACGGTTTTGCTCCGTGTCTACATACAAGTTTCCCTATATGCTTACTAAAATTTTCGTACAATTCATCTCATTCCTTGCGTCGCGAGTGTTCTTGTACTATTTAATAAAATCTCCTCATTTGTTCTAAATTATTTGGAGCTAAAAACTAACTTCATATTAATGAGATAAGGGAAATTTAAAATTTCCCTTATTTTTTAAAAAATGTTCCTATTCTTCACCAGAAGTTTCTTCGTTTTCACTAGGTTTAACTTCATCTTCTAATATTTGATCTTCATCTTGTGCTTCTTGTACAATGTCAGATTTTAATCTTGCATCCAAATATAAATAGTCTTTAAATCCAGTTCCTCCTGGCACTCTCTTACCAATTATAACATTTTCTTTCATTCCTTCAAGTTTGTCAATTTTTCCTTCAACTGCTGCATTTGCCAATACTTTTGTAGTTTCTTGGAACGACGCTGCTGAAATGAAACTTTCTGTGTTTACTGCCGCTTTTGTAATACCTTGTATTACAGGTTCATAAGTTGCAGGATTTTTACCATTTGAAATTAATTTTTCATTTTCTCTTTCAACAATTTTCTTTTCAATTAATTCATCTTCTAAGAATAGAGAATCTCCAACTTCTTTAATTTTTACTTTTTGGAACATCTGTTTAACAATTATTTCAATGTGTTTGTCATTTACTGTAACCCCTTGTTCACGATAAACTTGTTGTACAGACTCAAGTATAAATTGCTGTGCTTCCACAAGCCCTTTAATTTTCAAAATATCGTGAGGTGAAACTGGTCCATCTGTAATTTTAGCACCTTTTTCAATCAGCATTTCGTTAGTTACAACCAGATGTTCTCCCACAGGAACTGTATATTCTTGAATCAATTCTCCAGTTTCAGGATCTTCAATCAAGATTAATCTCATACCCTTTTTCTTTTTATCTGAGAACACAACACGCCCTGCAAATTCTGACAAAATAGCTTTTCCTTTAGGATTTCTTGCTTCAAACAACTCTTGTACACGAGGAAGACCTCCAGTAATATCCTTATTTCCTTCTCCTGTTTTCAAGATTTTTGTAATAGTTTGACCTTTTTTAACATGATCTCCTTCATTTACCATTAAATATGCTCCATAAGGAACTGCATATTCCACTCTTCTGTCATCTTTTGTGTAAATTATGATTCTAGGGTTTACATCGCTGCTTTCCACAGGTTTTATAGCTACTTTTTCAGTAACTCCATATTTTACATCAATGTTTTCTCTTACATAAATATCTCTAAATTCCACTTTACCTTCTTCAGATGTAATAATTGGTGTTTGATAAGGATCAAATTCAACTAAAACTTGTCCTTTTTTAACTGTATCTCCATCTTTTACATGTAAAACTGAACCAGATTGAATTTCATATCTATGTTTTCCTATTATTAGACGCCCATTTTGAGAAACAACAATTTCTTTTCCTTCTTCATTTACAAGTGTAGAAATACCTCTAAATTTAACTTTTCCAGCAACATCCGCTTTGTAGTCAGATTGAACTGAAGCCGCTGTGGCAACTCCTCCAGTATGGAAAGTACGCATTGTAAGCTGTGTACCAGGTTCTCCAATTGATTGAGCTGCAATAACTCCAACTGCTTCCCCTTTTAAAATTTCCTTATGATTAGATAAGTCAAGCCCGTAACATTTTCTACAAACACCTTTTTCCAATTTACAAGTCAAAGGTGTTCTAATTTCTACTTCACGAATATCCAATTCTTCAATTTTTTTAATTAATTCATCATCAATTAAAGTATTTCTAGTTGCAATAACTTCTCCATTATGAACTAAATCTTTCGCTAAATTTCTTCCATAAATTCTTTCACTTAATTTTTCAATAACTTCCCCAGCATCCATCAAGTCCGATACGACAATTCCATGTTCACATCCACAGTCATCGTGGTTTACAATAACTTCGTGCGAAATATCAACAAGTCTTCTTGTCAAATATCCTGAATCCGCCGTTCTTAGTGCTGTATCGGCAAGTCCTTTTCTTGCTCCATGTGATGACATAAAGAATTCCAAGATGTTAAGACCTTCCCTAAAGTTGGCTTTAATCGGCATTTCAATGATTCTACCTTGCGTATCCGCCATAAGTCCACGCATTCCACCAAGTTGACGCATTTGCGCAATTGATCCTCTGGCTCCTGAATTCGCCATCATATAAACTGGATTAAATTCATCAAGGTTATCCATCATATCTTTTGTTACTTTTTCAGTAGCTTCTGCCCAAATACCCACTGTTTTTCTATATCTTTCTTCGTTAATAATTTCTCCAGCTTTATATTGTTTTTCGACTTCTGCCACATCTTTTTCAGCATTTTCAAGTATTTCTTTTTTAGTTTCAGGGATTTTCAAATCTTCAATTCCAACTGTAATTCCAGCAAGTGTACCATAATGGTATCCAAATTCTTTAATATCATCTAATAAACTTGAAGTTTTCTCAAATCCATATCTTTTATAAAGTTCAGCAATTAATTTTGCCAATTCTTTTTTTCCAAATGTAATTCCATAATTTCTAACTTCTTTTGGCAAGATCAAGTTAAACATCAATCTTCCAGGAGTTGTGTCAAGCAATTCATCTTCCACTCTCACTTTTACCATAGCATGAACTGACACTTTCCCACTTTGATAAGCAGTTATCAATTGATTTCTGTTAGAAAATAATTTTCCTTCCCCTTTTGCACCTTTTTTCTCTTTAGTCATATAATAACATCCCATGACCATATCTTGAGACGGTACTGCAATTGGTTTTCCACTTGATGGTGCAATAATATTGTTTGTCGCTAACATTAATAATTTTGCTTCCATCTGTGCTTCTTGTGAAAGCACCAAGTGAACTGCCATTTGATCTCCATCAAAATCGGCATTAAATGCAGAACATACAAGCGGATGAAGTCTTATAGCTTTTCCTTCTATCAAAATTGGCTGAAACGCTTGAATTGACAATCTATGCAATGTTGGCGCACGATTTAACAGCACAGGATGATTTTTAATAATTTCTTCGATCAATTCCCATACATTTTCGTCTTCTTCTTCAACCATCTTTTTGGCAATTTTCACATTAGATGCCAGCTCTCTTTTTACCAATTCTCTCATCAAAAATGGTTTATAAAGCTCAAGTGCCATCTTTTTAGGAAGACCACATTGATTCATTTTCAAGCTTGGTCCAACGACAATAACCGATCTTCCTGAATAATCAACCCTTTTTCCTAATAAATTTTGTCTAAATCTACCTTGTTTTCCTTTTAACATATCAGATAGTGATTTTAACTCTCTGTTGTTTTGAGTTACAACTGGTTTTCCACGACGACCGTTGTCAATTAAGGCATCAACTGCTTCCTGAAGCATTCTTTTTTCATTTTTTATGACAATTTCAGGTGCTTTTATTGACATCAATTTTTTAAGTCTTATATTTCTGTTAATTACTCTTCTATACAAGTCATTTAAATCTGAAGTTGCAAATCTTCCTCCATCAAGCTGAACCATTGGTCTTAAATCAGCAGGAATTACAGGAAGCACTGTCAAAATCATCCATTCAGGTCTATTTCCAGAAAGTATCAAATCTCTTACTATTTTTAGTCTTTTTATAACTTTTTTTCTCTTTTGAGATGAATGTTCCGTATCCATTTCATTTTCCAGTTTTTTTTCTAATTCTTTCAAATCAATTTCTTCTAACAGCGCTAAAACTCCTTCAGCACCCATTTTTGCCGTAAATCCGTTTTTAAATTGACTTTCATATAACTTATATTCTCTATCTGTCAAAATCTTACCTTTTTCAAGTCCAGTTTCTCCTGCATCAGTTACAATATATCTTGAGAAATACAAAACTGATTCCAGTTCTTTTGTACTTATTCCAAGTAAAAGACTCATTTTATTAGGTGTTCCTTTAGAATACCAAATATGTGCAATTGGTGTAGCAAGTTTAATATGACCCATTCTTTCACGACGAACTTTTGAAGTAGTTACTTCAACTCCACATTTTTCACAGACTATCCCTTTATAACGCATTCTTTTGTATTTTCCACACGCACATTCGTAGTCTTTCGATGGTCCAAATATTCTCTCGCAGAAAAGCCCTTCCATCTCAGGTTTAAGTGTTCTATAGTTTATTGTTTCCGCTTTTGTTATTTCTCCATATGACCATTCCAATATTTTTTCCGGCGATGCCAGTTTTATTTGAATACTATCAAAATCTCTTATACTCATTAATAAGAGCCTCCTCAATATATTTATTCCACTTTTTTTAAAAGAAAGTGGCAAACTTTTTTATTTTTTTATGCATCAACATTTTTATCTAGTTCAATTTGTTGTCCATCTTTATCATAAAGAGCTACATCTAATCCAAGTGACTGGAACTCTTTAATTAACACTCTAAATGATTCTGGTGCATCTGCTTCTGGCATTGCTTCTCCTTTTACAATCGCTTCGTAAGTTTTTGTTCTTCCACTTATATCATCCGATTTTACAGTCAACATTTCTTGTAAAATACTTGACGCACCGTAGGCTTCCAGTGCCCAGACTTCCATTTCTCCAAGTCTTTGTCCACCAAACTGAGCTTTTCCTCCAAGTGGCTGCTGAGTGACAAGTGAATATGGTCCAATTGCTCTGGCGTGCATTTTATCTTCTACCAAGTGGTGAAGTTTTAACATATACATTCTTCCAACTGTGACAGGATTGTCAAAAGGTTTTCCTGTTCTTCCGTCAATTAATTTTACTTTACCAGTTCTGCTATATCCAGCTTCTTCCAAGTATTTTTTCACATCATCTTCACTAGCACCATCAAATACAGGTGTTGCAATATATTTGTTAATATCTCCAATTGCAAGTCCCAAGTGAACTTCCAGTACCTGTCCAATATTCATACGAGATGGCACCCCAAGCGGGTTAAGGCAGACATCAATTGGTGTTCCATCTTCCAAATGTGGCATATCTTCAATTGGCAACACTCTTGAAATTACCCCTTTATTTCCATGTCGTCCAGACATCTTATCTCCAACCATTATCTTTCTTTTTTCAGCGATGTAAATTCTAATTAATTTATTTACTCCAGCTTTTAAGTCATCTCCATTTTCTTTAGTTAGCTCCAATACATCGACAACTGTTCCTTTAACTCCGTGTGGAAGTCTAAGCGAAGTATCCCTCACATCTTTTGCTTTTTCTCCAAAAATTGCACGAAGCAGTTTTTCTTCTGCAGGTGGTTCAGTTTCCCCTTTAGGTGTAACCTTTCCAACCAAAATATCATCTGGCACAACATGCGCACCAATTCTTATAATTCCATTTTCATCCAGATTTTTAAGCGCTTCTTCAGATACATTAGGAATTTCTCTCGTAATTTCTTCATCTCCCAATTTTGTCGTTCTAGCTTCTGTGTCAAATTGTTCAATATGAATCGAAGTAAATACATCGTCTTTACGAAGTCTTTCTGAAATCAAAATTCCATCTTCAAAATTGTATCCTTCCCAAGGCATAAACGCAAGTAAAATATTTTTTCCAAGCGCTAAATCCCCACCAGCTGTTGATGGTCCATCGGCAATTATATCACCTTTTTTAACTTTTGCTCCCAAATCAGTAATTGGTTTTTGATGCAGACACATAGACTGATTTGATTTTTCAAAGTTTAAAAGTCTGTGTGAATATTCTTTTCCTTCATCATCTGTCACAACTATTTTTCTGGCGTCGACATAAGTAACTGTTCCAGTCGCTTGTGAAGTAATCACTGCTCCAGAATCCACGGCAACTTTTCTCTCAAGTCCAGTTCCCACATAAGGAGCTTCTGTTTTAAGTAACGGCACAGCTTGACGCTGCATATTTGATCCCATTAACGCACGATTGGCATCATCGTGTTCCAAAAACGGTATTAATCCTGCTGAAACTGATACTAACTGCTTAGGTGACACATCCAAAATATCAACTTTAGATTTGTCAATATGCACAATTTCATCTCCATAACGGCAAACAACTTCATCTGTCAAAAAGTTTCCATCTTTGTCAATTGGAGTATCTGCTTGTGCGATAAATAATCCTTCTTCTTCATCTGCCGCCAAATATTCGATGTCATCAAAATCTGCTTTACCATTTTTAATTTTTACAAACGGAGTTTCGATAAATCCATATTTATTAACTTTCCCATAAGTTGAAAGTGAAGCAATAAGTCCGATATTCGGTCCTTCTGGCGTTTCTATTGGACAAATTCTACCATAGTGAGAATTGTGAACATCACGCACCTCAAATCCTGCTCTATCTCTTGAAAGTCCTCCAGGTCCTAACGCAGAAATTCTTCTTTTATGAGTCAATTCTGACAACGGATTTGACTGATCCATAAATTGAGATAATTGTCCGCTTCCAAAAAACTCAAGAATTAAAGCATTCAATGGTTTTGTATTTAACAAACTTTGTGGCGTTAAAGTTGTAATGTCTTGAATAGTCATTTTTTCTCTTACCATTTTAGACATTTTTAACATTCCACCTTTTATTTGAATTGAAAGTAGCTCTCCAACTCCTCTTACACGACGGTTTGACAAGTTGTCAATATCATCTGTAAATCCTTCTCCGCTCACAAGATTTTTTACATATTCAATTGTATGTAAAACATCTTCTTTTGTAAGTACAATTTCGTCTTCTGGCACATTAATTTTAAGTCTTTTGTTAATTTTATATCTTCCCACATCGGCTAAATCATATCTTTGTGGATTAAAAAACATTTGTTTTACAAGCGATCTGGCACTGTCAACTGTAACCAAATCCCCTGGTCTTAATTTTCTAAACACTTCAATTACAGCTTCGTCATTTGTTGTTGTGCTATCATTTAACATAGCATTTGCAATAATTCTATCTTCAGGTTTAACTTCCCAAATATCAAGTTTTTGAAGTTTTTCATCCAATATTTTTTCAATGACAACTCCGTCAATCAATTCTTTAGATTCAACAATAAATTCTCCTGTTTCCTCATCAATTACATCTTCTCTTACAAAACTTCCTTCCAGTTTCGAACGCAAAACATCATCTAATTCGTTCCCTTTATATTTTTCATAAATTTCCGATAAATCAACAGTTTTCGCTTCAAAAAATTCATCCATAATTTGTTCGTTTGATTCAAAAAAATCAACTGCTTTTAAGAAAACTGGAAGTAAAACCTTCTTCCTTCTATCAATTTTTACATTAAGAACATCATTTTTATCCGTTTCGAACTCAAGCCAAGTTCCTTTATAAGGAATTATCTTTCCGATAAATACATCTTTTCCTGTCTGAATGTTTAATTCTTTATTAAAAGTTATTCCTGGAGATCTATGAAGCTGTGAAATAACAACTCTTTCTGCACCATTTATAATGAATGTCGCTTTATCTGTCATAAGTGGTATATCTCCAAAATGAACTAGTGTTTCCTGAATTTCTCCTGTTCTTTTATTAGTTAATTTTAATCTAACTTTTAATTGACCGGAATATGTCTTACCTCTTTTTTTACACTCTAGTTCGTCGTTTAATGGCTCGTCATTTTCGTGAATTTCATACCACAAGTATTCCAATTTTAGCAGTCCGTTGCTTGATTCAATTGGAAAAATTTCGTTAAAAATTGACTCAAATCCTTTATTTTCTCTTTTTTGAGGTGGCAATTTTGTCTGTAAAAAGTCTTCGTAAGAATTTATCTGAAACTCTAAAAAATGTGGCATTTCCCCTCTGTCTACTATTTTTCCAAAACTATATCTTTCAATAAGTTTGTCCATTTAAAAAATTCCTCCCTGTCATAGAACATATTCACTTTTATTAAAATTAAATTCTAAAATTAAACTTTACTTGAATGTTCTTATTTAATTTGATTTTTATATTTAATTATTTTCAAAATCCACAAAATAATTAAATTTTAAATTTTTTTCAACATAAAAATTAATACAAAAAAGACCGTATTTATACGATTTTCTCTTTATATTCCAAAATATATTTATCAAATTGTAAAAATCCAATAAATATACTTTAATTTTTATATTCAAACGCAAAATAGTGGAAAAAGACACTCCCTGTTCTTTCAAAAGAGTGTCTTAACTATTGATTTGGCTTAAGTGAACTATTTTAATTCAACAGTTGCTCCTGCAGCTTCTAATTTACCTTTAATTTCTTCAGCTTCTTCTTTAGATGCTCCTTCTTTAACTGCTTTTCCTCCAGCTTCAACTAATTCTTTAGCTTCTTTTAATCCCAATCCTGTAATTGCTCTTACTTCTTTAATTACTGCTAATTTAGCTCCTCCTGGAGATACTAGGATTACATCAAATTCAGTTTTTTCTTCAGCGGCTCCTCCTGCTGCGGCTCCTCCTGCTACTGCAACTGGTTGTGCAGATACTCCAAATGTTTCTTCAATAGCTTCAACTACTTCTTTTAATTCTAATACAGACATAGCTTTTAAGTCTTCTATAAATTGATCTTTATTAAATGCCATTATTTTATTTCCTCCTAAATTATTTTTATTTTAAATTTTTTCAGCTTACTATTCAGCAGCTGGTTCTCCATTTTCTTTTTGTTCTGCTACATTTGTTAATGCTACAGCTAACATTCTAACTGGCGATAACAATCCGTAAGCAATTTGACCAAGTAATTCTTCTCTTGATGGTAATTTTGCTAATGCTTCTACAGTTTTAACATCAACTCTTTTTGCATCAACCATTCCACCTTTGATTACTAATTTGTCTTTTAATTTGTTTCCAAATTCATAAATTAATTTTGATGGTGCAACTCCATCTTCGTAACCTACTGCGAAAGATGTTGTTCCTTCTAACAAGTCATCAAAATCTTCTTCAATTCCAACTTCTTTTAATGCAATTTTCACAAGTCTATTTTTCGCTACGAAATATTCGACTTTTGATTCTCTAGCATTTTTACGAAGTTCTGTGTCTTCATTAACACTGATTCCTTTATAATCAACAAAAACCATAGCTTTTGCATCTTTTAATTTCTCAGTTAATTCTTTAACTGCATCTAATTTTGCTTGTGCTGGCAATTTGTTCACCTCCTCAAATAAAAAAGCCTCTGAAACAAAAACAATAAGCCAGAGGTATTATTATAACGAAATCTATCTAAGAATTTTTATTAAATCTTCCAATAATTCATTACAACTACCTCGGTAGGATTTTATGAACTTCCATTCTACCTACTGTCTTTGGTTATAGTTAAATAATTTAATTATTTTCACTATTTACTATCAAGTATAATTATACATTATTTTTCAAAAAAAATCAAGTATTTTTTTTAAATTTTTAAGCAAAAAATGAGAACCTAAGTTCTCAAAAACTTAAATTCCCATTTTTTTAATGTATTAATCATTTTATGAACTTTTTTCTACAAAGTTTTTACTAGAATATAAATCTAAGTCCAGCTCCACCTCTGAAGTTTTTACCAGTTGAATCATATCCAGCGTTTACTGTAAATCCAAGTCTTCCGTTGTCTATTCCTAAGTTTAGATCAGCTTTGTAGTTTCCTTTTTTGTTTTCTTTATCTCCACGAATTGAGAAGTAGTCTGTCCATGCTCCTTGAATTCTTGCTTCATTTGTCACATCATTTACTCTTCCTAATTCTTTTTCATATCCTAAACCTAAACTTGCAACAAACATTGATTTTTTGAATACAGGTTGTTTGTATGTAAAGTCAACACCTAAGTTTGGTTTGATTGAATGATAATCATTTCCTTTAACATCCAATGACATTGTTCCATCTTCATGGAATGAACTATATCTTCCGTATTCTAGGTCAATTCCTACATGTGGTTTAATTGCAAATCCTTCACTTAATCTGAATGATTTAGCTAATTCATTTTTAAGAGCTACACCGTAAGTATAGTAATGAGCTTCCGCATCATATTGTTTGTCAACTACCCAGAATCTACGGTTTGTATCTGTTCTTCCGAAGTATCCTTCTCCAGCGATTGTCCAAGTAAATTCTCCGTTTACATCAAATGGAGTTGTTTTGAATAATCCACCTTTAATCATAGCTTGATTTTCATGAGATCTAGCAATATCTTTGAATGAGAAGTTGTTGTCAACTACACCTGTGTACCAACCATGTTTTTCACCTTTGTAAATTGATTCACCTTCGTGAACTGCTACAAATCCTCCAGCGTAATTTTCATAATCAGGGATTCCTTTTGTATCAGTCTTGTATTCTCCTCTTTCTCCAAATGCTTTATACTTAGTTGAATCTTTAGAAGGGTTTCCAACCATTCCGTTGCCGCTCATAACTCCGCTAACTTGAGAATCGAATACTTTTTCAGTAGCTACAGTTCTTTGTTGGATTCCACCATAAATATGCGCTCTCATTTGATCAAACGCTTGTGCTAAAATGTGTCCTTCTCCATTTCCTAAGCTGTTTAATTTATTGAAGATTTCTTTTTCGTTAGTATGGAAATCAACGATTTCATACACATTATCCAAGTTGTTTGTGAAGTTTACAAGTGAAGTATCATCATCGAATGCAAATGAATGGTAAGGAACTTTACTCATGTAAACATCTGTCAATTGGTTCTTATCGTCAAGTTTTGCTGCTACTTGCCAAGTTAAACTTGCAGATAATGGATTTACTACAGCTCCACCAGGTAAGTTAGTAAGTGAATCATTAAATGGTTTTAAAATATTAGTTCCCAATCTTATAGCTTTTGCATTAGTATACAATGTTGCTTCAGATCCGAAGTATAAGTTTACTTCTCCTAAGTTTTTCAAGTTTTGAATTCCATTAATTGGGTTACTGTATTTAACTCCTGATGTATCTACATACATTCCAATTGATGTAACTTCTGATAACTGGTCTGTATGATAGTTATTCCACATCTTGTTACCCCATCCATCTAATTGAGATAGATCGATTATTCTTGTTCCACCAGTTTGAATACTGCTTGTAATTGAAATTTTTTCTCCCCATTGACCTTGTGTTGCTGCATCTGTGTCAACTGTGAAGATTGGAGTGTTTACTCCATCAACTGTAATAGTTGTCATCGGTACTACGCTTGGCATTGCAATAGTTGTTCCAACACCAGTTGTCTTAGGATTTCCTGAAGTATATTCAGCTATTGAGTTTTCTTTTCCACCGTATAGATCCTTAGATCCGTCTTTTCCATTATTTTGTCCAGCTGTTGTAGCTTGTGAAGAAGTATATTGCGCATCTGTTGGACTCAATATTTTAACTGGATTTCCGTTTGCATCAACGATAAATCTTGAACTGTCAGTTACAATTCCATTAGAATTTTGTCCTGTTACATTAATTGTACCATAGTTCTTAATGTAACCTCCATTTATTGCAACCACACCTCTAAGGTTATTTGCACTACCTTCGATTGTTCCGTAGTTTTCTCCAATTGCTCCACGGTCTAAGTACATACCTGTTGAATTATCTCCAATTAATTCGATGTTACCATAGTTAATTGCTCTTGAACGAGAACCAGTTGCGAACATTCCAATTCCATCTTTTGCTTGAACTACAATGTTTCCTCTATTTATTACATATCCGTCAGCTTCTGTCTTAACAAAAGTATTGTTTGAATCATAAACATTTCTACCTGCTGCCATTGCTGCTGAATATCTCATATTTTGCGTATCAGACATTCCTGTAATAATTTTACCGTAGTTTGTTGAAGCTATATCAGGATTTTCTGAAACGATACCTAAGTTTCCATATCCTAAGTTTATTGTTTCTCCTGTAGTCTTATCAACTGTTGGATTTGCAATATCCCATTGACTTCTTAAATCAATTATTCCGTGGTTATCAATGCTTCCTGCTGTACGGTAAGCTGTGTTGTAATCTCCGTTCATTGTTATATTTGCATAAGTTGTACCTTTAGAGTTTTTATCAGCTGAGTAGTAGTATACTGCGTTACCTTGTTCGTAAACTTCTTCAGGTATTGCTGGGTTAGTTGGAACATGTGATTTAACTTGTCCACCAGCTTTAGTGTTTGAAGCTAAGTTAATTGTTGGTGAGTAAGTTGGACTACCAATTGTTACATTTGTAGTTGCACCACCGTTGTTTTCAGCTAAAACGATACCGTATGAATATCTGTCAATATCCATGTTAGCACTTACATCAACATTTCTATTTTGTTTAGACAAGTTTTCGTTGCTTCCAATATAAACTCCGACTGCCGCATCTGTTGTTCTTCCTGGCAATAAGTCAGTTGCTGCTGTGTAGGCAGTTTGTCTGTTAATTGGGTAAGCTCCTGCTGCACTAGAAGTTCCTTTTGTTGTTTGTTCGTGTCCTAAGACTGTGTCGTTACCAACTAATAATTTAGTTCCTTTTTGAATGTTTACAGTTCCGTCTCCAGAGTAAACACCGTAGCTGTTTCTGTTAATTGTAATTGTACTTTCACTTCCGTCAGCTTTTGGTCCTGTTGTTACATTGTAACCGTAAATTCCAAATCCTCCGACATTTTGGTTAGAAGTTGTTCCAACTTTGATGTCTCCGTGACTTTCTATGTAAGTGTTTGCTCTTCCATTTTCATGGTCATTAGCCAAAATACCTACATTTACTTTTTTAAGGTCATTCTTTTCAACATTTGCTGCATCTGACAACAATGAATCAGATAATTCGATGTTACCCCAGTTTACGAAGTTTCCGCTGTTTACAACCGCACCGTAAGATCTTACATGAGTTTTTGATGTATCTTCCTTGATATCTCCGTAGTTTGTTACTGTGTCTAATCTTCCTTTATCTGTGTTTACTAGGATTCCTGCGATTCCTTTGTATGTTCCTGTTCCAGCTGTAATTACTGGCGCTGCTGCACCTGGTGCAGTTTTAGATTTTTCAATTGCCAATGTTACACCTGCATCGCCATTGTTGTTAAATTTGATGTCCATATAGTTTGTTGCATTTGTTCCACCATAAGTATTGTTTGAATCTGTGCTTCCAAATACCATTGCAAATCCTTTTTTATTGTCATATCCTTTATAGTTGTAATTTAATGTTTTTGCTCCTGCAATTCTATCTGCATGGCTTGAAATATTTGAATCATCAGTTACCCAAACTCCTGCTCCGTCGCTTCCTGTATCAACAGTAAGTCCAGTAGAATCTCCTTTGAATCTGATGTCTGCACTTTCACCATAAATACCAATACCATTTTCGAAAGTTAAAATATCTGCTGTATTTGCAATTCCTTTATTTTGAGTGTTTAGAGTGATAATTCCACCTCTGTTTGCAGCTGTTCTATCTTTATCGTGTTCAACTAGTGCAATACCAACACCTCGTAAGGCTTTATTTTCTTTAACTGTTTGCGTACCACTTGCTGTTCCAGCTCCATAGTTTACTTTAATAGCATCTGGTGAAGTTGAATTTTGGTTATCGTAAGCTATATTAATATTTGATTTTTTAGCATATTGATCAGTAAAAGTTGTTCCTGATTGATTAATATTTTCTCCATAAATACCAACTGCTAATTTACCATCTACTTCAATACTACCATCTTTATTTTCGATTTCTACTTTATTTTCTCCATATCTATTTCCACCATAATTTTGATGTTCCCTAACATTTTGAGTAGAAATTCCTACGATACCATAATTTTCACCTTTTGTAGAATCTACTTGAGTTTCAACTGTTGCTCCTGTTCTTGGTGTTGCTGTTAATCCTGTATATCCAGCTTGAGTAGCAGGATCATATTTCCCAGTTACATAGATTTTACCTTCATTTTTCAAGATACTTCCATCTGTTCCAACGATTCCGTTTCCGTGATCAACATAAATTTTACTGTCTTTTTGATTATCAATTGTACCATAAGCAACATTAACTCCTGTTATACTGTCACCTGGATTAGCACTTCCACCCCATACATTTAATTTTGCTTTTTTCAATATATATCCTGAATCTTTAGCTTCTGTTTTCACTAAACTTGCTGTTGATTCACGTCTATTCTTCAAATCATCATCATTCCAACGATATAAAGAATTTGCCATATTTAATCCTTGTTTCTTACCTGCTAAATATTTTACATCTCCAGCAACATTTACATTATTATCAAATGTAACAAGTTCACTTTCCATTGCTATATCATTGAATGGATCATTTGCATTTTTATTTGTAGCTCCAGTAATTGTAGAATCACTTCCAGTTACTAAATGATCTTCCAAATCAACATCAGCTGTTACTTTTAATTTACCATTTATAAGTGATGTTGAGAACGAATATTCATTATTAGTTCTCTTAGAATTTGTACCAAAATTTTCTATTTTATTTAATTTAGCATAATCTGCAATACCTTGTAAGAAGTTTGTTCCTGTACTACTTGCATTTCTAGTAGAATCCCAATTTAATTCTTCACCGTATTGGTTAACCAGTCCTAAATTAACATCATTAGATAATATTTTGACACTAACATTTTCCATACCTCTATATTTTGCATTTTTATATTTAGTTTGTTCATCTTGTGTAGCAGGTATACCAGCTCCTTTGTAGTAATCAGAAAATCCTCTGTTGTAATCCCTTGATAATGCATTATTATGATAATATTCATTTCCAACCAATAGAACACCGTTATACATATCTATATTAGTAGTGTCATTAAATGTTATTGCTGCTTCATCATTGAAAGAACTACGTTTTACAAAGAATGGTGCAACATTATTATGATCACTTCCAATTAAATTTTGTCCTGTACCACTTCTATTAGGAGATACTTTTACAGTTGCATTAGTCGTATCTGTTATTACTGTTGCTACATCATTATTTTGATTTACAATATTACCTTTAAATTCTATGTATCCATTATCTTCAGCATAAAGCGCACCTTTAGTTCCAGATATAATAGTTGCACCGTTTCCATCTGAAGTATAAATTACATTTGATCCAGATCCTGAAGCATATGCTCCAAGTCCATATATCAATGATCCTTTATTATCAGCATCTTTCGTATCATCGGCTTCTTTTGCATCTGTCGGAACAGTACCACTTGTTTTAATAAGAATATCCCCACCATTAACAGCATATGCTGCTATATTATTATAGGCTTGTAATTTATCAGCAGCTGTTGAACCTAACACATTGGAACTAAATACTCCATCATCTGCTGCAACAATATCCCCCTGAATTTCAATTAAAGAACTATCCATGTGGATATTACCTTTTTTACTTGCATAATTTCCATTATTTTCATGTTTAACATTCGTTACATTGTTACCATCTGCATAAGCAATTACTGAATTTGTTCCTCCAGCTCTTGTATTTATTTTATCAGTACCATTTTTAAGAATACTAGAACCTACAGTTACTTTTCCTCCTTTTTCTGCTCTATAAGCTATACCTGATTTTGAAGCCATATCAACAGCTGAACCAATAATTATTTCTGAAGGACTATTTGTAAGCGCTGTGGGTGTACTATCGTACATTAATCCAGACCAATCCCATACTCCTTTCGAATATGCAATTGTTGTTCCAGTCGATCTTAAATCATAATCAGTTGTATAACCCCATTTATAAGGAGAAAAATTTCCTCCAGATTTATTATCAAGAACTATTCCATCTGAAATTGTGTTAACATGATTACTTGCTTTATCTCTATTATAGTTATTACTATCATTTTTTACTTCTACTACTGTCCCTTTTGCTGAATATACTAAAGTTCCATTAGTTGAATACTTAGAAAATCCTATATTTAAATCACTTACATTTAAATTAGATAATGTATTTCCTGATCCGCTAGTATTATCTCCGATGGCATCATATGTTCCTAATCCTTTACGTTGACCAGAAACAGCATAAACTCCAACATTTGCATCACTTGCACCATTTCCTCCTATAGAACCTTGTAATTTTATCACATCACTATCACTAATTCCAAAATATCCTATTTTCCCTTCATTTCCTGTTCTAGCATTTCTAAAATCAACATTAGATCCTGCAAAATACGCAACAGCATTATTATTTCCATCTATTGTAATAGCATTCAAATCAACACTACCAGTTTTTACGAAACCTAAATTAGAAAAAACTATATTTCTGTCACCATCAACATCTATTAAACCATACCCATTATTATAGCTTGCTATCATAGCATTAGGATCAGCTGTACCTGTTGAACTTAGACCACTTCCATTACTGATCTTCAATTCCTTTATATAACTGTTATTTTTATACAATTCATTATTATTACCTGCTACCTCAACATCTAACATACCTGTAATTTCTACTTTTTTATTTGTATCAGTAGCAGCACTTGTCATTCTTCCATTTTGAATATTAAATCCTATAGATCCTTCAGTATTTGGATTGGAACCATTACTACCATTACCAGTTAATTTCATGTATGTTCTATAATGAGTATTTCCTGGAGTAGAAGCTGTACTGAAAGTTATTGTTTTAGCTTTAGTTACACTATCATTTACATTAATTCCAACTCCTATTGAATTATTAGATACATCAAAACTACTATTTGCAGCATTTCCTGTTGCATTCATAGTAAATCCTTCACTATCATATAAGTAAATTCCACTACTTGCATTTCCACCTGAAACAGTAAAAGTATTAGCACCTATAAAAGTATGTGGTTTTTGTGTATTAAGCGTAATTCCTGTAGAACCTGATCCTGAAACTGTAGCTGTTATATTAGAAAAATTAGTAGCTAATCCATTTTGTAAATTAGCTCCATTGGAACCATTACCAGTTACAGAAAAACTTGTGCTATTAATATTACTCAATGTTGAACCTGATTGTGCATAAATACCATTGGAACCATTACCGCTACCACCAACAGTAAAACTAGAACTTTGTACGGTACCTACTGTTGCTCCACTTTCTATATTAATACCGTTAGAGCCATTTCCACTAATTGTAAAATCATCGTCTACAGTAGTTACAGTAGCTCCTCTTTTTACAAATACACCATTGGAACTTCCTCCACTAACTTTAATAAATCCTCTACCATAGTTATCGATAGTTGAAGAAATTGTTCCAGAACTTAAATAAATTCCATTACTTTCAGATCCTCCAACACTTATTTCATCTCTACTAGAAGTTATTGAACCTCCTGTTAAAAAGATTCCACTTGAACGACTACCATTCACAATATAATTACTACTATTACTACTATTAGAACCACTTGTGATTAATACTCCTGTGTTATAGTCGTAACCATTTACTACACCATCATTTACATTAAAATTAGAATTAGTTATATTAGCTGTTCCAGTAGAATATATACCATTATTATTATTTCCATTTATATTAAAAGTATTAAATGAGCTATTTACTGTTCCAGCAGAATATATACCATTATTACTATTTCCATTTATATTGAATTGATTATAATAATTTCCAGTTGAATAGTCTATAGTTCCTAAATTATGTATACCATTATTATTATTTCCATTTATATTAAAAATTGTATATCCATCATCATTAACAAAATTCAAAGTTCCAGAACTATTTTTTACAGCTGTAAAACCACTACCTCTGTCTATATTAAATTCAATATCAAAAGTTCTACTTCCAGTATTTATAATTGAAGGATTAATAGTAAAATTATTACTAATATCTAAAAATATCTTATCTGCTGTTGAACTACCTGCACTAATTTCACCGTAATTACCTGTATGTTCATTATAAAATTGATTATTTCCACCTGTAGCACCATTTAAATTCGAATATGAAATATAATAACTAGAGGAAGTTAAATTATTAACATCCGACATATGTATTACCCCTCTAGTAAGAGCATTTATACTTGAACCAGTCCAACTTGTTCCTGTATGATACCATCCAACTCTATTAGTTGACCCTCCAATTTTTAAATTTCCAGGTGATGCAGTTGTCAATGTTGCACTTCCAGAAGAAGTATTATTATTTTGGTTATTAGAATGATCAGAAGTTGAAGTAGTTAAATTAAGACTATTATATTGTGCTGCATTGTAATCATCTGCTATTTTAGGATCCGTATATTCTTGTCCATTCACATTAATCGAATACAGTCCATAATATGCACCGTTTAAAATTTTTATTTGTGGATTAAACTGCGGTCCATCAATCATAGTCATAGTATCCATTCTAGTTGCAGTAGGCGGCGTATAAGATTTATGCACATTAGCCGGATTAATTACAAGCGCATCTGGCTCTTTATTTCTTTTAATGTGCAAGTTAGTTGCTCCATATTCATGTAAGTTTGGATCATATACATATTTAGTCAGATCATTAGTTCTTCTATATTTAATATCGTTCTGTTTTCCTCCACGACCTTTGAATGAAGTTCCCCAAGAATTGTAAGTGTAACCAAATCCAAATTGTTGAGATCCCCATGGTGATTTTACAACTTGGTCACCTTGTTCCATTAATTTTACTAGTTCAAGTGATGAACCTTTGATTAGCTTGTCATTGTCCTTTCTTGCGTAATTGATTTGCTATCGCATTTCGCTTATTGATTCCATAGCAGCTTCTTTTTGTGAATCTGACAAGTTGTCAAAAGTATCAGAGAATGAAATTGAAGCTAGACTTAAAATTCCAGACAAGATAAAAGATATTAATAATGAGTCCGAATAGTGGACATCTTTACATCTTTTAGCAAATGCTCTTAAATCTTTTGCGATTTTAGCTAAATTGTTAGTCATAATGTAAACACTCCTTTAAAATATAATTTACAAGAAAATTTAAAAGTAATTTTTTCATAGAAACTTAGAGTGATGGCGAGTGAGTGATGATGCCAAAGAATCTATTACCAAAGTTATTTCAAAATTTCCTTACATGAAAAGAACGAAAAAGGAAAATCTCTTTCTCTTTTTGAAAATTTTCTAAAAAAACAAAATTCCCAAAGGATTGTTCAAAACCCCAGAAAAAGTTATAGCAAACTTTATTAAATACACAATTCTCCCATAAATTAGAGAGTTATTTTTGTGTCAATTTAATAAAATTTTATTGATTCCTATAATTTTCCTTTATTTTACAACATTTATTAAAAAATTTCAATACTTTTTTATAAAAAAAGTAAAAATATTCGCATTTTTTTAACCTCTATTTAATCAAAAATTCCAACCCAAAATTTTTTTCCTTAGAATTTTTTTCATTTACCCTTATATTTCCTAGCAACAAAAAAAATAAAATTAAAAAAAATCAAAAAATAATAATTATCTTTTAATTAAAAATTAAATTATATTTTTTTTTAATATATTCATATATTTCATAAATACTAACATCTCAAAACAAAAACTAAAGAAAAATTTCCTATTTTCATTCAAATATTTTTATTTCTAATTATCCTCTAACAACTAATTTCATATTTTGTAATAATTATAATTTTATATTTAATATTTTTTTATAAAATTAATAAAAAATCACAGTTAAATTAATAACTGTGATTTATATTTTTTATATTGACTTTCTTCTAAAATATGCTATAATATAATCAAATAAAATTCGATTATTGTCAAGCCCTTGTTGTTGGGCTTATTTTTTTTTACCTTTTTTCCATTTCAGAAATTTCATAATCCAAAATGCACAAAAAAGAATTATTATTAATACTGATAGTGTCAACTGTATCTTTTCATACATATAAACTACCCCTTTCTTTTAATAACTAAAGTGTAGAGAAAGGCTAGAGGGTCTGGCAACCATAGCCCTTGTTGTTATATTTATTTCTTCTTGTTTTCTCCGTCTTTATACTCTTTGTATATCATATATACGAATTGTAATATTGTACAGATACTAGCAAGTAGATGGATTTTTTCGATTATTGTCATTTTGCTTAAACCTCCTTTCCGTTCTCTACGGAATTATTATATTGCATCTCTTGAAATTTGTCAACATACTATCACAGTCATAACTTAATTGCCATTGTCCTGTTTTTTACATAAAAAAATCACAGTTAAATTAATAACTGTGATTTATATTTTTTGTATTGACTTTTTTTTAAAATATGCTATAATATAACCAAATAAAATTCGATTATGTTTAAGCCTTCGTTGTTGGGTTTATTTTTTTTTACCTTTATTTTTTATTATTTTTGACTTCTTTTTATCCTGAACCTCCCACGGCTAAAGCCACAGGGTTTTAAAATCTTTAAAAGTATTTAAAAATTTCTAAGAAGTTTGATAGCGCAACAACTATCCTTATTCTTTTAGGCGTGTTCAGCTCACCCCTATTGTATAGGACAACATTTAAGTCCACAACTTTACTTTTCTTTAGAACATTTAAACTCCATTACAGTCTTCAATCAAAGATATTATATCATATATTCTACATTTTATCTACTAAAATTTTTCCATATGCTTACTAAATTTTTGTGCAATTCATCTCACGACTAAAAGTCCCGAGTGTTCTTGCTTTATTTAATAAAATAAAAAAATCCCTGAAAACTAATGTTTTCAAGGATATATGAAATAATAAAATTATCTTTTTGAGAATTGTGGACTTCTTCTTGCTTTCTTTTTCCCGTATTTCTTTCTTTCAACCATTCTTGAATCTCTTGTTAAGAATCCTGCTTCTTTTAGTGCACCTCTTAATTCAGCGTCAGCTTCTAATAATGCTCTTGAAACACCGTGTCTGATAGCTCCTGCTTGACCTGTATTTCCTCCACCGTTTACATTAACTTTTACTCCAAATTTGTTTAAAGTTTCTGTCAATTCTAATGGTTGTTCTACGATTTTAGCTAAGATTTCTCTTCCACCAAAATATTCTCTCATTTCTTTTCCGTTAATTGTTACTCCAGTTTCACCTGGTACTAATCTTACTCTTGCTACTGATGTTTTTCTTCTTCCTGTTCCTAAATATTGAATTTTTCCTGCCACGAAATTTTACCTCCTATAAATCTATTCTTTCTGGTTTTTGTGCTGTATGCGCATGTTCATTTCCTACAAATACTTTAAGTCTGCCAATCATTTGACTTCCTAATTTATTTTTTGGTAACATTCTTTCAACGGCTTTTCTTATTACTTCAGTAGGTTGTTTTTCTAACATTTCTTGCAAACTTCTAACTTTTAAACCACCTGGATAACCACTGTGTCTATAATATTTTTTATCTGTTAATTTTTTCCCTGTAACTGCGATTTTTTCAGCATTTGTTACAACAACAAAATCTCCACCATCAACATGTGGTGTATAGCTTGGTTTATTTTTACCCATAAGTCTTACTGCGATTTCTGCAGCAACTTTACCAAGTATTTTCCCTTCAGCGTCTATTTCATACCAGTTTCTTGTAACTTCTTCTTTTTTTTGCATTTTAGTGTATTTACTCACTATTCATCCTCCTATTTGTTCTATTTAATTTTATTCGGATAACGGTCCTTTGTGGGAAAGGCTCATATTTAAATATAATTATATATCATTTTTTCTTCTTTGTCAACAAATAATCATTAATTTTTTGTAGCTTATCAAACAAAAATAGAGCTGACCGCCAAGTAAGCTCTATTTTTATTTATTTTTAAAATCCATTTTTTATTTTTTTATTTTTTTTTATTTTCTTTATTTTTTTATTTTCTTTTTTTATCTTATATTTATTTACAAAGTTTTTTTAAAATTTGCACTTCAAATTGTTCAAGTTCAAACGAATCATCCATTCCATAAAAATAATTCAATATTTTATTTGTTTCTTGCAATAGAGCATTTCCTCTTAATGAAATTTCATCAGCAACAATATCAATATTTTTTTTAAATTCATCAATATCGTCTATGTTATAAATTTTAGCTTTTCTTTTAGCTTCTTCAGTATAATCTAACGAGAAAAAGAAACCGCTTGATGTTGTTGTAGTTGCGCAATCAGTTGCTATAAATAATACTACAAGGCAAAGCACAATCAAAGCGCTTACGAGCATTGAAATTCCAAGCTGATCCAATAAAACTGAACCATTGAAAATATATGAGAGCATTGCAAAAATACATATACTTGAAACAACTACAAAAACTAAGGCGCTTTGGCTTACAAGCTCAAACTTTTTTTCGAGATTCATTTTTTCAGAAAGTTTAACAAAATCTACAAAATTTTCATTCTTTTCCATGTATATAACTCCTTCTAAATTTTATAATTTATTATATCACAAAATTCAAATTCTTATTATTTTTTTAGCTATTTATTTTAATTTTTTTATTTTTATAATATAATAATAAAAATTTCACAAAATTATTTTATCATATTTTTTTATTTTTTCAAAATTTTTTAAATTAATAAAATAAAAAATAGTTAGTTCACAAAATTATCAAATTGTGATAAAATTAATAAATAACAATAAAATAACTGGAGAAATATTTATGTATAATAAAGAAAAAGTTTCATTTTTTTTTCGATTTGATTCACTAAAATTCACAGCAATAATTATGGTTATTTTTATTCACATCGTCTGCGGAAAACTTTATCAGATTGAAGATGGCAAAATTTCTTATGAATGGATTATTTCCAATGTCATCGACAGTTTTTGCAGAAGCTGTGTTCCGATTTTTGTCATGATTAGTGGATTTTTTTTGCTTGGAAAAGACGAAAAAATTACAGTTTTCTTTAAAAAGCGAATTTTAAAAATTGTTCCAAAATTTTTGATTTATTCGGTAATTTTTTATCTTTTTACAATGATTTTTAAAAATCATAGTTTTGAAAATAGTATGCTTTTAAAAAAAAGTTTTTATATAAATTTTATAAAACAGCTGTTAAATAGAAAAATTTATTATCATTTATGGTATGTCTATATGATAATTTCAATTTATCTTATAACGCCAGTTTTGCGGAAATTTGTTTTTTGGGATAGAGAAAAAAATTTTCAAAATACAAAATATTTGATATCAATTTGGATATTTTTTTTAATTTTTATTCCATTTTTAAACACTTTTTTAAAATTAAATATAAAAATTTATGAGCAAGTTGGCGAATACGCTGGATATTTTTTACTCGGATATTTAATCGGAAACAAAAAAGTTACGATTTTTAAAAATAAAAAAGTTAGCATAATTTTATTTTTTTTGTTTAACATTATGATTATTTATTTGACTTATATCTTTACAAAAAAAGATGGAAAATTATTTGAATATTTTTACGATTATCACTCAATATTTGTATTTTTAATATCAATTATTATTTTCGAATTTGCAGTAAATTTTGAAACAAAGAAAAAAAAAGAATTAAATAAAAAAGTTTTTGGCTTAGAAAAATTTATAAAAATTGTGTCAGCTATGACATTTGATGTTTATTTAATGCATCCAATATTTGTATTTTTTTGTGAGAAACATTTAATAAATAAAATAAATTATGGAAAATATATAATTATTTCATTTTGTTGCGTATTTTTTTTGTCGCTTTTTATAAGTTTGTTTTTTTATTATATTAAAAAATTGTTAGGAAGAGGTGTGATATGGCAGTAAGCAGTGTTAGAAAAAATTATTTGGCATTATTTTGGATACTTACGATAGTTGTTTATTTTGTAGGTCTTATTATTATAAATAGAGGACTTGGTTTTAGAAATATAGGAATTTTTGGAGTTGCGTTAATTTCATATTATGTTGGAAATATTTACAACATTTCAGCTGGAAAATATCGGCTTCGTGATATGGCAGTTGTCTGTATCATAAACTTTATTTTTGCAGCCGTAGCCAATTTTCTAAAAATATTTACATTTTATGAAGCAATAGCTCTATTTGGAATAATTGCTATGTTTCAAATTGTTTTTAGATATATTATAATCGTGGGAGTCGTTGAAAGACAAAGAATTATGTTTATCGGAGAAAACGACTATACTCAAGATTTACTTGAAAGCATAAAAAACGATGAGCAATACAGATTTATTGACCATTACAAAAATATTCGAAAAAAAGATTATGGATATGATATATTAAAAATTTGTGATTTAAAAAAAATAGATATAATTGTCGATTTTTCAGAAAATTTACTTATAAATCCAAAAATTGTTGACAAACTTTTAAAAAATAAATTAAAAGGACTTCAATATTACAACTATTTGGAATTTTACGAAATGTATGAAAATAAATTGCCAGTTTCACATCTGAGTCCAAAGTGGTTTTTAGAAAATACAGGTTTTGAAATTTATCACAATAATTTCAATTTAAAAGCCAAAAGAATATTAGATATTATTTTTGCGCTATTAATAGGAATTTGCGTAATCCCAATTATGATAATTGCCGCAATAATCATAAAACTTGAATCAAAAGGACCAATATTTTTCATTCAGGAAAGAATTGGCGAAGGAAACAAACCTTTTAAAATTGTAAAATTTCGTTCGATGACGACTGATGCCGAAAAAGATGGACCAAAATGGGCGACAAAAAACGATAACCGTGTCACAAAATTTGGAAAATTTATGCGTCTTACAAGAGTTGATGAATTGCCACAGCTGTGGAATGTCTTAAAAGGTGAGATGAGCTTTGTAGGACCAAGACCTGAGCGAGAATTTTTTATAAAGCAGCTAGAAAAGGAAATAATGTACTATAACTTAAGACATACTGTAAAACCAGGACTTACAGGTTGGGCGCAAGTTATGTACCCATACGGAGCAAGTATTGAAGACGCCTACAGAAAATTACAATATGACTTATATTACATAAAAAATCACGATATTTTATTCGATATGAAAATTTTATTAAAAACTATCACAATTGTAATTTTTGGAAAAGGAAGATAATATAAAATAAAATTAAGATAAGATACAATAAAATAAGATACAATAAAATAAAATAAGATAAAATAAAATAGACCTGTTCGATAACTATACAAACTTAGAATTTAATAAAACAAACATCTTGAAGCAAGGGGTCTTGACCCCTTGTATAGATAAAAAAACTTAGGTTATCGAACATATCTAATAAAATAAAATATATTTTAAATAATAGAAATAAAGAAAGATAAAAAGATAAAAATAATAAAGATATAAATTAAGAAATTACAAAATTAAATAAAGAAAAAATAAAATAAAAAAAAATAATAATAAAAAGAAAAAGAATAAAGAAAGAGAGTTTATTGTGAACTACTCCCGCTTTTAGAAGAGGGAGCTTCTTGGGAAGTATCTGCTTCTGTTAGCTAAATATATTTACCAAGCTCTTTGGGCAGTCCCTGCCCTGATGTACGAGTATTATACCATATAATAATTATTATTTCAAGTTATGTTCTGCAATTCATCTCCCTCTTGTAGAAGAGGGAGACTTCTTGCTAGATATTGTTAAAATAATCCTGAAATTACTCCATTTTCATCTATGTCAATTAACTCAGCCGCCGGTTTTCTCGGAAGTCCTGGCATATCTATTATTTCTCCAGCCATTGCTACCAAAAATCCTGCTCCAGCTGACAATCTTATTTCATTTATTGTAATTTTAAATCCTTTTGGTCGTCCCAATAGATTTGGATTGTCAGAAAGTGATTTTTGAGTTTTTGAAACACAAATTGGAAGTTTGTCATATCCATTTTCCACATATTTTTGAATATTTTTTTTCGCCTTTGCAGAAAAGTTTACTCCGTCTGCTCCATAAATTTCTTTTGCGATTTTTTCAATTTTTTCTTGAATTGTCAAATCTAAATCATAAAGCGGAGTATATTTTTTATCTGACTTTTCATTTTTTTCGATAGCGTCCATCACTTTTTCAACAAGCTCTTTTCCACCTTCTCCACCTTTTTCCCAAATTTCACAAAGAGCAACTTCTACATCTTTTTTCTTACAAAAATCTCTTATTATTTCAACTTCTGCATCCGTATCAGTTATAAATTTATTAATTGCTACAACAACTGGAATATTATATTTTTGCATACTTTCAATATGTTTTTCCAAATTTTCAAGTCCTTTTGAAAGAGTTTCGCAATTCTCAGTTTTCAAGTCTTTGTCACCACCGTGATGTTTTAGCGCTCTGACAGTTGCAACTATTACAACTGCATTAGGTTCAAGTCCTCCAAATCTAGCTTTTATGTCCAAAAATTTTTCAGCACCCAAGTCCGCAGCAAATCCAGCTTCTGTCACAACATAGTCCGATAATTTTAATGCCATTTTTGTTGCAATCAGAGAATTACATCCATGAGCAATGTTAGCAAATGGTCCACCGTGAATAAATACAGGCGTATTTTCCAATGTCTGCACTAAGTTTGGCTTTATAGCATCTTTTAAAAGTGCTGCAACCGCACCTTGAATATTTAACTGTTTTACTTTTAACATTTCACCTTTTCTGTTATAGGCAAAAACAATTTCTCCAATTCTATTTTTTAAATCGCTAATTGAATCAGCTAGACAAAAGATAGCCATAATTTCTGAGGCAACAGTGATTTGGAATGAATTTTCCCTAGGAGTTCCATTTACTTTCGGTCCAAGACCAACTACTATGCTTCTCAAATTTCTGTCATTCATATCGACAACTCTTTTAAAAGTAATATTGTTTACATCAATGTCAAGTTCATTTCCAAAATGAATGTGATTGTCAATACAAGCTGAAATTAAGTTGTGTGCAGCTCCTATTGCGTGAATATCTCCTGTAAAATGAAGATTAATTTCTTCCATTGGAACAACTTGCGACATTCCACCTCCAGCAGCTCCACCTTTCATACCAAAAACAGGACCAAGCGATGGCTCTCTTAATGCTGCAATAGACTTATATCCAAGTTTATTTAACGCTTGAGTAAGTCCAACTGTAACAGTTGATTTTCCTTCACCAGGAGGTGTTGGCGTCACAGCTGTCATCAAAATCAATTTTCCATCTTTTTTGTCAGCATTTCTTTTTAAAACATCAAGACTAACTTTGGCTTTATATTTCCCATAAAGTTCATAGTCATCTTCAGAAAGTCCAATACTTTGCGCAATTTCACTAATTTTTTTCAATTTGGCCTTTTGAGCAATTTCTATATCTGTCATTTTTCCTCCTAAAAATTATTATTTAAATTTATTTTATTATTCACATTTATATTATACTAAAAAATGTTATTATAAGTCCAGTATTTTTAAAAATTTTGTTTATTTAAAATAATTTATTTTTATAAAAATTAATAAAATTTTATTTAAAAATTTTTTTAATATTAAAAATGCTGAATTATTGTATAAAAAAATAAATATTTCAATAATTTTAATTTTAAATTAATTTTTATATTTTAAATAAACTAATAAAAATAAATATTTTCAAAAAATCTAAAATAAAAAAAAATATACCTTATTTATTATTTATAAATATATTAAAATTATTAAAATTAAAAAAATAAAAAAGAGGAGGAGATTAATGAGAAACATTGAAAACAATACGGTTTGTTTAAATGTTGCTAATTTAAAAGAATTTAAACAAAAAATAAAAAATAAGTTTTGTTCATCTGAATTAGGTGTTTTTGATGAAAATATCATTAAAATTCAGATTAAAGACTTGAATTTTGGAGTTTGTTTTCTAAAGAATAAAAAAAGAAATGGAGATTTTTTTGTAATAAAGACCGACAAATTGTTAGATTGTGGACAATTTGAGATATTTTCAGAAAAGAAAAATTTTTATTCCGATCTTTATTTTTTAATTTTTTATTCAAGTGAAAAAGAAAAATATGAAAATTTCGAAATACTTTTACAAAAAATCAGTGACGACATTTTCAGAAAAAATATTGAAAAAATAAAAAATAAAAAAGATGCAATTTAAAAATTATGTTTTCAATTTTTACTTTATTATTTGATTTAAACATTTAAAAATTTAAAGAATTAAAAATTAATACTATTCCCTGTTTAAAAATCAAATATTAAGTTTAATCTACTAAAAAGATTTATAATGTATTCGTTATCGTTATTCAAATAGGGTTTAGTATAAAATTAAAAAGGATTAACTTTTTTCATGAATAGAAGTTAATCCTTAGTTTATTTTGATTTTATTTTATTTATTTTAGATTATCTTATTTTGCTTTATATGAACTACTCCCGCTTGTAGAAGCCGAAGACTTCTTACTCTCTTTTGTTAAATAACCAGACAGGTTTATTTTTCAACTTTTTTCTTTAATAATCCCAATAACACTGCTGATACAATCGCACCAATTATAACTGCAAACAAATATAAGAAGAATCCGTTTCCACCATTTGCAGTCTTACTTAATCCCATTACTAAAATTCCTCCATGAGGTGCTGGTATTTTAACTCTGAATAATCCAATTAAAGCTCCAGCTACTGCTGAACCTACAACACTTGCTGGTATTACCCTTGTAGGATCTGCTGCTGCATAAGGAATTGCACCTTCTGTAATGAATGAGAATCCCATGATGTAGTTTGTAAGTCCTGCCTCTCTTTCTTGTGCAGTAAATTTACTCTTAAATAATGTAGATGCTAATGCAATTGCTATCGGTGGTACCATTCCTCCAGCCATAACTGCTGCCATTGAGAAAGTTCCTCCTGAAGTCATTGCTGCTGATGTCAATGTTCCTGTTCCAAATACATACGCTACTTTGTTTATAGGACCACCCATATCTACGGACATCATTCCACCTAATATTGCTCCTAATAATATTGCACTCGCTCCTTGCATTGAAGATAACCCATTATTTAACCAAACATTTATGAAAGTAGCTATCGGATTAACAACTACCCACATTATTGTCCCTGTTATTAATACCGACAATACTGGATATAATAAAATCATTTTTAACCCATTTAATGATCTTGGTAATCCTGACAATGCTTTTATTAAAAGTTTAACTACTACACCTGCTAAAAATCCACCAATTAATGCACCAATAAATCCTGAAACTGGACCATCTTTAACTATTGGCTGAGTTGCCAAAAATCCTGCAACAAGACCTGGCGTTAATGCAGCTCTTTCACTCATACTAAATGCTATATACCCACCTAAAATTGGCAAGAACAATCCAAATGCCGCTTTCCCAACTGTCATCAATAATTTAGCTAATTGACTTGTTGTACCAAATTTATCTCCTGCATTTGCATGACCTGTCAATGTATCAACTAAAAATGCCAACGCAATTAAAATTCCTCCACTTATTACCAATGGTAACATGTAAGAAACCCCACTTAATAAGTGTTTGTAAAGTCCTTTTTTATCACTAGAAGCTTCTTCACCTGAAGAATCTTTTGAAGAACCACTCGCATGGAAAATAGGTGCTTTTCCATCTAAAACTTTTTGAATTAATTCTTTTGCATTATTAATTCCTTCTTTTGCTTCCACTTGAATCAATGGTTTTCCATCAAATCTATCAACTTCGATATTTCTATTTATTGCCAAGATAACACCTTTTGCTTTTTTGATGTCGTCACTTGTCAATATGTCCTTTCTACCGTCTGCTCCATTTGTTTCTACTTTAATTTTTACTCCCATTTCTTCAGCTGCTTTTTTCAATGCTGCCGCTGCCATATATGTATGTGCAATTCCTGTTGGACAAGCTGTTGCTGCGATAATGTAAGGTTCATCACCTGAAGATGTAGAGTTAGCCACTGGTGCTTCTTTTGCTTCTTCTTTTTTAGCTTCATCTGGAAATTTTTTTGCTTCTGTTTTATTAATAATATCTAAAACTGCATCTGCTGTTGGAGCTTTTTCCAAAGCCGCTTTAAAATCATCATCCAATAACAATTGTGAAAGTCTAGCTAATGTTTCGATGTGAGTATTATTCGCTCCATCTGGTGCAGCAATCATAAAGAACAATGTTGCTGGTTCATCATCTAATGATTGATAATCAATCCCACTCGTTTTTCTTCCCATTGCAAGTGCAGGTTCTTTTACATATTTTGTTTTTGCATGAGGAATTGCAATCCCTTCACCAATACCTGTTGAACTTTGTGCTTCTCTAGCCTCCAATGCTTCAACATATCCTTCATAGTCATTTAACACACCTGTTTTTTCATGCAATTTTGCAAGTTCTCTAATAAGGCTAGGCTTGTCATTTGCTTGAACATCTAGGTTTATTCTATCTTTAATTAGTAAATCTGATATTCTCATATCTTTCCACCTTTCTTTTTTATTTTTATATTTTAATTTTTAATAATTTTATAAATTTTCTTTTAAAATTTCAATTTCGCTATACAATTTATCAACTAAATCTTTTTCTGCCATTCCATAAGAATAAGCTGTCGCACTTCCTGAAGCCACTGCCAATTTGAAAGCATCTTCTGTAGACATTCCTTTAACAAATCCTGCCACAAATCCTGCTACCATCGAATCTCCAGCTCCAATAGAATTAATCAATTTCCCTTTAGGAACACTAGCTTCCAATACAAATTCTTTATTTACAAGCAAAGCTCCATCTCCACCACGAGATAAAATTACATTTTTTACCCCTCTATCCAAGAAATATTTACATTTTTCAACAATTTCCTGTTTAGTTTCTAATTTTTCACCAAACATATCTCTCAATTCATGAATATTTGGTTTAACGAAAAGATTGTTATGAATATTGTCTTGCAATAAGTTTCCTCTTGTATCAAGCACTATTTCTACATTTGCTTTTACATTTTCTGATAATTCTTTATAAATTTTGTTACTAATAGATGAAGGGATACTTCCAGATAATACCAAAATGTCTCCATCTTTCAAGTCAGCCATTTTCTTTACTAATTCTTGTAATTTTTCATCTGTTATTTTTGGCGAAACTCCAGTTAATTCTGTTTCTTTGTCGTTTCCATTAACTTTTACATTAATTCTTGTGATTCCATCTAATTCTACAAATTCTGATTTTATTCCATCTTTTTGTAAATCTTTTACAATGAAATCTCCTACAAATCCTGCAACATATCCTATCGCTGTAGATTCAATTCCTAAGTTTTTCAAAACTTTTGAAACATTAATTCCTTTTCCACCTGCTCTGTAATTTACCTCTTTTGCAAGATTCAAGTTTTCTGCTTCCAATTCATTTTCCAAATACATGTCGTAATCCAATGCAGGATTTAGTGTCAATGTGTAAATCATCTTTTCCTCCTCAAATTTTTATAAATTTTTTTATTTATTAATCATTCTATATTTTATAATTCTTTTGTCCGAAATCAAAATATAAATTTCATTTTCAATTATACATATTTTTTGTATTTCTTCATCTGAAACTTTTTCTTTTCTCAATATTTTAAAATCTTTATCGGTAATTATCATCGTTCCATCAACTAGTCCAATAAAAAATTTTTCTTCATCTTCTTCTATATAATTAATTTTTATATCCGCTATTTTTATAGAATTGTACAATTCTTTGTCCAAAATATTCCAAACTTCTATTTCGCCTTCTTCCGTTCCCGCAAAATATTTAATCCCAACTATTTTGGAATAAGTGTGGTCATTTTCAGTTTTTATTTCAAATATTTTTTTTAATTTATTTTCAAAAATATAAATTATATTATTTTCTTTTTCTTCTTCCCTAAATTTAATTATAACATTTTCACCACTTGTAAAAATATCATAATTTCCAATTTTTTTATTTTTATTTATTTTTGTAAAAATTAATTCTTGCGTATCCACATCGTAAGAAAACAATGTGTTATCTTCTATATAGACAATTCTTCCACTCGTTATAAAATTCATAGCTGTGATTAACTTATCTGTTTCAAAGACAAGTGCTTTTATTTTCTTTTTATTTCCATCACATTTGTAAACTTTCCCATTTGGAGTTGAAACAAAAAACATACTTGATACAAACAATTGATTTTTTTCTTTTATATATTTTATAATTTTACTATTTTTTACTTTTCCGCCAATTTCTTTTTCAAATATTCCTTTTTTAAAAAAAATTAATTTCTCGCCAGTTGTAATAATTCTTTTATTTACAGGCTCTACGCCAAAATCATTAACTTTTGTTTTATATGCTATATCTTCTTCTAAAATTATATCCATTTTTTACTTTCCCAAACATTGTTTTAATAAACAATATCTTCAGTTGGTCCATATCCATTTTTTTGGAATATGTCAACTACATTGTTATTCATTTTAGAAAAAATCTCGCTGTTGTAGTACATCTTCCAGTCGCCATCAGGTTTTGTTGTGTCAAAAATATATTTGAAAAACATATATGTATCATTTTGCTTAGCGTCGTAAATATATAATCTATATGTATAAAATTGCGGTTTTTCTTTTAAATTTTTTGCTGGAATATTATCTGGAACTAATTTTGCAATATCATTTTCAAAATCTAGCAAAATATTCATAATATTTTCATAAGTCAATTCTTTTTTTTCTTTTTCATTATAAACAAGTCCAACTTCCAAATTTCCAGTGCCAATATAATATGTTAAATAATCTCTGTCAACATCACAGTAAATATTTCCTTTTAAATTCATCTTATTAGTATTAATCAATTCTATCTCTTTTTTTACATAAAAATTAGGATTTTTAATCCAATGACAAGTCCCCGAAAAAGAAATTCCAGAAATTAGAAATGCCAACGAAAACACAAATTTTTTCATTTCAAAAACTCTCCTTATAGTAGTAGGATAAAACTTATTTTTTTATTTTTTTTTTATATAACTTATATATTTTATCCCTTAAGTTCGTAAGAAATTTTACCATATTTTTTAACTAATTACAAGGGAGAACATTAGGAAAAAGTGGCTTAAAATATTTATATCTGAAAATTACTTTGATTTACTAAAAAACAAAAAAATATTGATTTTTACAAAAAATAATTGTATTATTTAGTGAGAATCGAAAAAGGAGATTTTTTATGCGGAAAAAAAATATTTTTTTAATTTTACTTATTTTTATGTCGATATTTTCATGCAAAAGTTATGAAAAAATGGGACTTCAAACCAAAACTAATGTCTACAATGCCGACAATGTCGACTTTTACTATGATTTGACTTACAAAAAAGATGGCGTAACACATTATGAAAGACAAATTTGGGATCAGGCTTATGATATTTTGGACAACGCTCATAACTTTTTTCTTATGGACATTTTTGTCTTTAACGACTGGGTTGGAAAAGGTGTGGAAGAAAAATTGCATCCACTTCCAATCGCTGAAGAATTTGCTCAAAAAATTCTGGAAAAAAAGAAAAAAGAACCAAATGTTGAAATTTATTTGATACTCGATGAAAGCAACACTTTTTACGGTGCATTTGACAATCCAACTCACAAAAAATTGGAAGAAGCTGGAGTAAAAATAGGCTATGTTGATTTAGCAAAATTGCGTGACCCGCTGCACTTGTATTCAACACCTTGGCGACTTTTTATAAGACCTTTTGGAAATCCTAAAAATGTTGGAAAAACAAAAAATCCAGCTTATGAAGGAACTGACCCAGTTACGATTAGAAGTATTTTAAGAGCGCTAAACGCCAAAGCTGACCACAGAAAATTGATTATGAATGAAAATACAGCTATGCTAACTTCTGCAAATCCACACGCCGAAGGTTCAAGACATTCAAATGTAGCTTTTAAATTTTCTTCGCCAATCATTCAAAAAATTTACGATGCTGAAAAACCAGTTGCAAGAATTACAAAAAAAGATGGAAATTTAAAACAAAATTTACCAAATAAAAAATTTGAAATTCCAGATTCTCAAAATGACAAAATTAAGTTGCAATATTTTACTGAAGGAGCGACTGGAATTGATATTTCAAAAGAACTAAAAAAGACAAAATCTGGCGACAAAGTTGTAATAGCGCAGTTCTTTTTGGCGGACAGGAAAATTATTAATGATATAAGAAAAGCTGCTAAAAAAGGCGTAAAATTTGAAATAATCTTAAATAATTCAACGGCAGGTTTTCCAAACAAAGCTTCCGCAGGAGAACTTATGAAATTTGCACGAAAACATAACTATGATATCACCGTTAGATTTTACAACAGAGGTGAAGAGATGTATCATGTAAAAATGATGTCTATTTTCAAAAAAGATTATATGATAACTTATGGCGGTTCAACTAACTTTACAAGAAGAAATATGAGAAATTATAATTTAGAGAATGAAATAAAAATAGTTTCGAGTTACGACCAAAAAGTTTCAAAACAAATTTCAGATTACTACGACAGACTTTGGACAAATAGAGACGGCGAATTCACTTTGCCTTATGATGAAAATAAAAACGAAGGAGTTTTTAACGATTTACTTTTTAGATTTGTTGAAATGAATGGGATTGGAATTTTTTAAAAAATTATGGGGAACAAAAATTCCCCATTTTTTATATTAAATATTATATTATACATCAACTGAAACAACTTTAGTTTCCCCAATTTCTTTATTCATCGTAATTCCATAAAGTCTGTGTGAACCTTTCATAGTTTCTTTATTGTGCGTGATTAAGATAAACTGCGATTTATCAGTAAAATCGTGAAGCAGTTCCACAATTTTTTTCGTATTTTTTTCATCAAGAGCCGCTTCAATTTCGTCAAAAAAAGTAAAAGGACTCGGTCTGAACATAAAAATTGCCATAATAAACGAAACTGCCAACATTGATTTTTCTCCACCCGACAAAAGTAAAAGCGACTGCTCAGGTTTATTCTTGTATTTTACGCTTAGCTCAAGTCCAGTTGTCAAAACATCTTCAGGTGTTACCAATTTTATATTTCCCCTTGCTCCATTCAAAATATTTTCGCACATATATTCAAAATTTTTATTAATTTCTTTGTAAGCGGTCAAAAATTTTACTCGCACTTCATTTTCAATTTCTTCAATAAATTCCAAAAGTGTTTTTCGGCTTTCCACCAAATCTTTTTTTTGATTCACAAGATTTTCATATTCTTTATTTTCACGCTCAAATTTTTCAATCGACGACAAGTCAACTTCTCCAATTTCCGCACGACTTTTTTCATTTTTAGAAAATTCTTTTTTTATTTCCAAAAATTCTTTTTCATTGCTTATCTCAAAATATTCTTCATCTTGCATAACTTTGCTTTCTTCAATTTCTCCAATTTTTTCAGTTTCAAAATTCAAATCTTTTTCATTTTTTTTAATTTTTTCAGATAATTTTTCATTTTCACTTTGAAACTTAACAATTTCAATTTCTAAATTTTTTAGTTCTCCCAAAATTTCTCGCTCAAACTTTTCAAATTTTTGAATTTCTTCTTCATTTTTTTTAATTTCGGACAAAATATTTTTATTTGCATTTTCATATTTAGAAATTTCATTTTCTTTAGAAAAAATTTCAGAATTTAATTTTTTCTGTAAAATTTCTTTTTCATTTTCAAATTTTACAATATTTTCAATTTCTCTCAAATTTTTTTTATAGTCGCTGTAAATTTCGTCATATCTTTTTTTATTGCTCTCTTTTTTCACTTTCAAAATTTCATAATCTTTATCAACGATATTTAATTTTTGCAAAAATTTTTCCGTATTTTCAATTTTAGAACTCTCAATTTTAAGTTTTTCCAATTTTAAATTATTTTCTTTAATATATTCGTCAATTTTTTTTATTAACTCAAGATTTTGAAAAAGTTTTTTTTCTTTTTCCGAAATAAAATCGTCAATTTGAGAAATTTCATATTCCAAAGTGTCAATCGACCTTTTTTCTCGTAAAAAATTTCCGTTAAAATTATCATAATTTTTTACAAACTCGCTATATTCATTTTGAAATTCTCTAAAATTATTTTGCAACTCATTTTTCCTTCTGTCAATTTTTTCAGCTTTTTCAAAAATTTTTTCAACTTTTTCATTAAACTCAAAAAACTTTTCTTCTTTTTCCAAAATTTTTTCTTCTAATTTTTTCAATTCTTTTTTTGAAAAAGAAGCTCATCTCTTCTCTGCGAAAATCCTCCAGTCATTCTTCCACGAGAAGTGATAATATCGCCGTTAAGCGTCACAATTCTGTCACTAAAACCTTTTTTTAAAAGTTCAATTCCAATTTCCAAATTTTGTACAATAACAGAATTTCCATAAACAAAATGAACAACTTTTTCCAAGTTTTTATCAAATTTCACAATATTTCTTGCAAAATCAATTATTCCATTTTGACCTTTCGTATTTGAAACAATGCTTTTTTTCTCACTTTCACTAAATTCGTCAGACAATTTTTTTGAAAAATTTTTCTCAATTTTTGGAAGAAAATTCAAACTTTTAAAAACTTTTATATCGTTCATCGGCAAAAATGAAGCTCTTCCCATTTTTTCTTTTTTCAAAAGTTCAATGCAATTTCGTGCAACTTCAGTATTTTGTGTGACAATATCTTGAAACATTCCGCCTGACAAAGTTTGAATTGCCGCTTCAAAGCCAAAGGGAATTTCAATCAAATTTACAAAAGCTCCTACAACTCCATTTATTTTTTTGTCTAATATGTATTTAATGCTTTTGTTAAAAGTTTCATTGTTTTCAATCGCACTAGAAATCGCATTTTTTTTAATTTTCAAATTTTGAAGCTCAAAATTCATTTTATTTTTATTTTTCACATTTTCCGAATGTTTTTCTCGCAAATCATCAATTTCATTTGTTAAGCTAGAAATCTCCTTTTCACTCTGCGCTTTTTCCTTTTCTTTTTTTTCCTTTTGAAATTCAAATTTTTCTTTTTCTTGAATAAATTTTTCAAAATTCTCTTTTAATTTTTCTATTTGTGAAAAATTTCTTTTTTTCTCGTTTTTAGACAAAAAAATCCTTTTTTCCAAATCTTCATTTTCTCCAGCAATTTTTATTTTGTCAATCTCTAAATTAGAATTTTTTTGAGTTCTCTCTTTTAACTCTTTTTCGATTTTTTCACTTCTATTTTTTATTTCTAAAACTTTTTTATAAATTTCTTTTTTTTCTTTTTCTTTTTCAAAAAATTGTCTTTCCAAAATTTCTAATTCATTTTTTGAATCATTTAAAATTTTTTCTTTAGAAGAAATTTCAATTTCCAAATCTTTTTTTCTTTTCTCTTTTTCCAAAGCCTCAATTTCTAAATTAGAACTTTTATTCAAAATCTTAGAATACTCATCTTTAAGTTTTTCAATTTCGCCAAAATTACTATTTCTCTGTTTTTTTTGTAAAACAAGATTTTTTTTAGCTTCATCATTTTTTTTGCCAACTTTTTCCGACTCTTCTCGCTTCTCAGACAAATTTTTTTCCAATTTTTCCAATTTTTCCAAAATTTCACTATTTTTTTCTTCAAACTCATCACGCAAAAATTTTTTTCATTAATTCCATATTCCAGAATCATAAATTTTTGGGTGTCCATTTTATCAGAAATATTTTTGTAAAGTCTTGCTTTTTTTTGCTCAACTTTAAGGTCTTCCACTCTTTTTGACAAACTTTTTTCTACATAATCAATTTTTTCAATTTCATTTTTGACATTTTCAAGTTTTTTCGTAGCTTCTTCCTTCTCATTCTTAGCCTTTTTAACTCCAGCCGCTTCCTCAATTATTTCTCTAAGCTCTTTTGGTGAAGACCCAATTATCCTCTCAACTCGTCCTTGACCAATTACAGAATAAGCCTGTTTCCCAATTCCTGTATCCAAAAACAAGTTGTGAATATCTTTTAGACGAATTCTTTCGTTATTCAAAAAATATTGATTTTCCCCACTTTTAAAAATTTTCCGAGTGATTTTCACATCTGTAAAATCAATGTCCAAATATTTATCATCGTTGTTAATATAAAGACTAACTTCTGCTTGATTTTTTGCCTTTTTATTTTTTCCTCCAGAAAAAATTACATCTGAACTCTCTTTCGCCCTAATATTTTTATAACTTTGTTCTCCCAAAACCCAAAGAATTGCATCCAAAATATTACTTTTCCCACTTCCATTCGGTCCTACAATCGAAGTTATTCCGCTGTCAAACTCAATTACCGTTTTATTTGCAAACGACTTAAAGCCGTTTATCTCCAATGCCTTTAAATACATCGCTTTTCCTTTCAAAAATTTTATTTTTTATTTTTTTTAATATTTATACTTTAATTTTTATTTTACTTATCTTACTTATTTTACCTTATTTTTTTTATTTTATCACAAGTAAAAAAATACTTCAAACGAAAAAAATTAATGTCGCTAAATAATAATTATTGTGATATAATTTTAGAACATAAAGTTAGAATATTAAAATAAATAAATTAATTAATAAAGAGAAAAATAAAAAAAATAAAAAATAAAAATAAAAATAAAAGAAAAAAAATTGAATTAAATTAATTAATAAATAAAATTTAAAAAAAATAATAAAAATTTTGAAAAGAGGTAAAATGATTTATTTTATTGGTGGAACAAAATTTAGAGAATTTAAATATTTTGAAATTTTAAATAAATTAAGAGAAAAAAATCCTAATATCTCTGAGAGCTTTTTTGATGCAGAACTTAAGGAAGATGAAAATTTTCTTCAAAAAATTTCGATAAATTCTATTTTTTCTTCGCAGGAACTCGTTGTGTTAAAAAGGTCTCAAAAAATTAAAAAATTTGAAACATTTTTGAAAAACATCGCTAATTTGGATATAATAAATAAGCAAATTATTATTGACTATGAAAAAGAAGATGGAAAATTGAATGCCGAGCTAAAAAAAACTCTTGATAATCTTGAAAAAGATAAAAAAATTAAAAATTTTTTGTTTTTAAAAGATGAAGATATTGAAATACAAAATTATGTTATGCTTGAGCTGAAAATAAATAAAAAAAATGCTAGTTCACTTTTGGAAATGATTGGAACAAATCCTTTTAAAGTAAAAAATGAAATTGAAAAAATAAAAATTTTTTTAGGTGGAGAAAATTTTGATTTAAAAAAACTAAAGAATATTATTTCTATAGAAAAAGAGTATAAAATTTATGAAATAACTAAAGAAATTTTATCAAATAGAATAAATGAAGTTATGAAATATTTAGAGCAAACTAAAGAATATATGGGAGTGCTTTATTCACTGTATAACGAATTGGAAGTTTTATATAAAATAAAAATTTTAAAAAAAGAAGGTAAACAATTTAGCTCTAATTATAACACTTTTAAAATTCAGTTTGAAAAAGTAAAAGAAGCATTTAAAACAAATAACAGAATTCCAAATTCGTACGCTATTTTCAAAAAATTGGAATTAGAGAAAAATTATAGTTTAGAAAGTTTAAAAAAATTAGTATATCGCTCGTGGAAAGTTGAAAATTCTATAAAAACAGGAAAAATTGAGATGAGTGCTGGAGTTGAAACACTGATAATGCAGATTTATTCGCTTTATAAAAAAAAATAAAAGCCATTTTCTAATTTTTTTTATAAAAATAAAAAAATTTGACAAAAATTTAGAATTTTGCTAACATAAACGGGTAGAAAAAATAAAATTTGAGAAAAGAAGGAGAAAAATTATGTCAAGTATTTTTATACCAGAAGGTTATGACCCAAAATACGGGATAATGGAAACAGAAATTGCGATTAAGTTCGTAAAAGATTTTTTTGAAAAAGAACTTTCAAGCGCATTAAATTTAACAAGAATATCGGCACCGTTATTCGTAAAAAAGGCTTCGGGGTTAAATGACAACCTAAATGGCGTGGAAAGACCAGTTGCATTTGAAACAAAAGAAGTTCCTGGCGAAACATTAGAAATCGTACATTCACTTGCAAAATGGAAAAGAATGGCGTTAAAAAGATATAAAGTTCCTGTAGGACAAGGAATTTATACAGATATGAACGCAATTAGAAGAGATGAAAACATGGACAACACACACTCAATCTATGTTGACCAATGGGATTGGGAAAAAGTTATCACAAAAGAAGATAGAAATTTTGATTTTTTAAAAGAAACTGTTAGAAAAATATACAAAGTCTTTTTAAATACAGAAAGAGAACTTAGTGCTAGATTTGAAAAAGTAAAAATCAATTTACCAAATGAAGTTACTTTCATAACTTCACAAGAATTAGAAAATTTATATCCAAATTTAACTCCAGAAGAAAGAGAAAATGAATTTGCAAAAAGTAGGGGAGCAATTTTCGTTATGCAAATTGGAAAAGTTTTAGCTTCTGGACAAAGACACGACGGTCGTGCTCCAGACTATGATGACTGGGAATTAAACGGAGACTTGATTTTGTGGGATCCTGCTTTAAATCATTCATTGGAATTATCTTCAATGGGAATCCGTGTTGACAAAGACGCACTAGAGAGACAATTAAAAGAATTGAATTTGGAAGAAAGAAAAGAATTAGATTTCCACAAACAACTTTTAAATGGAGAATTACCGCTAACAATCGGTGGTGGAATTGGACAATCAAGAATTTGCATGTTCTTTTTGCAAAAAGCACACATTGGAGAAGTTCAAGCTTCATTCTGGACTGAAGATATTAAAAAAGTTTGCCGTGAAAATGGAATAAACTTATTATAAAAATATAAATATCTTGATACAAAGAATTTTGAATTTTTGTTAAAATAAAAATTACTCACTTAAACTTTTACTTAAATTTTTAAATGAGTAATTTTTTTATTTTTATAATAATTTGATAATTTCAAAATCAAAACTTTACTTTTTTTATTTTTTTTAAATTATTATTTCACTTTAACAATTTTTTTCTTCCCAGCTCTCACAATCATTCCACTTTCAAGAACAACTGTAGCTTTCACATCTTTTATTGGCTCATCATTTATTTTGAATCCACCTTGTTGAATTAATCTTCTAGCTTCACTTGTTGTTTTCATCAACCCTGTTTCTTTTACTAATAAATCAATAATTCCAACTTCTTTATATTCCAACTCAATTTCAGGCAAGTCAACATTTAAGTTTCTCTTACTGAATACATTTTCAAACCAATCTCTCGCTTCTTTAGCCGCTTCTTCACCGTAGTAAATTTTTACAACTTCTGCTCCCAATTGTTTTTTAGCTTCCATTGGATGTAAACTTCCATCTGCGATTTGTGCTTTAATTTCTTCAATTTTTTCAAAAGGAACATCAGTTATCATTGTGTAATAGTTTTCCATCAATTCATCTGAAATTGACATAACTTTTCCAAACATATCGTTTGGCGTATCTTTTACACCAATGTAGTTTCCTAATGATTTCGACATTTTTTCTACTCCATCAAGTCCAACCAAAATCGGCATTATCATACAAATTTGTTGCTCTTGACCAAAGTTTTTCTGTAAATCTCTTCCTCTTAACAAATTGAATTTTTGTTCAGTCGCACCTAATTCCACATCAGCATGTAATTCTACTGAATCATAACCTTGTAAAATTGGATACATAAACTCAATCAATGAAACTGGTTTATTTTCAGATAATCTTTTTGAAAAATCTTCTCTCGAAATCATTTGTGAAACTGTAAATTGTGACAACAAATTCAACGCATCTGATAACGATAATTTTTCTAGCCAGTCAGCATTGTAAACAACATTAATTTTATCTAAATCCAAAATTAATTTTACTTGATCCAAATATGTTTTAATATTTTCCATAACTTGTTCTTCTGACAACATTTTTCTAGTTTCAGATTTTCCAGTTGGATCTCCAATTCTTCCAGTGAAAGTTCCAATCAAGAAAAACACATCGTGCCCCAAATCTTGAAACTGTTTCAATTTTCTCAAAGGTACCGCATGTCCCAAGTGCAAATCAGAACCAGTCGGATCAATCCCTAATTTTACCCTTAATGGAGTATTTGTTGAAATTGATTTTTCCAACTTTTTCTTAAATTCATTTTCATTAATTACTTCATCGCACCCGCGACTTAAAATATTAAATTGTCTTTCTACTTCTTGTTTAATTTCTAATTCTGTCATCTTTTTATTTTTTCTCCTTATTTCTTAATTTTCTTTAATTTTTATAAATTATAAATATGCAACATATTTCATAAAATAATAAACAATCGGCAATACAAACAATGCACTGTCAAATCTATCCAAAAATCCGCCATGTCCCAAAAGCAAATTCCCAGAATCTTTAACTTCCAATTCTCTTTTTATCTTAGATTCCACCAAATCTCCCAATTCGGCAAAAACTCCAATTGCAAGTGCCAAAATAAAGGCTTTTAGTCCACCGATGGCGACATAGTCGTAATTTACGGAACAAGTTTTTGTTAAAAATGAAATTCCGCAGACAAAATTTGCAATAAATAAATATATTTTATCAAATGATAAAATCACTAAAAATACTCCCAAAATTCCTGCTATTGCACCTTCGATTGATTTTTTCGGACTGATTTTTGGAGCAAGCCTGTGCTTGAATATTTTCCCGCCGATTGCCATTCCGACAAGGTAAGCGGAAATATCACATGCCCAAATTAGCATAAATGTCATTACAACTAGAATATTTCCATTTGGAAATTCGTATTTTAATAATAAAATATGTGAAAATAAATACGAAACATAAATTATTCCAAATAAAGTGTAGGAAATTTCTGCCATTGCATTGTGAATTTTTACTTTGAAAACTTGCCTTAAAGACAGAAGAATTATTGCAAATACGATAAATCCTCCCATATCAAAGTTAATTTGCTTAAAAAGTTCAAATTTAAAATACGAAAAAATATTTTTTGAATTTTCCTGAAAATATATCGCAACAGGTAAAAACAGCCCAAGTCCCATTCCAATCCTGCTTGCCACTTCAAAGCCCTTGTCCTTTAGCATTTTGTAAAATTCAAAAAGCGATATTCCAATTATTACAAGAGTAAACACCAAAAACATCAGATTTCCTTTTAAAAATATCCATAAAAGGAAAGGTACAAACAACAAAATAATAAATAATCTACTTAACATTCAGCCCTCCGTATCTTCTATCCCTTTTATTAAAGGATAAAATCGCTTTATCTAATTCATTTTCATCAAAATCAGGCCAGAAAACATCTGTTATATAAAACTCCGAATAGGCAATTTCCCAAAGCAAAAAATTACTTATCCTAAATTCGCCACTCGTTCTGATTACAAGTTCTGGATCTGGGATTTCTGGTCGGTACATATATTTTGAAAACTCTTCTTCTGTAATTTTTTCGATTTTTTTTGTTTCATTTTCACTCAAAATTTTATTTACCGCACTTACAATTTCCCTTCTTCCGCCATAATTAAAAGCAATATTAAAAGTTATTTTTTCACAATCTTCCAAAAATTTTTGTGTATCTTCAATTTTTTTTAGAAGTTTTGGAGAAATATTTTCTTTCTCCCCTGTCACAACTAACTTCACACCTTGCTTTTTAAGATTTTTTTTCTCTTTATCCAAATATTTTCCAAATAAATCCATAAGACCATTTACTTCCTTTTGAGGACGCTTCCAGTTCTCAGTTGAAAAAGCATAAACAGTCAAATATTTCACTCCAATTTCTCCGGCATATCTTAAAATTCTCTCAAGACTAGCTGCTCCAGATCTATGCCCCTCCAATCTTATTTTTCCACGCTTTTTTGCCCATCTTCCATTTCCATCCATAATAATTGCTATATGATTTGGTATTATTAAATTTTTATCCATCCATCTTTTAACCTTTCAAGATATTTTCTATAATTATAACAGGGTATACAGTATTTTTCAAGCATAATTTTATTAAATTATATTTTTATTTCAAGATTATTTTTTTATTTAAAAATAAAATAGTTTTTGTTATAATATTAATATAGAAAAATAAAAAATTTTATTATTAGGAGATTTACAAGTATGAAACATAAAATACCGAAAACAAATGCACTTAGAATTTTGGACAAACAAAAAATTCATTATGATATTCACACTTACGAATGGAGTGAAGATAAACATGTAGGAGTCGAAGTTGGCAATCATTTTCCAGAATTAGCCGACAGAATTTTTAAGACGATTGTGTTAAAAGGGAAAAGTAAAGAGCTTTTTGTCTGTGTCATTCAAAGCGAGAAACATTTGGACTTAAAAAAAGTGGCAAAAGCCTGTGATGAAAAAAATATTGATCTACTTCCACTTTCTGAACTTGAAAAAAATACTGGCTACATTCGTGGAGGATGTTCTCCTGTTGGAATGAAGAAAAAATACAAGACTTTTTTTGATACAGAAGCAAAAATGTTTGATAAAATAGTTGTTTCCGCTGGAAAGCGAGGACTTCAAATGGAAGTTAAAACCAAAGAATTAATAAAAGTTGTGGATGGAAAACTTGCAGAACTTGTGATGGCTGAAGAAAAATAAAAGTTTTTAAAATAAAAATATATTGCATTTAATTTTAGCAATATATTTTTTTATTTATAATTTTAGATTTTAAAGTTTTAAAGTTTCCAATTTCAAGATTTCCCCATTTCTCAAATTTGCTCTCATTTTTTGAATTTTTTCATCCATTTTGTCTAATTCTTTTAAGATTTCTTTTTCTTCTGGAGAAGTTTTGATTATTTTAGCAATTCCACCATTTTTTATGATTACTCTTTTATTTGCAATTAGAGCTAGTGTTGGATCGTGAGTTGCCATTAAGACTATTTTATCTGCAGAAACTAATAATTCTAATGCTTTTTTTCTATCAATTCCAGCATTTTCAATTTCGTCAATTAAAACGATTGGAGAAGAACTTAAAATTGCTGTGTCGGCGATCATTAATGCTCTTGATTGTCCTCCACTTAAGGCTGTGATTGCTGTATCTAGGTTAAACTTTTCTCCTGCTAATTTATTTGCTTCTAAAATTATTTTTTCTGTTACAGCTTCCACATCTTCAACCATACGGCTTTTAGCATGTAATTCCAAAAATTCTTTAACCGACAAATCCATAACAAAATTCATATTTTGCGATAATTGAGCAACTAATTTATTATTTGATGAAAATCTCCATTTTTTGTCAGGAGATTCGTTATTTATTAAAATTTCTCTTTGAGTTGGCGTATCTTTTTGTGCCGTCCATTCGATGTCAGCTAATAATCTTGATTTTCCTGAACCTGTTGGTCCTACGATTGAAATTATTTCTGATTTATGAATATCTAATCTTCCAAATCCTTCTGGATTTCCTGTTTTGTCTTGTCCAGCCAAAATTGTAAGCGTTTCAACACCTGTTTCTTCTTCCATTCCCAAAAATAATTTCATTTGCTCAACATATTCAATTAACGAAATCTCAATATTTTCCACATCAAGTGCCATGTCTTCTTTTTGCTCTTCTGTAAACATTTTCAAAAACTTACTAAAAGTTTCGTCTTCATATCCTTCAATAATTATATTATTTTCAACGAAAAAATTTTCAGCAAACGGATATTTTTCTATTAATTCTCTCATCGAAAGTTTATCCACTAAATTTCTATTCATTCACACCACCTAAATTCATTTTTCTAACATTTCCCATTTGATATTTTTCACCTATTCTTGTTTCACCTAAGCAATACGAACAAAGTGCTGAAGGCATTGGAAATCTAAGTTTTTTCCCTTGAACTGTTTCAATTTCTTTTTCTTTTTCATACAACAATGTGCTCAATTCATAAGCTCCTTGTCCTGTCAAACCATTCACATGCATTGTTACAGCTGTCGGATTTACTGAATTAACTCTCGACGCAAATACTTCTCTTTCTGCTTGAGAAACGATGTCCCCTTTTGTGATGATGACAATATCAGCTGATTTTAACATTGGACCAATTTTTTTAGGCGTATTAATTCCTGATAAATTATCAATTACACAAACTCCTTTTATATCTTTGATGTATGGCGAACAACGATTACACAATCCCGCTGATTCTGTAATTAAAACCGATAATCCCAAACTTCTTCCCCATTGCACAACTTCCTCGATATTCGATACGAAAAAATGATCTGGACACAAAGCTCCTGAAATCCCTTTTTTCACTGGAATTCCCGCTTTTTCATACAATTTGTCGTCATCTGTATATAGACAATCAAATTTTACTACACCAACTGACATTCCTTGTTTTTTTAATGCATCGACCGTTTTCAAGATAACGCTTGTTTTTCCTGAAGATGGCGGTCCTGAAAATATAACTAAATTCATAATTTTCTCCTAATTTATTAAAAATATTTTTTTATTTCTTCGTCAAATAATTTTTCTCCATCACGAATAATTTTTCCTACATCGTTTTTGTAAATAAAATCCCAGCCAACCCATTTAAAATTTTGATTTTCTTCCAAGTGATTGTCAACATTTGGATTTGTTGTAGGAAATTTTCCATTTGCTGAAAATAAATTTCCAATTTTTTCCGACAAAAATAAATCTAAAAATGGTTTAATTTTATCCGCTTTTTCTTTTTTTGTAATCATAAAAATCGGACTTAAAAGAGCTCCATCTTTTGGCCAGACAACTTCTAAATCACTCGCTCCATTTACCATTTGTGAAAAAAAGTATGGAATAATGCTTATTGCCGGTGCTTCTTGCGCTTTTGTCCTAGCTTTTACCATTTGTGCTGGATGAAGATTTTTTTTGTAAGATTTTGCAAGTTTTTTAATTCCATCCATTCCATACTCTTTATAAATCATCACGATTAATGCATTAAATAAATCCAAATCCGCCATTGGAAGTGCGACCGAATTTTCAAATTCATCGGATAAAATCTCATCCCAAGTATGTGGCACTTTTCTATCTTTTAGAGCAGTTTTGTTTACCAAAAATACGGCTGGAACAACTCCCATTATTGCATATCTTTTTTTAGGATCTCGCAAATCAATATTTTCATTGCAAAAATCTTTATTCATATTTTCAAAATATGTTTCAAAAATTCCATTTTCCATATATTGACCCATCAAATTTTTATCAAAAAAAAGCTCAAATCCAGCTGACAACAAAACATCTGGAACTTCATTTGCATCTCCAGTCTTAACTTTTTCAACAACCCAGTCAAGTCCTAAATTTGCAGACTGCAATTCATATTTAATTGTGTAATCATTTTTTTTATTTTGAGCGTCAACCCATGCTTTAATTCCTTCCAATAGCGGAATTCTAATCGGACATGGCAAAACTCCTTCAATCAAAACATCGTTTTTACTAGCTTTGCCTTTATTAACTTCATTTTCTTCAAGCGAAATATCGACTTCACTATCTTTTTTTAAAAAAGCATTTAGTTTTTCCAGAAATAATTCGGGATTAATTTTTTTTGTTTTTAATGCCATTCCCAATTTTATATTTTTCCCCATAATTTGAAGCATTTTTTTATTTTTAAGAGTATCAAATCCATTTGTAATGAAAAAATCATATATTTTTGGATCGTCATTTATAATATCATATAGCGTTTTATTCAGTAAATCTTTCATATTTTTCCCCTCACATTTAAAAATTAATTTTAGATTTTTTTATAAATAAAATATTTTTTTTATTAAATTTAAAAACAAGTCTTTTTTTCTTTAGATTTAGTTGAGTTAAGTTAAGTTAAGTTAAATTTAGTTTATTTTAATTTAATTTAATTATTTTTTATTATTTAAAAAAATAATAATAATTTTTATATTTAAAAATACTTGCTTTAAATATTTATTTTAAATATTTTTTTCTTTCGAGTAAGATTTTATCATATTTTTAAAAAAAAATCTGTAATATATATTACAAAAAAATTTTAATTTGATTTTTTTTATTTTAAATTATATAATAAATAAAAAATCTAGGAGAAAAAATGAAAATATATGTAGCTCCAATGTCGGGAATTACCGATTATTCCTTTAGAAAAATAATGGAAAAATTTAATCCAGATCTTTTATTTACAGAAATGGTCAATGCCAATTTATTAAATCGTGAAAATGAAGCCACTATTAACGAACTTTTGAAGTGCGATGACAAAGAAAAAACTGGAACACAGATTTTTGGTGGCGATAAAAACGAACTTTTTTTAGGAATTTTAAAATTAGAAAAAATTGGGTTTAAAAAAATTAATATAAATATGGGTTGTCCACAGCCAAAAATTATAAAAAATGGAGCGGGTTCAGCACTTTTGGAAAATTATAATTTAATGGACGAACTTTTTTCAGAATTGCTTCCAAAATTAAATTCGGACACAAAACTTTCAATAAAAATTCGGACTGGCTACAAAAATTTTAACAATCCAGAAATTTTTTTGGATTTGGCAAATAAATACAATCTTGATTTTATCTGCGTTCACGGTAGAACACAAAATCAATTTTATTCTGGCACAGCAAATTGGGAAATTGTTTCAAATTTAAGTAAACTTCCACGAAATACAGAATTTTTTGGAAACGGAGATTTATTTGAGCCAAAATTTATAAAAGAACAAGTTAAAAAATGTAATTTGGATGGAATTATGCTCTCAAGAGGAGTTATTGGAAATCCTTGGCTGATCGCTCAAGCAAGGGAATTTTTACAAACCGGGGAAATAAAAACTGTTAAGACATTTGATAATACAAAAAAAATTGTCTTAGAGCATTTGGAAAATATTTTTGAAAACAAGGGGGAAATTAAAGCAGTTCTTGAGATAAATAAATTTTTGAAACCGTATTTTTTGGAATTTCAAGATGAAATTTTTGACTTTAAAAATAAAATTGGAAAAATTATTGTCGAAAAAAATTTTATTCAAAAACAAAATTTAATAAAAAAATTGTAAAATTAAAAGGAGAAAAAGATGATAAAATTTCCACAAGCGCCTAAATATGGCGATAAAGTTTTTTTAATATGCACTTCTTCGCCTATTTTACCAGAAGAAATAGAAAAGTGTAAACAAATTATAAAAAATCTTGGATTTTATCCTGTCGCTGGAAAAAGCCTTTCTCAAAATATTGGAGGATATATGGCAGGAAGCGCTGATATTCGGATAAATGATTTGCACGAAGCATTTTCAAACCCTGAAATAAAAGCTATTTTTTGTGTAAAAGGCGGATTTTCTTCTTCACAGCTTTTAGATAAAATCGACTATGAGCTAATTAAAAAAAATCCAAAACTTTTTGTCGGCTACAGCGATGTCACTAACTTAAATGTCGTCTTTAACCAAAAATGCGAGCTTGGAACATACCACGGTCCAATGATAAGATCAAATATGCTTTATGATTTTAACGAATTTACAAAAAAATCTTTTCTTTTTTCAATAAATAAGAAAAATGAAGAAAAATGGGAACTTGAAAATCCAAATTCAAAAAAATTAAATTTATTAAATAAAAATAATTTTATCGAAATTGAAATCAAAAGAGAAAAAGAAGTAATAGAGAAAGAAAGAATAGCGAAAGAAAAAGAAAAAGAAAATAAAGAACAAATAAAAAAAGAAATTAAAAGTAAATTTAGAGAAATACAAGGTGAATTAATTGGAGGAAATTTATCTTTACTTGTTACAATGCTTGGAACTGATTATGAAATTGATACAAAAGATAAAATTTTGTTTATCGAAGAAATTGAAGAAGAAATTAGCCGAATTGACAGAATGATGACACATTTAAAACTTTCTGGAAAATTTGACGACTGCCGTGCCGTTTTATTTGGAAATTTTGACGGCTGTGAAAACACTTACGACCCAAATTACACTTTGGATGATTTTTTAAATAATTTTTTTAAAGATTTTAAAAAGCCTGTCATTACTGGAATCGAATGTGGCCATAAAAAACCAGATTTAGTAACTTTGCCACTGGGAGCAGAATGTACAATAAATATTGACAAAAATTTTGATAATATCAAAATTTATTTTAAAAAATAGCTAAAAAAAGAGTTTAAAAAAGAGAAAAAAAGAAAAAAATATAAAATTAACAGATAAAAGAAATATATAAATAAATATAACTAAATATAAAGAAAAAAAGAAAAATAAAATAAAATAAAATAAAGAAAAAAAAGAAATAGAAAAAAAGAAAGAAGGAAAATTATGATTTTTGATATGCACGCTGATGTTTGGACTGATAATTTTTGGGAGTATCAAAAGGGAAATTTTGATGTAATTAGAAAAAAATATGAAAAAAAATTTCTGGAAGGTGGACTTTTTGGAGGAATTTTTGTAATTTATATTGATTTTAGAAAAGTTGAAAATATTGAAAAATATTTTTTGGAAGATCTTTGTGCAATGACCAGAGAATTGCACTATTCTAAAGATTTAATTCATGTTGTAAAAAGTTCAGAAGATTTTGAAATTTTGGAAAAAGAAAAGAGCAAAAAATTTAGAGTTGTTCTTGGAATCGAAGGATTAATTGGAATTGGCGACAATCTTAACTATATTTATTTACTTCATCAATTGGGAATTCGCCACATTGGACTAACTTGGAATGAAACAAACGCTTTTGCAACTGGACAAAGCGGAGATAAAAACCGTGGACTTACGCCACTTGGCATAGATGCCATAAAAGTGATAAATGAACTTGGAATTTTACTTGATTTATCCCACGCCAACGACAAGACTTTCTGGGACGTGGCAAAACATTCAAAAAAACCTTTTTTTGCCTCGCACTCAAATTCCAGAACACTTTGTCCATCTCTTAGAAACTTGACTGACGACCAGATTTTATGCATTGGAGAACACGAAGGAATGGTTGGAATGAATAGCTACCACAATTTTGTGAGTCAAAATGAAAATAAAAAAAATCTTGATACTCTAATTGAGCACATGGAATATGTTGCTGGAAAAATTGGACTTGATAAAGTTGGATTTGGACTTGATTTTGATGAATATTATACTCCTACAGGTGAAACTAGCGAAGGACTTAGTGGAATTGAAGATGTGACAAAATTAAAAAATATAATTTTGGCACTAAAAAATCGAGGATATTCTCAAAAAGAAATAGAAATGGTAACTTATAAAAATTTTATTAATTTTTATAAAAGAGTAGAAAACAAATAAATAAATAAATAAATAAATAAAATTTAAATTTTGAAAATAAAAAAATAAAAATTAAAAAATAAAATAAATAAATAAAATAAAAAGTTAAAATAAAAGAGAAAAAAGAAAAAAATATAAAATATTAAAAAAAATAAAATAATAATAATAAATAATTAAGTGAACTACTCCCGCTTGTAGAAGAGGGAGACTTCTTGCTAGATATTGTTAAAAATTTAAAAAAATAAAAGGAAAGGAAAGAAAAAAATGAAAAAGCCTATTATTGCAATAACTTCGTCGATGGACTTAAATCCCGATAGACTAAATGACAACAGAACTATGGTTTCACTTGATTACAGCAATTCTGTAATAAATTCTGGCGGAATTCCTGTAATTCTTCCAATTACAGACAATCTTGAAGTTATAAAAGAACAAGTAAAGTATTTTGACGGTCTAATTTTATCAGGTGGTGGAGATCCTGATCCAAATTTATACGGCGAAGACTGCCTTCAAGAGCTAGGAGATATTACACCTGAACGAGACGCTTTCGAACTTGCAATTTTGGAAGAATTTTTAAAAACTAAAAAGCCTATTTTAGGGATTTGTCGTGGACTTCAATTGATGAATGTCTTTTACGGCGGAACTCTTTATCAGGATATAAAATATGTAGATACAAATATTCAGCATAAGCAAAAATGGCTTGCTGATTTGCCGACACACGACATAAATATTTTAGAAAATAATATTTTATTTGAAATTTTTGGAAAAAAAGCTCGGACAAATTCATTTCATCATCAAATGATAAAAGATTTGGGAAAAGAATTGACTTCGATTGCAACTGCAAATGATGGTGTTGTGGAAGCAATTCAAAATAAAAATTATCCATTTTTTTATGGAGTGCAGTGGCATCCTGAAATGATGGCTTCTAGAGGAAATTTAGGAATGAAAAAAATATTTGATAAATTTATTGAAAGTTGTGAAAATCTTAAAAAATAAAAACAAGGGGTCTTTTACCCCTTGTAAAAATATATAAATTAACTATAAAATGACATTCCCTTCTTCATCAATTGTCTTGTAAGCTGGTCGAATCAATTTTTTATCAATTATAATCTGCTCAATTCTATGCGCATTCCAACTGGCAATCCTTGCAAGTGCAAAAAGTGGTGTAAAAATATTTTGAGGAATGTCTAATAAATTATAGACAAATCCAGAATATAAGTCAACATTTGCACAAATCGTAAAATCTTCTCCCTTTAATTCTTTTCCAACTTCTTTTGTAAGTTCTTCAATATCAGAAAACAGCTTAAACTCTTCCAATGAATCTTTATCTTTGGCAAGTTCATAAGCCTTTTCTTTTAAAAGTACGGCTCTTGGGTCTGAAAGCGTGTAAATGGCATGTCCCATTCCATAAATTTTCCCTTTTTTATCAAAAGCTTCTTTTTGAAAAATCTTTTTTATATATTCTTTTAATTTTTCTCTATCCGTATAATTACAATTTTTCTTGATATCCTGAATCATTTTTGCCACCATCGAATTTGCTCCACCGTGCATAGGTCCTTTTAATGAACCAATTGACGCTGAAATTGACGAATATGTGTCAGTTCTTGTCGAAGAAACCACATGTGAAGTAAATGTCGAGTTATTTCCTCCACCATGCTCAGAATGAATAACCAAAACTAAATCTAAAATTTCCGCTTCAAGCTCAGTAAATTTGTTATCTGGTCTTAACATATGTAGTATATTTTCAGCAACACTGTATTCTTCAACAGGGTTATGAATAATTAAACTTTTATTAAAATGCTTGTAATTGGTCGCCTGATAGCAATAAACCAAAAGACTTGGAAATTTTGCGATTAAATTTAAAGTTTGATTTATCAAATTATTTAATTCTACAGAATCAGGATTTGGGTCAAGAGTATAAAGACACAAAACCGTTCTTTGAAGCTGATTCATAATGTCAATACTTGGTTTTCGCAAAATAAAATCTTCGATAAATTCTTCTGGCAAATTTTGCAACTCTTTTAATGTACTTAAAAACATTTTCAGTTCAAAATTTTCTGGCACTTTTCCAAAAAGCAGTAAAAACATTGTTTTTTCAAAAGCAAATCTTTTTTCTTTTTCCTTAAATTTTTCAATAAGATTTTTTAGCGGAATTCCACGAAAAAAAAGCTGACCTTCTTTCGGAATTTTTTTCCCATCTTCAACGGAATATCCGATTACCGCTCCAATTTTTGTCAGTCCTACCAAAACTCCTGTTCCATTTTTATTTCTAAGTCCTCTTTTAACATCCAGCTTGTCATAAATATCTTTTGAGATGAAATTATGCTCCTGTATTAAAAGGCTCAGCTCGTGTATAAAATCACTTTTCAAATAGCTTCCTCCCTTCAAGCAAAATTTATAAATTTTCTATAATTTTTTGCGTAAATTCACTAGTTGTTGCAACACCACCTAAATCAGCTGTCTTTACTCCTGATTCCAATGTTTTCAAAATGGCATTTTCAATTTTTTCGGCAAATTCGTCCATTTTTAAATATTTCAGCATTTCCACACCTGATAAAAGAATTGCTAATGGATTTGCTTTATTTTGTCCTGCAATATCAGGTGCTGAACCGTGAACTGCCTCAAATATAGCAATGTCATCTCCAATATTTGCTCCTGGTGCAACACCAAGTCCTCCGACAAGTCCTGCAACCAAATCAGACAAAATATCTCCATATAAGTTCATTGTCACAATAACTTTATATTTTTCTGGATTTGTGACAAGCTGCATACACATATTGTCAATTATAACTTCTTCTAATTTAATATTTTCATAACCAGCTTCTTGCGAAATTTCTCTTGCGGTATTCAAAAACATTCCGTCAGCCAATTTTAAAATATTTGCTTTATGCACAACTGTCACTTTATCAATATTATTCTTTTTGGCATATTCAAAAGCATTTTTTATTATTCTGTAACTTCCTTTTTTTGTAATTCTTTTTATGGCAACTGCCACATTTTTTTTATCATCTTCATATTTTTCTTCTCCAATATAAAGTCCTTCTGTATTTTCTCTAAAAATTACCAAGTCGATGTTGTCATATCTCGTCTTAACTCCTGGAAGAGTTCTTGATGGTCTAAAATTTGAATACAAGTCATATTTTTTTCTCAAATAGACATTTATGCTTCTAAATCCTTTTCCAATTGGTGTTGTAATCGGTCCTTTAATCGCTATTTTGTTTTTTTCCACACTTTTATACAAACTCTCAGGTATAAGTTCTCCAGTTTTTTCATAAACAGTTGTCCCAGCGTTTTCTTTTTCAAATTCAATTGGAACTTTTGCTGCTTCAAATACTTTTTCTAAACTTTCTGATATTTCAAATCCAATCCCATCTCCAGGAATTAATGTAACTTTTTTCATAAATTCACCTTCTTTTTTTATTTGTTTTATTTTTAAAAAACTGCCATTTATAAAAAATAAATGACAATTTTTTTATAAAGAAAAATTAGTTTAAAAATTCATCACTTACTGCAAATTTCAAGTATCCACCATATTTCAATATTTTAAGTTCTCTTGCCGAACCATTGAATTTTGCTTTAAATTCATTATTTTTTGTAAGATTTTTTACTGTAAATTCTCCTTTTGCTAAAGAGTTTTCGATATCAGTCAACTGCAATTCATCATATTCGTCAATTCCGTCGTAATCACTCTGATTTTCAAATTCTAAAGGAATTATTCCACTATTTATTAAATTTGCCTTGTGAATTCTTGCAAAAGATTTAGCAATTACAGCTTTTATTCCTAAATATAATGGAAGAAGTGCTGCGTGTTCACGGCTTGAACCTTGTCCATAGTTATCTCCACCAACTATGATTCCACCGTCATTTTTTTCAGCTCTTTCTTTAAAATCTGGAATTATTGTTTCAAAACAATGTTGTGACAATTTTGGAATATTTGAACGGAATGGTAATAATCCCGCATTTGATGGACAAATATCATCTGTTGTCACATTATCTTTAGTTTTTAAAATAACTTTTTTTGTAATTGTATCTTTTAACTCATCTCCAATTGGGAATGGTTTAATATTTGGTCCCATAACAATTTCTACATTTTTTCTCTCATTTTCATCTTGGCTTGGGAAAATAAAATAGTTTTCTGAAAATTCAAATTTTTCTGGCTGTTCAATGATTATTTCTTCACCTAAAGTACGAGGATCTGTCAAATATCCTGTAAGTGCTGAAGCTGCCGCAGTTTCTGTACTTACCAAATAAACTTCGGCATTCATTGTTCCACATCTTCCTTTAAAGTTACGATTAAATGTTCTAAGCGAAATTCCGTGTGATTTTGGTGCTTGTCCCATTCCAATACAAGGTCCACAAGCTGCTTCCAAAAGTCTTGCTCCAGCTCCAATAAATTTAGCAAGTGCTCCATTTTCAGAAATCATTTTCATAATATTGCTTGAACCAGGCGACAATACTAAGCTCACATCTGGATGAACTTTTTTTCCGTCAAGAATTTTTGCAAGTTTCATAAAATCTGAATAAGAAGAATTTGTGCAAGAACCTATCGCAATTTGGTCAACTTTTATTTTTTCATCTGGAATTTCGTGCACATTGTCTGGACTGTGTGGAAATGCTGCAAGTGGCACCAATTCGTCCAAATTCACAACCAATTTTTTATCATATTCGGCATCTGCGTCCGGTAATAATTCTACGAAATCAGATTCTCTTGACTGTTTTTTAAGAAAATCTCTTGTAATTTCGTCACTTGGAAAAATAGAAGTTGTTGCTCCTAATTCAGCTCCCATATTTGTAATTGTGGCTCTATCTTCTACAGAAAGTGATTTTATCCCTTCTCCAGTATATTCCATTACAAATCCAACTCCACCTTTTACACTAAGTTCTTTTAAAACATAAAGAATTATATCTTTTGCTGAAACCCAAGGTTTTAATTTTCCTCTCAATTCTATGTTATAAACTTTTGGAACTTTTAAATAGTAAAGACCTCTTGCCATTCCTATTGCAACATCAAGTCCTCCAGCTCCAATTGCTAACATTCCAAGTCCACCGCCAGTCGGAGTGTGGCTATCAGAACCAATTAAAATTTTCCCTGGTTTTCCAAATCTCTCTAAATGAAGTCTGTGGCAAATTCCATTTCCAGGTTTTGAGAAAACTATCCCATGTTTTGCAGCCGATGTTTTTATAAATTCGTGGTCGTCTGCATTTTCAAAGCTAGACTGAAGCATATTGTGATCAACATATGCAACAGAAATATCAGTTGCGACTTTATCAACATTCATCGCATTTAACTGAAGATATGCCATCGTCCCAGTCGAATCTTGTGTAAGTGTCTGGTTTACTTTTACGGCAATTTCATTTCCAGCTTTCAGCTCGCCTTTTAATAAATTGTTTTTCAAAATTTTGTAAGTTAAACTCATTCCCATTTTGTTACCTCCTAAAAATTTAAGTTCTCATTTCATCACATTTTATATTATATTCTGCAAATCAAATAATGTCAATAATTTGATTATAAAAAAATTATTTTGATAAAAAAAGTATAGAAAAATTTTTAAAGATATAGTATAATTTTATACAAAAATATTATATTATAATTATATTATATAACAAAAAAAAAAAAAAAAAACAGAAAGGAAAAAATGAAAAATGAATAAACTAAAATTTTTAGCAAATATGTTAATTGCCTATATTTTGTACCCTTTTAAAAAAAATTCGTTTAAAAATAGAAAAATTTGGATTGTCGGTGGAAATGCTGGTGAACTTTATGTCGACAACGGCCGTGCAATGTACGAGTATTTAAGAGCTAAAGAAGAAATTGAAGAATATTGGGTAATTAATAAAAATTCAAAATCAGCTCAAAAAATTCCAGGAAAAAAATTAATTAAAGGTAGCATAAAAAGTTATTTATATTTTATGAATGCTGAAGTTGCACTATTTTCTCATTCAATTTCTGCTGATATAGTTCCTTATCTTTTCGTTGTCCCGCTTTTGAAAAAATTTCACAAAAAAATTTTTAAAGTTTTCCTAAATCATGGAACAGTTGGATTTAAAGTCAATCATCCGATGAACAAAAAGACGCAAAAAATTGCTCAAGATATTGTAAAATCTTATGATTTAAACATTTGCGACTCCAATTTTGAAAAAAACATAAAAACTAAAATGTGGTGGCAAGTTCCAGAAAATACTGCTATTGTAACTGGTTATCCCAGATATGACAAACTTTATAATGTTAAAAGTTCCCAAAAAGAAATACTTTTTATGCCAACTTGGAGAAATTGGATAAAATCAGAAAATTTAAAAATTGAAGATACAGATTATTTTAAAAATATTACAAATTTGATTACAGACCCAAAATTAAACGAATTTCTTAAAAAAAATAATATAAAATTCAATATTTATATACATCAGCTTATGCAAAATTACCTAAAAAATTTTGACAACATAAAACTTTCTGAAAATGTAAAAATTTTGCCAGTTGAAGCTGAAATTACGCAGGAACTTGAGAAATCTGAAATTTTAATTACCGATTATTCCAGCGTTGCATATGATTTTTATTATTTAAATAAGCCGATTATATTTTTTCAGTTTGACAAAGATGAATATGATAAAAAAGTTGGCTCATATGTGAAAACTAAAGATTTGTTTGGAATACAGGCAAAAACTTTAGAAAAATGTGTTGAAAATATTATAAAAATTTCAGAAAATAATTTTAATTACGAAAAAAATTTAAAAGAGAAATTTGAAAAATTACAGCCAAAATTTTTAAAATATACAGATAAAAAAAATTGTGACAGAGTTTATGCTGAAATTTTAAAACATTTAAAAAAATAGATAATTAAAGCACCCAAAATCCTTTTAAGATAATGGGTGCATTTTTATTTGTATATTATCCTTTTTTGCTCTTATTCTTCAACTCTTGAACTTCTTGCATTAATTGTCTAATAAGTTCTGAATTTTCCTGATTTTTCCTAGATTCTTGCTCAAGTTGCTGTTTCAATTGTCGACTGTAGCTATCTTTCTGCTCTTCAATAAATGCAACCATAGATTTCATTCTGTCAAGTTCATTCGGCATAACATCTCTTTTACCAAATTGATACCCAACTCCTAAACCTACCGCCACATCTCGTTTATTGTTCAAACTTGCACTAGCTCTGTAAACAAATCTTCCGCCATCAGAAACTCCACTAAATCCTAAAGCCATAGCTCTACCATTTTTATATGCTCCTCCAGCCACTGCTATATTAAATCTATTTGAAGCCGAGTCATTGATTTGCGGTAAATTAGCCATCGCCGCAACTCCTGCAATTCCAGCTGTCAAGTTATTATTTACTCCTGCCAGTTCTGCTCTTGTCGCTTTGTCAGCAGCACCAGCACTTATAGCATTGTAAACTTGTCGTCCTGTTACTGCGTCGTTACTTGTTGGACTTATATCACCTTCAGCAATATTCGTAACTTTTTTTCCTCCAGCATCAATTCCTGACGATGTCACGCTTGGACCACCTGTAATTTTAATTCCGTCATCATTAACAACGGTTTTTCCCATAGTAACTCTTCCATTTGGTCCTAAATCAACATTTTCAGCCAGTCTCAATTCCAATGTATCTGGTCCAGCTGCTACAACTCCAATATTTCCAGTAGTAAGCGGTCCTGTCGCTCTACCCATAATATTTAAATTTTGTCCTAAATTACGAGTAACTGTCGTTCCATTATCATCTGTATAAGTCAAAGGATTATTTTGAATGTAATTATGCACTGTAGAACCTGTTACTGTATTATTGTCTCCTGCAGCAATATTTCCAGTTCCAATACTGTTTAGTTTGTCTTTTGTTCCTTGTGCCAGGTCAACCTTGTAATCAGTTATATTATTTGCATCTTTTGTTCCCTGAGTTACAGAAACAAAGCTGCTTCCACCTGAAACTGTTGTTCCATCAGCATCAACCTTATAAACTATCTGTCCATTTGAACCTGTTGAACTAGTCACATTTGTGTTTGTTCCGCCAACTACTTCCGATTTTGAAGCATTAATAGCTGTTGTTAAATTATTTACAGCATTTCCTAATTGACTAACATTTACTGCATCTGTCGGAGCAACTCCTGCAGCAATATTTGTAATTCTATTTCCACCATTGTCAAGTCCGCTATTTGTAAGTGAAACTGACTTGCTAGGATCCGCTGCTGACTTATTAATTGTCACTCCAGAAGAATTTACGGTTGTTGTATTTCCTGCTGCATTTGTGTAAGTGTTTCCTGCCGCAGTTGCCACATTTTTATTTCCTGCTGCATCAGTAATGGTTGTACCTTGTCCATTAGTTACAGTTGTATTTCCTGCTCCATCATCCGCCGTAAATGTCTTAGCTTTTACAGAATTAAATTCTGGATTTTCAGTTATTCCAACTATAATTTTACCATTTCCTGCTCCATCTGACACATATGATGTTTCAAGATTTTGTCCTTTATAATTTACTCCGCCACTTGCAAAATCTCCGCTCTCAACAGTCAATCTGCTTCCCAATTGCTGTCTAGTTCCAGCCGTATTATTATCAGCACCATAAATTATTCCTTCATTTACTTTATCTATCGTTTGATCAACAGCATCTTTAAATGTTGTCGGCGCTGCTCCAGTCGAACCATTTACATTTTTTAGTCCAGCAAATGTTGGATTTGAAAACCCAGTTCCAGACGGATCAACTGTCAATCCCAATTGAGTTCCCAAATTATTCAACTGGCTTCCATTTATGGCCTGTTTTGAAGATGAAGAAATCTTTCCTTTTCCTACATTATCTAATGTACTCGGATTTGTAGTACTTCCATCAGCATTTAATAAACTATGTTGAATATCACTTGAACTAACTGGCAATTTACCTGGTAGTGGATTTCCATCTGAATCGACATCCAATGCTTTATAGTAATTTCCATTATTTGCTTTAACAATTTTTTCTCTAGCAGCATTTGTATAAACTACAGGTCCATTATAAGTTGATTTATTTATAGCTTTATCCAATTGACTAACATTTACTGCATCCGTTGGATTTACTCCTGACGCAACATTTGTAATTTTATTTCCACCGTTATCAAGTCCGTTATCTGTAAGTGAAACAGACTTGCTAGGATCTGCTGCCGATTTATTGATCACTACTCCTGTAGGATTTATAACAGTTGTATTTCCTGCCGCATTTGTATAAGTAGTTCCTGATGGTGTAGTTATCGCTTTATTTCCTGCCGCATCACTAATTGTCAATCCTGATGTATCAAACTTATTATTTCCAGCAGTTATACTATTAACATTAATATCATTTTTCAAGCTATATGTAAATGTTTCACCTGACTGGTCTACATTTAAATTATCTCCAGCCTGTAATTTTACTGTTTCTCCTGGCGTTATCAATTTATTTGACACACTTCCAGATGTTGTACCTGTTCCTGTACTTCCTGCTACTGCATTCCATCCCGAATTATTTACAGCATTTTGAATTGCTGTTGCTACATCCCCTGCTGTTGCATAAGTATTTCCGCTTGTTACTGGTGTTACTGTCGTTTTCCCGCCTGTTGTCGATGTATTCAGTCCAGACTGCGCAATTGTAACATTTATCGTATCTCCACTTGCCGTTGTTGTTATTCCATTGCTTCCTGTTATGTTAAATTCTAGTCCCCCATCTTTATTCAATGACTGTTTTGTCGTTATATTTCCATCTGAAGCCTTTAAATTTATTGTATTATCCCCAAGTTTATTTATCGCATTTGCAACTGTCTGTCCTGTTACTGCCTGATTTCCTGTTCCAGCTGGTACAGTAACTTTTCCACCTGTCGAAGAAGTTAGCGGTGTTGAATTTGTCAATGTCAATGACGGTGTTGTAACTCCATTGTCGTTAATTACTGTATTTCCACCATTTGTCGTAATACTGTTAATTCCTGCAACTGTCGGGTTCAAGCTGTATTTTACTTCTCCATTCGGTCCAACTGTTGCTACCGTATTATCTCCATCTTTGAAATCCAGTCCATTTGCCAATGTCGTTGTCAAACCTGTTCCGCTATTTGCCTTGTAAGTTAGGTTTGTATTTGCAGCTATCTTATTTGTGTCTACTGATAAATCATAATTATAGTGTCCATCTGATTTTTGTACTTTATTTACTGTTACTGAAGCATCATTCGAAGAAACTGTTGTTATCGCCGCTTTAACCGCATCACTTATATTTGTCTGTCCTGTTCCTCCAATATTTGCTGCACTCGTATCTATTTTTCCTGTTGTCGGATCAAATTTCGTATTCCCGCCAATTGCATCTGCTATTGATGTAAAATCAGTATTAACTTTGTAAATTGTTTGTCCATTCGACCCAGTTCTGCTAGACACTGTCGTATTTGTCCCATTTTCAAGCTCTGTTTTTGCCGCATTCAACTGACCAACATTAACTGCATCATTTTTATTTGTCCCTGCAGCTACATTTGTAATTTTATTACCGCCATTATTTAAGCCATTATTTGTCAATGATACTTGATTCGATCCAGCTCCAATTGTAATTCCGCCATTAGCAACTTTCGTATCTCCTGTTGTCACACTGTCAAGCGAAATATCATTTTTCAAGCTATATGTAAATGTTCCACCTGACTGATCTACATTTAAATTATCCCCAGCCTGTAATTTTACTGTTTCTCCCGGCGTTATCAATTTATTTGACACACTTCCAGATGTTGTCCCTGTTCCTGTACTTCCTGCTACTGCATTCCATCCCGAATTATTTACAGCATTTTGAATTGCTGTTGCTACATCCCCTGCTGTTGCATAAGTATTTCCACCTGTTACTGGTGTTACTGTCGTTTTCCCGCCTGTTGTCGATGTATTCAGTCCAGACTGCGCAATTGTAATATTTATCGTATCTCCACTTGCCGTTGTTGTTATCCCATTGCTTCCTGTTATGTTAAATTCTAGTCCACCATCTTTATTCAATGACTGTTTTGTCGTTATATTTCCATCTGAAGCCTTTAAATTTATTGTATTATCCCCAAGTTTATTTATCGCATTTGCAACTGTCTGTCCTGTTACTGCTTGATTTCCTGTTCCAGCTGGAACAGTGACTTTTCCGCCTGATGAAGAAGTTAGCGGTGTTGAATTTGTCAATGTCAATGACGGCGTTGTAACTCCATTGTCATTAATTACTGTATTTCCACCATTTGTCGTAATACTGTTAATTCCTGCAACTGTCGGATTTAAGCTGTATTTCACTTCTCCATTCGGTCCAACTGTTGCTTTCGTATTATCTCCATCTTTGAAATCCAGTCCGTTTGCCAATGTCGTTGTTAAACCTGTTCCACTGTTTGCCTTGTAAGTCAAGTTCGTATTTGCGGCTACTTTGCTTGTATCTACCGACAAATCATAATTTACATGTCCATCTCCTGAGTCTACCTTTGAAACTACAGTTACTGAACTGTCATTTGAAGTTACTGTCGTTTTCGATGCTTTCCCTACATTTGTTATCGCCGTTGCTACATCTCCTGCTTTCGCATAACTGTTATTATCCCCTGCTGTTACTGTCGTTGAGCCTGGCGCTGCTGTCAATGTCGTATTTTTTACTGACACTGTGTAATCTGTAATATTGTTTGAACCTGGTGTCCCTGTCGCTACTGTCACTCCATCTCCTGCTAATACTTTTGCTCCATTCGCATTTATTGTATATGTTGTCGTTGTTGTTCCATCTGAATTTTGAACATCATTTTTAACTATATCCTTTATATTCGTTCCTGCTACTACATCTATTGATTTTCTCGCAATATCGCTTATTACTTTATTTCCTGCATTATTGATGTTGCTTAAACTTTTATTTGCTGCATCCAGTTTTGTAACATCTACCGACAAATCATAGATGTCTTGATTTCCGCTTGTCGTTTTATTTACTACAACCGAACTGTCATTCGATGTCACTTTCGTTTTCGTGCTGTCTACATAATCTTTATTTGTCGCATCTGTTCCCGCTGTTGGTGCATTGTTTATTGTAACTTTTGGCGTTGTAATTCCATTGTCGTTAATTACTGTATTTCCACCATTTGTTGAGATGCTGTCCAATCCAGTTAAATTTTTTGCTAATTGAATATTTAAAGTATTATTTCCATCTGCTATAACAGCTATATTCCCTGATGTTGTTGCTCCTGTTGCTCCACCTTTAATATCCAGCTGATCTCCCAATTTTCTAGTTACAACTGTTCCACTATCTCCTCCAAATTTTAAAGGATTATTTTTTACTGCTTTTAATTGTCCCAAATTCACTGCATCATCATCATTTACCGCATTGCCAACACCTGTTATTGTATTTCCGCCATTATTCAATCCTGATGGTCCTAATGTTACTGGATTTCCTGATGGATTTGTGATTGTTATTCCGCCATTGGCAACTTTTGTATCTCCTGTTGTTACGCTATCAAGTGAAATATCTTTTTTCAAGCTATATGTAAATATCCCGCCTGACTGATCTACATTCAAGTTATCCCCAGCCTGTAATTTTACTGTTTCTCCTGGCGTTATCAATTTATTCGCCACATTTCCAGATGTTGTTCCTGTTCCTGTATTTCCTGCTACTACATTCCATCCTGCACTATTTATTGCTGTCGCTATATCTCCTGCTGTCACCACTTTTCCTGGATCTGTCGGTGCATCTACTTTTCCACCTGTTGTTGTCAATTGTGTAGTATCAAGTCCCAATGTATATTTTGTTGTTTTTGTTCCATTTGAATCTGTAGTAGTTTTTGAATCCAAACTTAATCCTGTTCCTGTTACTGCAACTTCTGATTTATCTGCATTTACTTGATAAATAGTTTGACCAGCAGTCCCTTGATGACTTGTTACATTCGTATTTGTTCCATTTTGAAGTTCCGTTTTTGACGCAGCACCCACTTTTGTTATTGCCGTTGCCACATCTCCTGCTTTTGCATAACTATTATTGTCTCCTGCTGTTACCGTTGTTGAACCTGGTGCCGCTGTCAATGTCGTATTCTTTACTGATACTGTGTAATCTGTAATATTGTTTGAACCTGGTGTCCCTGTCGCTACTGTCACTCCATCTCCTGCTAATACTTTTGCTCCATTCGCATTTATTGTATATGTAGTCGTTGTTGTTCCATCTGAATTTTGAACATCATTTTTAACTATATCTTTTATATTCGTTCCTGCTACTACATCTATTGATTTTCTTGCAATATTACTTATTACTTTATTTCCATCATTATTGATGTTGCTTAAACTTTTGTTTGCCGCATCCAGTTTTGTAACATCTACCGACAAATCATACACGTCTTGATTTCCGCTTGTCGTTTTATTTATTACAACCGAACTGTCATTCGATGTCACTTTCGTTTTCGTGCTGTCTACATAATCTTTATTTGTCGCATCTGTTCCCACTGTTGGCGCATTGTTTATTGTAACTTTTGGCGTTGTAATTCCATTGTCGTTAATTACTGTATTTCCACCATTTGTTGTAATACTGTTAATTCCTGCAACTGTCGGATTCAAGCTGTATTTCACTTCTCCATTCGGTCCAACTGTCGCTACTGTATTATCTCCATTTTTGAAATCCAGTCCGTTTGCTAATGTCGTTGTTAAACCTGTTCCGCTGTTTGCCTTGTAAGTCAAGTTTGTATTCGCAGCTACTTTGCTTGTATCTACCGACAAATCATAATTTACATGTCCATCTCCTGAGTCTACCTTTGAAACTACAGTTACTGAACTGTCATTTGAAGTTACTGTCGTTTTCGATGCTTTCCCTACATTTGTTATCGCCGTTGCCACATCTCCTGCTTTTGCATAACTGTTATTATCTCCTGCTGTTACTGTCGTTGACCCTGGCGCTGCTGTCAATGTCGTATTTTTTACTGACACTGTGTAATCTGTAATATTGTTTGAACCTGGCGTACCTGTCGCCACTGTCACTCCATCTCCTGCTACTACTCTTGCTCCGTTTGCATTTATTGTATATGTAGTTTTTGTTGTACCATCTGGATTTGTTGTGTTCGCTTTCGTTACATCTTTTATGTTTGTTCCCGCTATTATGTCCACTGAATTTCTTGCAATATCGCTTATTACACCTTTTCCAGCATTATTAATGTTACTTAAACTTTTATTTGCCGCATCCAGTTTTGTTACATCAACTTTCAAATCATAGTTTGTATGTCCATCTGTTCCATCAACACTTGAACTCACTACTACTGATTTATCTGCTGAAGTTACAGTTGTTTTCGCCGCTTTCACTTGTCCATAATTTGCCGCATCTGTATTATTAGTTCCAGGAGAAACATTTGATATTTTTTTATTTCCAGCATCAATACCGTTATTATTAATTGTTACAGGCCCTGCTTTAAGACTTCCATTTGGTCCTAAATCCACATCTTTTTTCAATGAATATGTATATTTTTGCGAACCTGTCGCCAAATTTTGCTCCACTTCCAAATTTTTCCCTGCAACAAATTGAACTTCATCTCCAGGCATAACCTGTGTAGATGTTGCGGAACCGCTTAAATTTCCACCAGCATTTGCCTTCTAAGTTTTCCCAAGTTCATTTGCTACTGCAAATAATTGTGAACCATTGATTGCATCTGTACTTGTTGCTGAAATTTGTCCTGCTGCAACATTTTGAATTTGTCTTTCATTTCCAGCTGTTCCAACTGAAACTGCTGATTGTGGATTATTTCCTGCAAATGTTCCATAAGTAATAGATTTTGAACTTGGCGGTGTTATTGTTGCATTTGAAACTGCTGTAACTGCTTTTGTTGCAGAACCTGAACCTAAAGCTACATCTCCGTTTGCAGTATTTGCTAATGTTCCATTTCCAATAGCCATTGAATTATCTTTACTTGCTTTTGAACCTTGACCAATTGCTATTGCTGCTTTCCCTGTCGCTTCAGAATATGAACCAATAGACATAGAGTTATCAGTATATGCTTTAGAGTTTGTACCAAGACTTACAACATTCTGTACTTTCAAGCTTCCACCTGTAGTGTATAATCTAGTTGCATTTGTCCCCAGTATAATATTGTTGTCACCTTCTACTCCACCAATACCTGCCTGGTTTCCTATTACAGTGTTAGAACTTCCTTTTAAGCCTTTAGCAGATTGATAACCCATTGAAATATTTTGACCACCTTTTACTGCTTGACCTGATTGCCACCCTATAGCAGTATTACCTAATCCATCAGTATTCTGTCCTGAATCTGCTCCTATTGATACATTGTTATTATTTTTTACTCCAATTCCTGCATTAGCTCCCATTGCTGTATTATAGCTTCCTGTTACACTTTTTCCTGAACCTGAACCAAATGCAACGTTATAATCTCCATTACTAGTTTGACCTGAACTAGTTCCTAAGAAAAGGTTATCTTTTCCTCCCATTCCTTTTCCTGCTTCAGATCCTATTGAAACGTTTCGAATATCAGTATTATTTGAAGAACCTGCCACTTGAGTTTTTCCTGTTTCTGTTTTATACCCAATTGCTATATTTTGCATATTATTTGCATTAGAACCACTACCTAACGCAATTCCATCAGAACCTTTTGCACTCGCTCCATTACCGATTGCTACTGCACTTGATCCAATTCCTGTTGAACCACCAATACTTCCAGTACCTATTGCCACTGAATTCGTTGTTAATGATTGAGAATTTGTTCCCATTGCTATTGTATTTTCTTCCGTTGATCCTGTATTACCAGATTTTGAATTCAATCCAATTGCTATAGAACCTTTGTTATTTGCTTGTGATCCATATCCTATTGCTGAAGCAGATTCTCCAATTGTTGTTACCTTTGTCCCTATTGCAATAGCCGTTGCTCCTACTGAACTTGCTGCCCCACCTATAGCAATCGAACCTTGTCCATCTGAAGTCGCTCCTACTCCTAATGCTGTAGAAAACTTACCTGAGGCTTTTGTTTTAGTACCAAATGCTGTAGCCAAATCTCCTGCTGATGTCGCTTGTACTCCCACTGCTATTGAGGCTTCTCCACTTGCCTTTGTTTGAATCCAACGATCTGTACCTGTACCAACTAACGGAGCTCCTGTTAATGAACTATAAAGAGTCCCTACTGTTCTATTAGCTGCATCTAAATCATCTCCTCCAATTGCTATCGATGATGATCCACTTGCAACAGTATCTCCACCTATACTGATAGACTGATCTCCTGTTGCTTGAGCACCTCTATCATTTTGAATATTTCCTCCAATTGCTACTGACTGTCCTCCTGAAGCTTTTGAGTTATAACCTAAAGCTACTGCTGATTTATTCAAAGCATTTGAATCTTTTCCTATAGCTATAGCTCCCTCTTGAACAGATGTTGAATCTTTACCTAAAGCTATTCCATAAGCGCCACTGACTTTTGAAGATTTACCTATTGCTATTCCCTCTAAATTTCCAGATCCTATTAACGAAGCACCTGTCGGTGTAACAGATGATCCACTTGTTGAACCTATCGTTATACTCGCTTCTGCTTTACTAGACGCAACCATCTCACCGGCAACTACAGTCGTAGCCAGTGATGCTACTCTTGCCACTTTACCAAGTAATACTTTTGAAATTTTTTTCTTATTTTTCTTTTTTATTTTTGTTTTCATTTGACCTCCATATTAATTCCTTTTATTTTATTGAAAGTTACACAAATATATTCTGTTTGCAATTTTTTATTTTTTTAATTATCTTTTTTATTTCACATGTCAAAATTTTATAAATTTTGTAGAATTTTCTTTCTTAATTCTATCACTTTTCTAAGAATATATTATACTTTATTTTTTTTATTTTAACAAGGATTTTTTTTGTGTAACACCTGTTTTTTAATTATTTTTTTTATAAAAAAAAGATCATAAATTTAAAATAAAAAATATGCCATTCATCTCACAATTATAGTTGCAAGTGTTCTGGCATATTTCACAAAATTTATTTTTATTTATCTTTTTTCAATATTTGCTTCTTCAAGTTTTATTCCATATTTTTTCCCATATTGCTCCTGAAATTTTTCATAAAATAAATCTCTCAATTCCTTTTGAACAACATTTTTTGGCTCCAAATATCTTCTCTTTATTTCCGCTTCTTTTTCTGGTCTTGTATACTTTGCATAAGCTGTATAAGGTAAATCACTGTAAACCTTATCTGATGGATCTAACTTTTTATCTTCTATCAATTTTTTCCAAACATATTTATTTTCGGTATTTGCCACATAATACTGAATTTCATCCACTTCCATCTTTGAACCTTCCACTCTAGCACCTGGCGTATCAAGTCTACATAATCTCACCATTTCCCCAGTTATGCTGTCTTCTCTCAAAATCGAATGTCCCCTTTTTTTTCTGCAATGTTTTGCTGGAGCGTCATCCAAATCTGAATAAACTATTATTTCATTACTATTATCTCTTTCATTCAAAAATTTTGTTCTATATTGTCTCCCATTTTTATCCAGTTTTGGAAATCCATCACTTTCTCTTGAATACGGCACTACATAAGTTTTTCCTTCAATTTCACGAGATTCTCCTATAACTCCTGTCGAATATGAATTTAACACACTTAAAAAAAATGTGGATATAATAAAAATTACTTTTTTTCTCATTTTTCTTTATTTCTCCTTTTATTTTATTTGATTTGATTTTACTCTATTCTTTTATTTTTTTATTTTTTATGTTTTATGTTTTATGTTTTTTAAAAAATATTAATTTTTAATATATTATTTTAGAAAAAAACTGCACCTTCTAACTTTGTTTTTTTTTCAAAATTTTTAGTGCAGCTTAAAAAGTTCATTTTTTATTTTATAAATTTTTTCCCAAAATTTATATTAGTTTTTCTTAACAAATTCCGATTTTAATTTCATCGCTCCAAATCCGTCTATTTTACAGTCGATATTATGAATCCCATCGTCAATTAATCTAATATTTTTAACTTTTGTACCTCTTTGTGAACTACTCCCGCTTTTAGAAGCGGGAGCTTCTTGGGAAGTATCTGCTTTTGTTAGCCAAATATATTTACCAAGCTCTTCGGGTAGTTCCTACCCTGTCTTTTTTTATTTTCCTAATATTTCAACATCAATTTTCCAATGTTTTTTATATTCACTGCAGCATTGTAATCTCTATCAATTTCAATTCCACAGCACTCACATTTATAACTTCTTTCTGATAATTTCAATTTTTCTTTAACATTTCCACATTTACTACAAGTTTTCGACGATGGAAACCACTTATCTATCTTCAAAAATTGCTTTCCTAAAAACATCAGTTTATACTCAACCATCCTCAAAAACATTCCCCATCCATTATCTCCTACACTTTTCCCAAAATTTAATGCCTGACTCATCCCTTTCATATTCAAATCTTCAACAACCACAGCATTATAATCTTCAGACAATTTTTTCGATAATTTATGCAAAAAATCTCCTCGGCAATTTTTGATATACTCATGCAATTTTGATATTTTCGCTTTTTGCTTATACCAATTTTTAGAAAACTTCACTTTTCTCGATAATGATTTCTGTAATTTTTTCAATTCTTCTTCCAACATTCTAAAATATTTTGGATAATCAGCCCTTTGGTTTTCAGAACTGACAAATAATTCAGACATTGAAAAATCAAGTCCAATTACTTTATCACTATTTGGCATTTTTTGAATTTCTTTTTCAAATTCTGTCAAAACAGAAACATAGTAATTTCCATTACTGTTTGTTAGTGTTACCGACTTTATCTTGTAATCTTCTGGTATTTCTCTATGATATTTCAATTTTATTCTTTTCAATTTTGGCAAAACCAAATATTTATTTTCCTCAATTCGTATCGAATTGTTCACACAATTTGTCGTGTAACTTTTAACATTATTCTTTTTAGATTTGAACTTTGGAAACTTTGCTCTCTTCTGAAAGAAATTCGTAAACGATCGTTTTACATTCATTTGAGCATTTGAAAGTGCCAAGCTGTCCACTTCTTTTAAAAATTGATTTTCACTTTTCAAACTGGCAGGTGTAATTATTTTATTTTTTCCAGTTTCTTCATAAAATTTATTCGCAGTATACAAAATCGTATTGTAAACAAAACGAACACATCCAAAAGTCTTATTTATCAACAATTCTTGATCTTTATTTGGATAAATTCTATATTTGAATGCTAAATTATATTTCATGAAATTACACCTCCTTTTGATTTTGAATATTATTTTTAATTATTTCTTTAGAAATTTTATTATTAATGATTTTTCTTTTATATTTTATATAAAAATTGTATCATGGATATGTCCTTTTTTCAATTTTTTTTACAAAAAAAGCAATTCATCTCCCACTTGTAGAAAGCCTACGACTTCTTACTATCTTTTTGTTAAAATAAATTTTTTCATAATTTAAAACCTTCTTTCTTTTTTTATTTTTTTAATTTTAAATTTTTATATGATAAATTATACCATAAAAATTTAATTTTTTCATTTTTTTGATAAAAAAATAATTCTTCTTAGTTTTTTGCATTACAAGTATTTTTATACTATTTTATAAAAAAATTATGAATTTTTTTCATATTGTGATAAAATATAATGAATATTAAATAAAAAATAAAATTTTTAAGAAAGGCAAAATCAAAAAAAGAAAAAATGAAAAAAGAAAAAGTTGTGGTTGGAATGAGTGGCGGAATTGACAGTTCTGTTGCTGCGCTTTTGTTAAAACAGCAAGGATATGAAGTAATTGGCGTAACTTTAAAACATTTACCTGATGAACTTTCAGAAAATCCAGGAAAAACTTGTTGTTCACTGGACGATATTAACGATGCAAGATACACATGCTACAAACTTGGAATTCCCCACTATGTGATTAATGTTACAAAAGAATTTCAAAATGAAGTGATGGACTATTTTGTAAAAATGTATAATGCTGGTAAAACTCCGTCGCCGTGCGTAATTTGTGATGAAAGGGTAAAAATAAAAAAAATTGTGGAATTTGCCGATAAAATGGGAATAAAATACATTTCAACTGGACATTATTCTAAAAAAAGTTTGAATGGACTGCTTTTGTGGGATAAAAACAATAGAAAAGATCAGTCATATATGCTTTATCGACTCGACAAAGATGTTGTAAAAAGATTTTTATTTCCACTCTCAGAATATGAAAAACCACAAGTTCGTGAAATTGCAAGGCAAAATGGGATTCACACTCACGATAAACCCGACAGCCAAGGGATTTGTTTTGCACCAAACGGTTATATTCCTTATTTAAAAAAAGTTTTGGGAAATGAAATCAAAGAAGGAAATTTTGTGGATAAAAACGGGAAAATAATTGGAAAACATTTAGGTTACCAATTTTACACGGTTGGACAGCGAAGAGGACTTGGACTTAATTTGGGAAAAGCGTTTTTTGTTGTGGAAATAAGACCTTTTTCAAATGAAGTTGTCGTCGGAGATTTTGAAGAAATCCTAATTGATAAAGTTGAAATTATAAATTACAAATTTCATTGTGAAATAAAAAAAATTCTTTGCAGAGAACTTACTGCAAGACCAAGATTTTCGTCTAAAGGATTAAGTGGAAAACTATATTTTGAAAATGAAAAGTTGTATTTTAAATTTAACGAAAAAACGCATGAAAACTCACAAGGACAACATATCGTATTTTATTTAAAAAATGAATTGATTGGTGGCGGAGAAATAAAGAACTTTGAAAAATAAGTTTTTTATTAAAAAAAAACTAATTCAAAAAAATTATGATGTTGTAAAATAAACAATATATTTTTTATTAAAAAAATTTTTTAAAATAAACTAAAGAAAAAAATAAATTAAAATAAATAAAGCAAAGAAAGAAGGTATAAAATGTTTTTTCCAATGTGCATTAATTTAGAAAACAAAAAGATTTTAGTAATTGGCGCTGGAAAAGTTGCTGCTAGAAAAATTAAAAAAATTGCTGATTATGGCACGGATATTACGGTTTTGTCAAAAGAAATAAAAAAAAGTGAAATTTTGGAAATTAAAAATATAAAGTTTGAAAAAAAGACTTTGGAAAATAATCAAAATGAAATTGAAAAAATTGTGAAAAATTATTTTTTAGTGATAACTGCGACTAACGATGAGAATTTGAACGAAAAAATTGCACTAATTTGTGATAAAAATAATATTTTAGTGAACAATGTTTCTTCAAAAACTACGATGAATGCAATGTTTACAGGAATTGTAAAAAATGATGAGTTTCAGATTTCAATTTCTACAAATGGAAAAAACTGTAAACGAAGTCGAGCAATGAAAGAAGAAATAAAAAAAGTTTTGAATAAAATTGAAAATTAAAAAAATTAAAAATTTAGAAAATTAAAAAATGGAGAAAAAAATGTTTAAAAGACACAGAAAATTGAGAAAAAACGAAATGATTAGAAATCTTGTAAAAGATGTTTATTTGGAAAAATCTGATTTGATTTATCCAATTTTTATTGAAGAAGGGGAAAATATCAAAAGTGAAATTCCATCAATGCCAGGAATTTTCAGATATTCGATAGACAGAGTTTCAGAAGAGTTAGATGAGCTTGTAAAATTGGGAATAAATTCCATTTTGCTCTTTGGAATTCCAAAACATAAAGACGAATGTGCAACACAGGCTTACAACGAAAACGGCATCATTCAAAATGCAATAAAATTTATTAAAAAAAATTATGACAATTTTTTGATAATTTGTGATGTTTGCTGCTGCGAGTACACAAGTCACGGTCATTGTGGAATTTTGGATAAAAACGGATATGTGAAAAACGACGAAACGATAGAAGTTATTGGAAAAATTGCATTATCTTATGCAAAAGCTGGAGCTGATATTGTAGCGCCATCAGATATGATGGACGGAAGAATTGAAAAGATTAAAGAAGTTTTGGAGCAAAATCATTTTGAAAATATACCGATAATGGCTTATTCTGTCAAATATTCTTCAGCATTTTATGGTCCTTTTAGAGATGCAGCTGATTCAGCACCACAATTTGGCGACAGAAAATCATATCAGATGGACTTTAGAAGAACCAAAGACATTACTGGCGAAGTTTTTGAAGATTTGAAGCAAGGAGCGGACATTATTATTGTAAAACCAGGACTTGCCTACCTTGATGTGCTAAAAAAAGTGAGTGACTCTTTTGATGTTCCAACTGTTGCATACAGCGTTTCTGGAGAATATTCAATGACAAAAGCTGCAGCACAAAATGGCTGGATAGACGAAGAAAAAGTCGTAATGGAACAGATGTTTTCAATGAAAAGAGCTGGAGCAAGTGCAATAATAACTTATTATGCAAAAGAAGTTGCAAAAAATTTAAAACAATAATTTTTTATTTTTAGCATAAAAAATACAATAAAAAATTTATTATTGTTTGTAATTGATAAAACTAAAAAATACTAAAAATACTAAAAATATGTTATAATAATTTCAAAAATTTATTATTTTAAATAAAAGAAAGTGAGAAAACTATGAAAATAATTATAGTTGGAGCAGGTGTCGTTGGAGAATCCCTTTGCAGCGAATTATCTGAAGTGGGAAACGATGTCATAGTAGTTGAAAAAGAAGAGGATAGATTAAACAAAATAGTTGAAACAAATGATGTAACAGGTTTCATAGGAAATGGCGCTTCATATGAAACGCTTCTCGAAGCTGGTGCTGACTCAGCAGATATTTTTATCGCAACAACGCCAACTGACGAACTAAATATAATGGCTTGTGTTATTGCAAGAAAAATGGGAGCAAAATATACGATTGCAAGAGTAAGAAATCCTGAATATGGTTCAAATTTGAGATTTGTCAGAGATGACTTGGGAATTTCATTAATTGTCAATCCAGAAATGGAGTCAGCTAAAAATATAGCCAATAAACTATTTTTCCCAAATGCCTTAAGTGCGGAAAGTTTTTTTTGGCAAAGAGCGAATATGATTTCGCTAAAAATTGAAGAAAATAGTTTTTTAAAAGACATGCATTTAAAAGATTTAGAAGTTAAGCAAAATGAAAAAGTTATAATTTGCATTGTTGAAAGAGGAAACGATGCATTTATCCCATCTGGAGATTTTCAAATTTTAAAAGATGACATAATTTATGTAATGGGTCCGACAGAAGCTGTCAGAAAATTTTATAAAAAAATGGGATTCAAACGATATGTAAATTCTTCGATGATTATTGGTGGTGGAACAATTTCACACTATTTGATAGATATTCTTTTAAAAGAAAAAAAACAAGTTAAAGTTATTGACAATGATATGGAAAAATTAGAACATTTAAGTCAAGCATATCCAAATGTCTGCGCAATTTATGGAGATGAAACAGACCATAAATTTTTAATAGATGAAGGTATTAAAAAATTTGATTCGGTTGTTATACTGAGCGAAAGTGATGAAGAAAACATGGTTTTATCAATGTTTGCAAGATCACTTACAGATTCAAAAATAGTTACAAAAATAGATAGAACTCTGCTTCTTCCAATAATTGAAGATTATGGAGTGAGAGCAACTGTAATTCCAAAAAAAGTTATTGCAGATATTATAATAAGAGTAGTCAGAGCCAGAATTAACACAAGAGGTTCAAAAATGAAAACTCTTCACAGATTGTGCGACAACAAAGTAGAACTTATTATTTTTGAGATAAAAAAAGAAAGTCATATAGTCGGAATTCCGCTAAAAGATTTAAAATTACAAACAAATGTAATAATTGCAAGTATTTTTAGAAACGATAATTTAATTTTTCCAGGTGGAAACGACACAATTGAAATTGGAGATTATGTAATTATCATAACGACAACTCCAATAGATGATTTCGAAGGAATTGTCTTAAAATAAATACTTAATAATAAATTAATTACAAGGAGCAAGGAAATGAACAAAAAAATGATAAGTTTTGTAATTGGAAAAATTTTGATACTGGAAGCTGGGTTAATGCTTTTGCCACTAATTATAAGTTTTTTGTATAAAGAGGATATTTTACATAAAATGTCATACGGAATAGTTATTTTACTACTTTTAGCAGTTGGCTTTCTGATGTCGATAAAAGTTCCAGCAGATAAAAATATTCAAGGAAGAGAAGGTTTTGTAATCGTTTCCTTATCTTGGATTTTTATGTCAGCTTTCGGAGCGCTTCCATTTGTAATTTCAAAGGAAATTCCATCATTTGTTGATGCTTTTTTTGAGGTAGTCAGCGGATTTACAACAACAGGTTCTAGTATAATTCCAGATTTAACAAAAATTAGCCACTCAAATTTATTTTGGCGAAGTTTTACTCACTTTGTTGGTGGAATGGGAGTTCTAGTTTTAGCACTTGCAATTTTGCCAAAATATTCTCCAACTTCTGTATATGTAATGAAAGCTGAAGTTCCAGGACCAACATTTGGAAAAATAGTTTCAAAATTATCTTCTACTGCAAGAGTGTTATACAAAATATATACAGTTATGACAATAGTTTTAATAATTTTACTTCTATTTGGAGGTTTAAACTTATTTGAAGCAAGTTTACTAGCATTTGGAACGGCTGGAACAGGTGGTTTTGGAGTAAGAAACGGAAGTATTCTGCCGTACCACAGTGCTTATATTGATATTGTACTGTCAATCGGAATGTTAGTTTTTGGAGTGAACTTCAATGTCTATTATTTCATTTTAATTGGAAAAGTAAAAGAAGCGCTAAACAACGAAGAACTAAAATATTATTTACTAATTGTATTTATTTCAATTGTATTAATAGTTGCAAATATTTCAAAATCATATAGTTCAATATTACATTGTATAAGAGATGTACTTTTTTCCGTATCTTCCGTGATGACAACAACAGGTTATTCAACAGCAGATTTTGGAAAATGGCCACTTTTCTCACAAGTAATTTTACTAATTTTAATGTTTTTTGGTGCATGTGCTGGTTCTACTGCAGGTGGACTAAAAATTTCCAGAGTAATTTTAATGATAAAAATACATTTTGCAGAAATAAGACAAATGATAAGTCCAAATCGTGTTATTTCAATCTCTTACGAAGACAAACCTGTAAGTTTGAAGATGCAAAATAGCATAGCAGTATATTTTGTCGTCTACGCAATAGTTTTTATGGCAATACTTTTACTAATTTCATTTTCCACAGACGATTTTTTAACAGCATTCAGTGCGGTTGCTGCAACTTTTAATAACATAGGTCCAGGACTCGGAAAAGTAGGTCCCGCATACAGCTTCGCCGACTTAAATAATTTTTCAAAAATTCTGTTAAGTTTTGCAATGTTAGCTGGAAGACTTGAAATTTTTCCAATGTTAATATTATTTTCACCATCAACTTGGAAATTAAAATAAAATTTTAGGAGAAAATATTTTTCTCCTTTTTTATTTTTTTTATTAAATTCTTAGAAATTTTTTTTGAAAAAATTATTTATCATACTTGCATTTTTTTTATAAATATGCTAATATTAAGATAAGAAATAAAAAAATATGGAGGAAAAAGAGAAAGATGGCAAAAGCTAAATTCGAGAGAAGTAAACCACATGTAAACATAGGAACAATTGGTCACGTTGACCACGGAAAAACAACAACAACAGCAGCAATTTCAAAAGTATTATCTGAAAAAGGATTAGCTGAAAAAGTTGATTTTGAAAACATTGACCAAGCTCCTGAAGAAAGAGAAAGAGGAATTACAATTAACACAGCTCACATTGAGTATGAAACTGCAAAAAGACACTACGCTCATGTAGATTGTCCAGGACATGCGGATTATGTAAAAAACATGATCACAGGAGCAGCTCAAATGGATGGTGCTATCCTAGTAGTATCAGCAGCTGACGGTCCAATGCCTCAAACAAGAGAACACATCTTGCTAGCAAGACAAGTAGGAGTACCTTATATCGTAGTATACTTGAATAAAGTAGATATGGTAGACGACGAAGAATTATTAGAATTAGTAGAAATGGAAGTAAGAGAATTATTAAATGAATATGGATTCCCTGGAGACGATGTACCAGTAATTAAAGGGTCTTCATTAGGAGCATTAAATGGAGAACAAAAATGGGTAGATGCAATCATGGAATTGATGGATGCAGTGGATGAATATATCCCAACACCAGAAAGACCTATTGACCAACCATTCCTTATGCCAATTGAAGATGTATTCACAATTACAGGAAGAGGGACAGTAGTAACAGGAAGAGTAGAAAGAGGAGTAGTAAAAGTTGGGGAAGAAGTAGAAATCGTAGGAATTAAACCAACTTCAAAAACTACAGTAACAGGAGTAGAAATGTTCAGAAAATTATTAGATTCAGGACAAGCTGGAGATAATATAGGAGCATTATTAAGAGGAACTAAGAAAGAAGAAGTTGAAAGAGGACAAGTACTTGCTAAACCAGGAACAATCACTCCACATACAGGATTTAAATCAGAAGTATATGTATTGACAAAAGATGAAGGAGGAAGACATACTCCATTCTTTACAGGATACAAACCACAATTCTATTTCAGAACAACTGATATTACAGGAGAAGTAAACTTACCAGAAGGTGTAGAAATGGTAATGCCTGGAGATAACATTGAAATGACAGTAGAATTGATTCACCCAATTGCAATGGAAGAAGGATTAAGATTTGCGATTAGAGAAGGTGGAAGAACAGTAGCTTCAGGAGTAGTTGCAACTATTACTAAATAATTGATTTGTCAAAGTCATCATAAATAAAAAGGAACTGGAAAATGTCTAGTTCTTTTTTATTAATTTCTTTATAAAAAGAAATTTTTTTGAAAACACTTTACAAAAAAAGCTAGTTATGGTAAAATAATACTAAATTATTAGATTAAGTTTTTAGATTTTTAGGAGGAAAAGATTATGAAAAAATTATTAGGATTATTAGCATTTATGTTAGCAACTGTATCTTTTGCAGAAACTAGCCAAGATGTTGTAAAAAATTTTTACTTTGATCAAGATTTTAGAGTAAAATATAATGACCAATATGGAGACAAAGCTAACCACATTGGAAATGCAGGATTTAAGAAAAAAAATATTGAAGGAGTAAAATCAAGAACTGAAGTTGGAACAACTTTAGGATTAAATGATGAAGGTGGATTAAACGCTAACCTTTTATATAGACACGAAGTATTTGGAGAATTCGAAAACGGTAAAAGAAATCATTACCTACAATCAACAGATTTAGTAGATGGAAATTTATCTAAAGATATTAAATGGGGAGATTTAGACACAACTACTAAATTAGGTGTTAGACACTGGACAAATAAAGATGGTAAAAAACACACAAAAACAAATGGAGAATCAAATGAACTTTATTTCGGACCAACTTTTGGAATGAATGTATTGGGACAAAACATAAAAACAACTTTAGAAGCTGTTTACTTTGGACAAAGACAAAGTGGTAACCAAGATAACAGATATTACAGAAGTGGAAACGATGGAGCTAAAAATGGTTGGGGAGCTAACTTATCATTAGGAACTGACGGAAAACTTTTGGATGGTAACTTTGGAACAATTAGTTACGATGTAGCTTTAGATCACTACTTAAGAGATGCTAGTGGAAAAAACAACAAATCAAATGTTAGACTTGACTATACAGTAGGTGTAGCTTATGACACACCTTCATTCGGTGGATTCTATGCATTTGTAAGACCTGAAAATGAATGGTCTAAACATACTGCAACTGATGGATACGAAAACGAATTTACAGTATGGACTGGATTTGGATACAAAAAAGGATTTGAAACTTCAGTTGGAACAATCACTGTTAATCCTAGCGTAAGATATTCTCCAGTTCATAAATTAACTGATAAAGGTGAATACTGGAACGGTAGCGAAAAGAAAAATACAGTTGAAAACAACGAATTAAGAGCTGGAGTTAAAGTAAGTTTAGATGTTAAATAATTAAAATAAAAAAGAATTGGTAGTTAAAAACTGCCAATTTTTTTATTGCAAAAAAATAAAATTTTTACTTTTTCAATAAAAAGTTAAAAAAACTTATTTTTATGAAAATTTTGCCTTTTTAATGGGTTTCCTATATATTCCTTATAAAAATAATACCCTAAAAAACACCACAAAATTGATACATATGCAACAGGTATGTAACAAAAATACACTATATGTTGTGCTTTTCTGATATACTTTTACCACAACATATAGTGCTAATAATTCTAGTTTTTTTTCTCTTATCCAGATTTTTTTTGCCCTGAAATTTACAAAAACAATTCCACAAATTTTTTCTTATTTTTCTTTACAGTTTCATCACTTTCTTCAAATACTCCGAATCTGTCGAATCCAACAGTTATCATTAAAGCGACAAAGTTTGTACTTATCAGAAGTATTAAATCTTCCGTTTTCGACTTTTCTTCTATTGAATCAAATATTTCTTTTTTGCTTTCACTCTTCAACTCGTTCCGTAATAAATTTAGATTCTGTCTTCTTTGATAGCCTCTTAATTTTAGCGTGATTGCTGAATTTAAAAATATCAGTGCAAACATTACGATTGCAAACTTCCTACTTCTGTGATATATTTTCATCTTTATCATCCTTCTTCTTGACAAATCCGAACTTTTCTAGCATTAGCTCCAAAAATCCTTTGCTGATTCCGTATCTTTTCTGATTGATCATTTCCATTACAGCTTCCCCAAAAAATCCCAGCACAGGACTCCAGGGGTATAGGAATCCGGCATTGAAATGCCCCACCAACTTATTAAGAGATAGAGCAATAGCCATTGTCATTCCAGCAACAGCTATTCTTTTTACATATGGTTTTACTGGCTGGTTGTCTATCATTTTTTGAGCAACCACTCCGAACAGCACCCCGCTGAAAAACAATATCAGAAAAAGTCCGTGATTGTCTATTATTACCTTCAAATCCTCTATCATTGATTATGCTCCTACAATATGTTTTTATTCCCTGCTTTTTCCTCATCGAAAATTTGTTGCAGTATAACTTTCAAGTCAAACGTCTTTCTGGCTTCTTTTAAAACTTCTGTTAGAACTTCTTCGCCAATTTCTTCTGCAAAGTCAGGAATCCATTTTCTGTCAATTGATTTTTCTTTTTTTAACAGATCTTCCAGCTTATCCCAAAAACCTTCATACACCTGCTTAAACTTTTCTGCTCCAGCTTTTCCTTTGGCAACTATTTCTGTTTTATAGATTAAAGTCTTTCCTAATTCTAAAATTTTACCTGTCAAATATATTTTTGCTGCTAATTTATCCATTTCATCATCTCCTATTTTATTCTTTTTCTTAAAATATTTGCATATTTATTCATTATTTCCCTTTGTTCTTTTAACAATTCTTGTTCTTCCAAATCTATTGTTTTAAAAATATCATTTTTTTCAATGAAGTTATTTAATTTTTCAATTTTAAAATTCAAATCTTCCAGTTCTTTTCTTAATCTTGATTTATAATCGTTCATTTTTATCGCTCCCTTTTCCTTATTTTTCTTAATATCAATTCTAAGCCGCCTGGCAAGCCCTACAATCAATTTTGTCTTACCAAGCGACAATTAAATCCAAAAACTTTTTTAACGTTCTCATACGGCTCGCAACGAAGCCTTTTTTAATTATTTTTCCAATAATTCTTTACTGCCGCTACATAGTATTTTGCTAGTTCTTTTTTTGCTGCTTCCAATATTTCCATATCATTTTTATTTGTGATAAATCCACTTTCAACAATAACGCAAGGCGTTGAAGTTTTTCTTAAAAGATTTGCTCCTCTGTCATCATAATCGCGTGCTTTTATTCCTCTATTTCTTAAATGCGTTGCTTCTAAGTTTGCTTCTTGCAAATATTCTGCCAATTCTTTACTTTTTTTTGAACTGTGCCAGTACAGCATTTCTGCTCCTGTTGCATTTTCCCCTGCAGCGTTAAGATGAAATGATAACGTCACATCTCCTTGATTTGCTATACTATTGATTTTCTTTGCTAATGTAGAATAATAGTCTTGATATACTACAACATAATCTACACCTTGCTCTTTGCACTCAGGAACAATATAATTATTCACAAAATCCTTATTCCAAGCGTGTTCCTCAAAACCATTTCCACATGCCCCTGGATCTCTTTTCACTCCACCATGTCCTACATTCAATATTACTTTCATTTATATCATCTCCTTTAAATATTTTTCTTTTCTATCAACACGATTCAACCATCCAACCAAAAAATCTTGTTGTGTTTTATCCTTACTTACTAAATATTTATAAAAATTTCTTTGCATTTCATGATATTCTTTCAAAAAAGTTTCAGGATTTATTTTATTAATAGCTTCAACTGTCTTTGGTCCAATTATTCCATCTACAGTTAAATTTGAACCAAATTTATTTGCTACAATCTGAGCTTTCTTCTTTCCTGTTTTTCCACTATTTACAATCCAGTCAAAAATTGAAAGAGCTATTTTATCACTTACTATTTTGTCAAGATGATTCCCCTTGTAGTATATTTTTTCATAAATTTTCTCGGCATCTGATTTTTTAAATTTTCTCATATCTCCTGTATACCCTAGATACGTTTTAGCGTCTTCGTGTGTTATTCCAAAATTTGTTGCTCCACCTTTATCATTTTTATCATTAGTATAACCGCCTTCAACTTTAAAGATATAATCTAAAAATTTGTTAAATCTATTCATTTACATCACTCCTCTTAATTAATTTTGAAAAAAATCACTTACATTTAACTCTAACATTTGTTCGACATTATATCTACTGATTCCAACTACTGCCATTTGTTCGGCAACATCGGCTATTTCTAAAATATCTTGCATTTTTTTAGCCAAAACTTTTAATTCAGTTCTATTCAACCCGATAAATTCAACCATTTTCTTATCATTTAAAACTTTTACTTTTTCAATTTTATCTTGTTCTAAAGTCCACATTAGCGACATTTTTAACGATAAACTGTTTCTATTTCTTTCGTTGTTCTCAAATGTATATTTTTTGTCATTTTTTTCTATTTCAAGCGGCTGATTTAAAAAGTTCGATTTAGCTTCAGCTAAGTCTTTCAACGCTTTTTCCCTTAACTCTTCTAATTTTTTGTTTAACAAATCATTGTCAACTTTCCAAGCGTGAGAGTCTTCGTCCCATACACTCCACTCATTTGGTTTTGTAACAGTTTTTATTTCTTCACCCTCTAAATACTGTCCATCTGATAAAATTAATATTCCTGCTTGAACTTGTTCTGAAATAGTCATTTCTCTAAGTTCCCCAGTTTTTTTATCCAAGATTGGATTTTTAATTTCCGTGTAGGATATAAAATTTTCCCCTTCTCTATATTCACTACAATATTTCAATTTATCAGCCTCAAATTTTTTTTGAGATGGTGCTAAAAATATTCCTATTATATTCCCATTTTTATCGTATAAATATACTCTGAATCCTTCCATTTTTTTATTTCTCCTTTCAAATTTAATTCTGTGCTAACTTATGAATTTGCACGAAATTTAAAAATACAAATACTGATTTTTAAAGACTTTGAGATGATTTTAGTTAATGCTTACATACATTTTTTATTAAATTACTAAAATCTAAAGTATGCATAAAGTCAATAAAATCAATAAATATTTTTCAAAATTCTGTATAAATTCATAAATTTCTCTACTTTTTATTGTTAAAATCCCGCTTTTTTACGAATTTCTAACAGTTTTATTCTTCTATCTCTAGCAGTTGTTTTCTTAACGAGTGTGGATATAGATTTTCTATTCCTACAAGTTTTCCAATTTTTCTCACTCTGTCTCTTATCGTTGACTTGCTCATCTGCTTAAATACTCCGTTATATTTAGTAATAAGCAAGTATTCTACATTGTCATTTCTACATCTCAACCACTCCCTTATCAATTCCGTCGTTTCCTCGAATATTGCAAACTCTACAATCTTTTGTTCCTTTTCTACTATTCCGAATATTATTCCACTCTCTAAATCAATGTTATCAATTTTAATTGATTGCAATGCCGAAATCCTACAAGCTGTATCAATAATCAAGTTAAATACAATCCTGTCTTGCAAATCATACCGTTTGTCCATTTCCATTTTGATATTAATCTCTATTATTTCCTTATTACTCAAATAATAACTATTTCTCCGTTTTTCTACATCTGTAACTTTCAAGCGATCTAATTTGTCCCTAAACGGATGTGTTGTTATTAAATCACGCTTAACTGCCCAAATATAAAAGCTACTAATTGCCGTGATTTTGTTATTAATCGTTCTAGCATTGTTGCCTTTCATCTCTCTACAATATCTGATATATCTCTCTAAAATACTCACAATAAACTTTAGTGTATCTTTACTCAGCAAATAACGATTATTCTCATATACTTTCAAATACTCAACAAACTGTTTCATATTGTTAAGATATGTCTTATAAGTCGTGTTTTTAGTTGCCTCATTTTTCGCTATACAGCTGTTTAGATACTCCCAATAAATTTCTGCATTTCTTCCTTTCAATTCTTGCAATTTCATTTTTTTATCATCTCCTCTATAATATTAGTCAATAATATTATAGACTAGAAAATTTGTCCGAAAACTGGCAATTGGTTTTCCACGGTCTTTTATTTTCTTTTTCGAGAAATAATTTTATAATTCCAATTTCGAAAAAATGCAAGAAATTGAAGGTCGTTTCAAGCATGGGCATCGATGATCCAAATTTACATTGGGTGACATATGAATATGATATTAAAAAGACTAACTATACTCTTGTTGCTGGTGAAAATGACTTAAATTATTTTTATGAAGATAACAGTTATTATTATTTTAAAATTTCTAAGAATACAGCTCTCGACGATAATTATGCATATATTTATGCAAGATAATAAAAATATAGATAATTTACCCTCGGTCAGTTCGGCTGGAATACAAGTGTTTAAAATACAAACATAACATAAATCGTTCTTCCATCTATAACAGAAGAATTTTTAGCTATAGAGTATTGCAAAAATCCTTTTTGAGACATTCCAAAATTTATAATTATCTCGCTACTTGCATATTGATGAGCTTTGTTTAAATCAACTAAATAGTTATTTCCTGTCACGACTGTGCAAAAGAATTTAAAAGGTTTTGAAGGTATTTTAATCTTTGTTTCAAAAACTTGAGCAATTGCTACATTGTTTCCAACATTAATTGAATATGTTTCGTATAAATTTTCTAATTTGTCCGAAAGTCCAACATTCGTAATATCCACAAATTTAGTAATATCAAAACTCGTACTTGTATGAGTCTGTATACATTTATATATTTTCCCATCTGTTAAATCATTTATGTACCATTTCCCAGCTTCTTTGTTTTCAACTTTACTTACATATCCACCTAAAGATTGTCCTATTGCTTGTTTCCAAGTTTCTGCATCTATCGCATTTCCTGTTTCTGTGCCGAATTTTACAATACCCTCTTTTTCTTTCGTGGCGTTTGAAGTCTGATTATCGAAATGTTCCAAAAGTTCATACACTTTCATAAAATTTCTTGAAACTTTTCTTAAATCAGCGACTGTATCTAATTGAAACAGTTCAAATAATTCATTTTGAGTAGTTGCAGGTATAAAGGTATTTTCATTTATATTTTTTATTAAATCTAGTGTTGTTTGTTTCATTTTTTCTCCCTTCATTTAATATACAATTTTTATGTCGTACCAGATTGGTATAACTTCATAAATCAATTCCAGCCAGTAATTTAAATATTCTTTGTCTACAGGGCTAGAACGAAAATCTACAATGTACTGAAAATTATTTTTATCATTCGTTATTGTTACATTGTCGTTATAGATAAAATATAGTTCCATTGTATCTTTGAAATTCTGTAAAGTGGTTGCACGCCTTAAAATACGTTTGGAAATGATTCTGTTTATTTTAAAAATTGTTGATAAATTTTTACTTGATATTAATTTATAATGTTCTTCAAAATCTTCTAAAACTTCATTTCTTGCCGTTATAAATCTTCTGTTTTTTACTAATGTTCCAATTATAAATTCCAGTGATTTTAATTGAAGATCCGCAAAATGAAATACATCTTGTATAAGATTTGAATTTCTGAATATTCCCGGAAGAGAATTTATCATACTGTTGTAGTAATCATTTTTAGCAAGATTGTATATAACATCAGCATAATCATTGTCGTATGAAAAAATTAACGGGAACTTTTTTTCAGTAATTTTTTGTGTAAAGTTTACATAATCATCCAATCCAACGAAAAATGAAAAATCACTCACTTTATAATTTAATAATTCTGATACTGTCATTTCAGATAATTTATTCGTATGTTTCACAAAATTTGCTACTTTAGGATTGCTTTTGATTAAAGCAAAATCATTATTTCTACCATCATTTATGAAATCTTTTACATAAAAATTTGATAATTCGCTTATATTAAAATTATCTTTTATATATTCAACTGACTTCTGGTGTACATTTTTTGCCATTAGTTTCTAAATCCAATCACATAAAAATTTTTGGCTATTTCATATTGCATTAAAGCATAAATTATAACCTCATCTCTTGCGTCAAAAGTAGCATAATTTATTAAATTTCCACCAGTTATCGAATCATAAATTCCAATTCCTATTACACGCCCCCAGTCTTCCCTTGCTTCAGGAAATTTTACTGAAGCCAAGTTACTTGTTTCATTCGATGTTGTTGACCCGAAATTTATAGCCCTTCTTGTATACGAAGCTGAAACAAGCTCTGTAGCATTTTCTTTTCCATTTTCTCCCGTTGTAACTGCTGTCAAAAGCCCAGCATAATATGTTTTGCCTTCAAACAGTGTATTCAATATTCTAGCTTTTGCCCCTAATGTGAATCCGCTCATTTTTCCTCCTAAAATTAATCTAAAGTTTTCAGCGTTATATTTAAAACACTTATTAAATCTTCATCTTCCAATATAATATCCTCTTTAGTGTTATTAATATCTATATTTGAAATTTTCTTAAATGCTTTTATTTCTAACAACTTATCAATTACTTCCGCATAATAAATTCTATTCTCTTCAAACAATTTATCTAAAAACACTTGATTTAAAATATTTTTTGTAAGTTCAATCGCACTTTGCTCATTGTATTCTTTGTTTAATATAGCTTCAAATGTAAGACTTATACTTTTCTCTTTGATAGTTTTTACCGTAAATTCCGCGTCTGTTATAATTTCATTATCCAAATATGTTTTTATATTGTTCAGCTCTTCGTCTTTTAATTTCAGTCCAGCTTCGCCAATTCCAATAATTTTAGCTGTCCCTTTACCATTCCATCTTGGAATTACTCTTAATTTCTTCACATTCTTAAATTTATTTAATATCATTTCTTTAATTATATTTGTATTGTAATTTACACTTGGGACCGATAATATTTTTCTTCTTCTCTCGCGTAATTCTGCGTCATTCTCTTCATCTGTTCCATCCGAAATAATATTAAGATTTTCTACTTTTTCAAGTCCGACATAACTTTCAGAGAATTTATTTATTTCTCCGATTCCGCAATTTCCAATTTTTCCAGCGATGTTTGCAACAACATTAACCTCACTATATCCAACTGTTCCAGTTTCTTTGTATGCTACTATTTTCGATTCAGCAATAGTGTATGTGCAATTATTACTTGCTACTATCATTCCTTTTTGAATCAATGCACCACTTGTCCCATAAATTCTAACTGTTCCAGTCGCCGTAGTTGCTTTTTTCCTAAAAATATAGTCTTCCTTACAAATACTATCAAGATAAATACCTTCAGCTGTATCAACGCTGTAATTTTTTGACATTTCATCATATAATTTCTGTTGCACAATTAATTCTGTTGAAAATGCTCTCACAATATCTGCTGTAAAACTTCCAGCGGTGTCACTATACTTAATCATAAATTCACCATTAAATATATCCGATACTAAACTGTTTATGTCATTTTCATAAACATCTACATCTTTTCTAGTTACCATTTCTTCACCTTCTTCCAATTAAAAATCTTTAAATTCAATTGTTTCAGAAATGTTGAGCATTTCTTTTTCTCCGCCTTTTAACACTATATCGAACTCAAAACTTAGTTTATCTTCTTTAAATTCAGAATAATAATTTATAATTGATTTTATATAATCGTGTTCTTTCAATGCAGATATTATCTCTCTTTTAATCTCACTTTGAGCATAATCTTGATACAGGGGATTTATGCCTTTGTATTTGTTAATTCCTACGCCAAATGGAAATATATCCCTATAGTACACTCTCCAAGCATTTTTAGTAACAATCAAACATTTAATAACCCATTGCTTAACGATTTCCTTTTTTGTTGTTAAAAGAACTGGGGTTCCTTTTTCATAAACAAAATCACCTTTTTTAAAGTCCCATTTCAAATCAAAATAAACTTCAGAATTGTCGTATTCCAAATTTTTGGTACTAGAATATATATCAAGAGCTGTAATCGCTGAATTAGGTAACATCTTATCCACCTGCCTTATTATAATAATAAGCCTTGTCTACTAAATAAAATTTCTTCTGATTTTTAAATTCATTTAAGATAACTTCATCTCCAACTTTTAATTCATCAGTCCACTTATTTGTTCCACTAGCTTTATATGTCCCTTTTGCTGCTATTTTATTATGTGTGTTTCCGCCAGAATCCGTGTTCTCACTATCAGTCACATTTATTTCAATATTCCCTTCAACTTCAAATTCTCTGGTATATCCTGCTACTTTTTCAAAAGCTACAACAATTCTATCCGCCTTTAATATTATTCTTTCATCAATTTGAACTTCTAAATTTGGAGGTGCTTTTACAACTTTTCCCAAAAAAGGCCCATTCCAATCAGGATTGCCAAAATTTTTCCTTAAAATCCGAGCTAAATTATCAAATGCCTTATTAGGTTCTGAATGTTTTGCTTCTTCAGGTTGCAACATTTCTTTATCCATAAAAATCACTCGCTTTCTCCTTCATTTTCTTCCAATTCTGCTACTAAATTTAAAGTTAAGCTCATAAAATATATCCCCATTCCGTAAAAACTGTATTTTTGACTAAAATTATGATTCACACTTTTAACTTCAAAAACTCCAGCAATACCGGTACTATTTTTAGGAATCTTAACCAAATCTCCTGCTCTTAAAACTGGTACTCCAGGAACTGTCAAAGTAAATGTTTTCTCAAGTTTATTTTTTTCTTTTAAAACATTTACAGCTTTTATAGGTTTTTTCTCTTTTTGCTTCTTTTTCGATTTTTTACTATTTTTTGCACTTTTACTAGATTTTTTATTAGCTTTATTATCTTTTTTACTAGAACTTTTGCTACTTTTTTTATTCCTTTTTGTGTTTTTAGCCATTACTTCTTACCTCTTGCTTTATTTCGTTTAGAAGTTTTAACCCTAGTTTTTTCAGCTTTTTTATTATTTTTCTCGTCCTCTTTTTTATCAGTTTTATTGCTTTTGGTCTTTCCTCTACCTTTTTTAGCTGACTTATCTTGATTGTTCTTCTCTTGTTTAACCATATATTGTAGCAATCCATATTTTTTGATATTTTCTTCATCTCTCGCTGTATCGACTTTATTCATTTTTTCATCATCTCCATCTACGACAATGACACTATTTCTCATATTTTCAAAACTTACTGAATAATTAGGATCTTTTATAAAATTAAAAATATTTACAAATCCATCACCAATTGAAATTTTATATTCTTTGGGCTGTATTTTACCGTCTAAATATTTGTCGCTATTTCGTTTAACAAAATGAAAAGCATTATCTGCAAAATAAAAATACCAATTTTCCTCGTAATCTTCTTTTATAGTTTCTATTATTTTTTTAATAATATCGGCGATACTTTCCTTGTAATAATATTCATCAATTTTCACGATGCAGGGTTCGATAGTTCCAACAGGCATATCAAATTCATTTAACATCTTTTTTATACATTTGTCCGCTTCTAAATTATCAAATTGAAATATTTCAGATATTCTTGAAATATAAAAAGCTAGGTCATAAGCTGTAAATTTAGGAGCCTTGCTGTTTACACTAATTTTAGGAATTATCCCTTGAAATATCAGAGTTTCCATATTGTCATAAAGTTCCACAAAATAAGCTCCTTTATCCAAATCAATTGTGTGATATGGCATATCTTCCCTATAATTGTAGGCAAGTTCAAACTCCATCTGTGCTGTAATATTATCAATACTGCTTGACAACTGAATATTATCTTTTACAATGCTTGTCAAATCATATCTTTTACTGTTCGGATCAGTTACTATTATTTTCATCTTTACCACTTACCTTGTAAAATAATTTTTCTTCAGTCACCCCAGCTTCTTCTATATCCGAAAACTCTGGAAACTCTTCAAACTCAATATCAAAATTTAGTGTTCCGATAGCGTCAAAACTGCACTCAAATTTATTCACAGTTGCAAGAAAATTCAAGTCAACAGGATTTAAAATGGAACTAAGAGTCCCTTTCCCTAATTTCCCTACTAAAATAACCCGTATCGGCTTATCAGATATTTCCAGTGATTTAAATAACAGGAATGTTGTAAACGGGTCAAGCAAATGGTGTGCCGCAAATTTATATTTCTGTTCCGGAATAAAAGAACTAAAAGCTAGAGACTGTAATTTCTTCTTATTTTTAAGTTTTAATATGCCATTTACGGTATCTATACTTTCCCATCCACCGATACTTTTAAATTTCATCTCACTAGGCGGAACTGGAAAAAGATAAAATTCTTTTAATTCTGATATCTTACTATTTATTTGTGAAAACAAGGCATTTCCACCTGCTATACTGTCAACTTTTCCTTTTAAATCATTCAAACCACTAGCTAACATTCCTTTCGCTTTTTCAATGAAATTGTTGTCACCAAGTTTTTGGGATAAAAAATCCATTGTGTTAAATGATTTATTTCCTAAAAATTCCAGCTCCTTATAATCAACATTCTCGTCAAATTTAATAAATATTTTATAATCCAGTAGTCCCATAACCTATCCTTTCTGCAAACTTGCCGCAATTTTATTCGCTATCGCATCCCCGCTAGGAGCCGCTGGAACATTAACATTAATTTTAATAGCCCTTACTGCTCCTACAACTTCTCCTAATTTCCCAACAATTGCACTTCTAGTGGAAGCGATTTCACCTTTCAATGCGCTAATCTGACCTTTGATTTCTCCTAGAATACTGTTTCTAGTAGTATCAAGCGGATTTCCTTTTATATCTGCACTCACTTGTTTTACTGCTTGCTGTAAATTATTAAAAGCCGCAGGATCTATTTTCATTTGAGTATTCGCAAATGAACCAGGATCAACTTTCATCTGCATTTCATTGAATGCGCTTGGGTCTATTTTCATTTGGGTATTTGCAAGCGAAGCAGGGTCGATTGAAACTTTAGCTGTCGGATCAAGTTTTACTGTCTGCGATTGTGTATTTGCCAAGGGTTGCTGCTGCGGCATTTGTGGCATCTGCATACCCGCAAATTGACCATTAGCTCCCATTTGTGCCATTTGAGTGTTAATTTGAGCATTTATATCAACCTGTTTTTGAGTGGGTTTCGATGCTTCGTTATTCAAGTCCTCCATACCCTTTTTAACTTCATTTATCGCTTCAGTAGCCTTTTGTGCATCATCTTTTCCAAATAACTTTTTAAAGAATCCGCCAACTTTAGAAATGACATTCCCAAAAAATAAGAAAGTATTGATAATCCCTTTTACAGCAAATCCAAGTACACCACCAATTATTTGTGCCAAACCAACTAAAAGAGGCATTATAAATTGCAAAGCTCCCCCAACTACACTAGCTATTGTACTAAAAGCACCTGATATAGTGGCAGAAAAAGTTTGCCCTTGTTCCCCTGCAAGTCCTGCCGCACTTGCAAAACTTCCAAAAAGATTAATGATAACTGCAAAAACTGCATTAAAAACAGCTCCTAATATTGATATTCCAGCTCCAATTCCAGAAAATATAGCAGTTAATACACTCCCAAGCCCTTGAAAGGCTGCTCCAAATTGACTTGCATTTGCTTGAATCGTTTGGAAAAATCCACTAATTACACCTGACCAGCTGCTAATATACGGCATAAAGGACTGTCCTATGCTCGAAAAAGCCGTCCCTATTGCTGGAAGAGCCCCTTCAAAACTTTGAACCATTTGGGTAGCCATTGGAGTTATCGCTTGTCCTGCCTCTATCATTCCTCTACCCATAGAAGATTTTATTCGATCCATTGTCGGACCTATTCCTTGATTCATCTGTTTAAATGCCTGTTCAGTTGCACCATCAGATTTTTGCATTTCTTTCATATTTTCCGCAAAATCTTTAGCATTTTTTCCAGTAACCGACAAGGCAAATGACCCTGCTTCAACACTTCCAAAAAATTCATTAATATTCTTACCACTTTTTTGTGCATGTTGGTCCAGTGCCTGCATAGCAGTTTGCAAATTTCCACCTTGTGCTATAAAATCTTTAAACGATTTACCTGTTGCGGCTTTAAATTCTTTAGAAGCTGTTGATGAACCTTTTGAAAATTCACTAAATGCAGCCTTCATTTGTGTCATTGTCTCACTTGTAGGTGTTCCTTTTGCTGTCATAGTTGCTACTACAGCAGTCAAATCACTAAACTGTACTCCTAAGCTACTTGCTACAGGGGAAACTTGAGCAATACTGCTAGCCATTTCTGGAAAGGTAGTTTTACCTTTTCTTACTGCTGTAAACATTAAATCACTTGCTTTTTTTGCACTTATATTCTTCTCTCCAAAAGCATTTACAACTGAAGTTATACCGTCCACAGCAACCGATGTATCATTTAATCCAGACGCTATCGTCGCTTGTTGTGCTACATCCAAAAATCCCTTAACATCATTAGCTTTAACTCCAGCAGATAGAGCTTGATACATTGAATTTGATATATTGTTAGCCGACTGCCCATATTTTTCTGATAAATCCAATACATCTTTGCTTAATTTATCTTTAGTTTGCTGTGAAGCATTCGGTAACATCGTGTAAACCATGTTCATTCCCTTTTGGAATTCCCCTGAAGCTTGTACCGCTTTTACACCGAACCCGGCAGTTGCAGCAGTAAGAGCAGCTACCCCGACAACAGCTGCTCCAACAGGTCCTGTTGCAAGTCCAGCAATTCCTTTTAATGCAGAACCTAATGCTCCTACTCCGCCGCCACTTGCACCAGCTTCAGCCGATGCCTTCGCAATATCCTTTAACTTGCCAGCAAAATTTCCCATACTTCCACCAAGACCCCCAGTCAAAAAAGAAAAAGCCTTTTTTCCAAGACTTCCTATTTTTTTCAAAGGTTCTATTAAAAATTTAAGTTTTCCGCCTATCACACTTATAAGCGAAGCCACTTTACCACCAAAAGCTTTCATCAGTGAATTTCCTGTTCCCTCGGCAGCAGGTTTTACTTTCTTGATTTGCTCTCCACTTTTTCCCGCTTCGTCCCCCAGTTTTTTCACATCATCAGAAGCCTTTTTAGAATTACTGGAAAGTTTTTCTGTATCTGTTGCGGTCTTTTGTGCGTCATCCCCTAGTTTTTTTACTTTTTCTCCTGAAGAGTTGGCACTGTCCGCCGCTTTTGATAAACTTTCTCCTAATTTTTCATTACTAGCTGAGCCCGTTTCAGCCGCCTGTGACAATTCTCCGAAACTTTTTGCAAGTGAACTGAATTTTGATATGGCTTCGTCTATCCCGTCAACCTTGACTTCCATAGCCACGACATTTCCACTATCCGCCATACAACATCACCCCCATTTTAGAGTATTCGGAAAATCTCTCATTTTCTTTTTCCTGTAAAATCTCATAAGCCGCTATGTAATAATCCCAAATATAGCCGTCATGTATTTGATTAAAATCAGCAGGTGTCCAGCCCTTTTGCATATAGTAAATAATTGCATTAAGTTCAGAATCAAAAATATTTTGATTTATTTTTTTTTTAATTCTACAACATTTGGATTCTTACTGCTTTCAAAAAGAGCGGTCTGTTTATTTATAACTAAAATTAATATTTCCATAATTTCGTTGTCAGCAAAAAAACTTTTAATAATCCCTGCTCTGCTTTGTGCTTTTAGTTCCACCATCAGTTCCCCTGCCAAATCTGTAAAATTAGGTTCCACGAAAGTATCAAATAAATAATCGCAAATAACAGCATTTGATTTTGTAATTTTTTCGGCAAATATTCGTTCTATTTCTTTTTTTGAAATAGTAAAATCCGTAATTCCAATTTTACTGCAAAGTTCTATAAAGGCTTTAAAGTCAGGAACTTTTAATTTAAAGACAGTATCTTTATAGCTTTCTAAAGTAAATTCTACCAATGATTTTTCTTCACGAATTTTATTCGCTTCCTCACGCCTTTTCAATAATTCCTTTAAATCCATAACTTACTCCTTTCTTTCTAAATTAACTCAACAGCTTTAAGATTTATTGGAAGATAACCGATTTTCAATTCTTCGTCCATTTCTTCCCCACGCTTAGCTTCTATAGAAAACCCGTCCTTATTCCAGCAGTCAGTAATTCTAATTGCTTCAGCACCTGCAACATCAGGGTCGTCAACTTGGAAATATAATTCAAAATACACTTCATTCCCCTTAGCCAATTTTGTAAATTTCTTAAACCAGTTTGAATTTAACTTATATCTTTTAATAGTGCCCTCCCCACTAGCACCGACAATCTTTTCACCTTTCTGCCCACCAGGAAGCCAAACTTCTTTTCTCTCTATTTTAGTCTCTATTTTCACTTCAGATACTTCCGCAAATACTTCCCCATCAATCATAAGTGTTCCATGTGAGCCAGAGATTACCTGATTTGCCTTAAATATATCCATTCCTTATCATTCCTTTCCTAACTTTGAATTATAGCTTTTCCAAAAAAGTCTTCCATACAGTCAAGCGGCATTAATTCATCACATCTTGCATAAACTACATCAACAGTATTGATTCTACGAAGTTTAGCTTCACTCATTTTATCCACTTCTTCCTTCGATATACCTTTTTCTGTCATCAAATATAATTTGTGCCGCTCCACATCAATATCAAAAGAATTTGAATAATTGGGGTCTAATATTCCTTGATTCATAAGACTTTGTGTGTAGGCATTGACCGCATTTAGAAAAGCCATTTTATTTAAATATCCATTTAATCTTGCACCTTTATAGTCATTCCAAGATTTTTTCAAATCCTCAATTATTGTGAATAAACTTCTTACGACTTTAACCTTGCTGAATCTACGCTGTCTAGTAGTATCAGGCGTTATAAACGAAGTAACTCCACGATTAATCACATAATAGCTGATTCCGCTGTCATCTTTTTGCACATTGACTGCTATTTTTCCTTGTTTAGTTATTTTACCTGGTTCTGCTGGAACATCACATTTTTCCAAGAATCCCATTTTCATATTTGTAATACTTCTTGAAATAGGACATCCCGCTTCCATACTAGCAATAGCGAGTGCAAATTCTTTATCACTGTATGAATGGCCATTCACAGTTGCTCCTGTTATGCCGCAATTTACCACTGCGTGATGGTCTGGCACTTTATCCGAAGCAACAAATACAAAAAAGTGGGCCTGGTCAAAATCCAGTGCTAATTTTCCCAATTCTGTGTTATGTCTACTTTTAGCGTAGCTTATTAAATTATCTGTCTCGCTTTCTGTTGCACTTGGTATAACTATACTGTCAACTCTGCTTTCCAAATCACTTAAGACATCTGTTATTTTTATTGATTCCCTTTCATCTTCCTTTACTCTTTTAACAATAACTTTATAAGGGCTTCCAACAAATGCCAAATCTTTTAATAAGTTAAAATTTTCAGTACTCCAGTCTGTCTGTCGCACATCCCCTCTGCTGTTAAAAGTGTAATCCCTGTCATCTTTTGTACTGTCAAACAGCACTACTCCTATGACTCCTTGCTCACTTCTGGCAATGGCAGTTCCCGCTCTTTCTTCGATTTCCAAAACAAACTTTGGACTTCCGTTCATTATTCATCACTCCTTTTACTTAAATATATATTCTTAGCTGGACTATATTCCTTCATATTGTCAATCGCATATTTTATTGGAAAACTTGTATCAAATGTCCCAGTTATAAGACATATCCTCAAAGTTTCTTTTGCTTCTACCGATTTCAGTTCTCCAAATTGTAAACTCATTTTTTCAGAAAAGAATATTCTCTTGTTCTCATCTAAATTTTGTATTTTCTTTTGAATATCCAGCGCCTGCAAAATAAAGTTCCCCAAGTCATCCTGCACTTTAGGCTTTATAATATAAAAATTCAGTATTGCACTGTATTCTTTAGCATTTTTCACAGTAATTCCGTTTATTTCACAAATTACTGAATTTATCACAAAATCCTCGGCTTCCAAGTCATCTGTTATATAAAACGCATAATCAGGATAATCTTTTTCCAGCTCTTCCTTAAATTTTTTAAATACTATGTCAAACATCACATCAGCTCCTAAAATCTATAAATCCGTCCGTATCTATTGTCGTTCAAAAGACTTGAACCGCTGCTATCTTCAGAACTTCCTTTCAAACTTTCCAGTAGCTTATAGAGTGTATCTCTCTTATCTTCTGAAATTTTTTCTTTCTCTAGGCTTTCATATATTTTCCAAGCCACATAAAGCTCATTTAATACTCTTTTTGTTTCGGAATCCAAAAATTTATATTTCTCATCACCTATAAAAATCGTTACAAAAATTTTACAATCCGGGACAAGCTGATTATTTATATAATCAATAAATTCTTGAGCCGTCCTTTTGGAATATCTGCAAACTTCAATAGATACGACTTTAGGAATATAGGATATTTTTTCTAACAACTTTTCATCAAGTTCAGGAGCAGCTCCATTTTCAGAAGTCCCTCCCACCTTTTCCAGCATAATCAATCACTTCCTATTTTGAGTTGGGAACAATGGCGATGCTGTCCACATTAGAAATTTCATATCTGACAATAAAATCTTTAATAGCAACTACTGGAGCAAATGCTGATTTGCAGAACATTTTAGCTCTTGCAGTCTCTTTATTGGCAGCTGTTTCATCCAGAATTTCCTGTCCAACAAATACAAAAGGTTTTCCTGTTGCATCCACCGCTTCAAGTGCCGCAAATACAGGAACTAAGGCATTGTCATTTGATAAATAAATCATATTGTCAGTTGCAATATCTCTGCCATTAAAGTCTTGAGCAGTTCTCAACTTAGAAATTCTTTGTCCTAGCAAGTCTAAATAAACTTGTTTTTCATCAGCAGATAATCCAATTGAATTGGAATAGGCTTTTGCAACTTCAATAAATTCATTGTTTTTGATTAACTTATCAAATAAAGTTCTCCCTAATTCAATTCTGTCCGGCATTACTCCATTTTTTTTCTCATAGTCATCAATTATGTCAAAGAAAAAAGTAACCCAGTTATTAATTTTCTTGGCATCTTTTGCAATTGGATTATTGAATTTAAAATCAATTTCAGTTTGAGAATTTGCTTGAACATATTTCCCTTGCAAGAAAGCATTAGCAGCCATTTTTTCCTTAGTTTTCAACATCGCATTTTTCAATTTTAAAAGCAATCTGTCTTCCTGATATTTTTGCGGATCAACCATTTGACCATTAATAAAGGTAGCAGTTCCTCCATTCATAATAGGTTTTAATTCATAAGAAGCGGCCACAATATCAGGCGTAATTGCCATACTTTCCATACCATTTACCTTTATGAAAGGAATCTCGCTCCCACGCTCAATAATACTTGCTTCAACCAAGTAATCATTCAAATCTTTTAAAAGAATAGTTTCATTGTCGCTCATATATTCAGGATTTGCATTTCCAAATCTGTCCAGATAGTGCGTCTGCACCTTCGGCTCTACAACCGCATATAAAGCCATTAATTTTAATTGTATATCGTTTAACATCTATAATCATCTCCTCTGTTATTTTGCTTCAATATTATCAAATCTTACATTTATTCCGTATTTATCCAGGTTATCAAGTGCCGCATAATCTGTATCGGTCACTCCAACAACAAGTTTTCCATCAATATCACTAGCTCTTACAACTTGAATCTTAACATCTTCAGTTGTCGCATCCACATCTTCATCCGCACCGACATAAAAAGTTTTTGGCAACTTACCTCCAGGTGTGCTGGAATCATATTTCTTATATTTCCCAGTAGTTGTATCATAAACTAATGCCTGACCGTATTTTATAACTTCACCTTGTGCCAATGTAACCGTTTTTCTTGGAAAAAACTCATTTAGCACAATATCTTTTTTCTTATCTTCACCATAAAATTTAACTCTATTTTTCACATCCACCACTCCTTATTTAATATTATTTCTAGCTTTGTATCCCGCTATTTCATCAACTATCATTTGCTGCTGTCTTGAAACTTCGTCATCATCGCTGCTAAACTCCAGCGGCTTATGCCCACCAAAACTTGGCAAGTTTTCAAAAAGTTTAGATAAAATATCGCTCGACTTAACTGATTGATTATTGCCGTTTACAGAAAATTCAATAATGCCGTCATTATTTTCAAAAGATTGTTTAACAAATTCTTCAATACCTAATTTTTTCAAGGCAGGTGTTATTTTATTGGAGTTTTTCAACATAAATTCTCTTATTTCCTGCTCCCTTGCAAACTCTTTTTTAACTTCCGCTCTAATTTCGTCTTCAGTTTTATCAGACCCTTTGTCTTTTGGAATCTCAACTTTTTTCAATTCTTCTTCAGACAAGGTTTTCAATACTTCATTGACCGCTTTTATCTTGTCTTCGCTTCCAGCTTCCAACAATTTTTTCAAAAATTCTTCAAAATTCATTCCGTTTTTCCCTCCATTATTATTTTTACCTTCGGCACTTCCACCGTTGCTAAATTCAATTATATTATTTTGATTAATCCAATCCATCTCAAATCCTTGAGAAAACTCTCCATCGGCAAAACTTCCGCTATTGCTGACAGCAGGTTCAACCCCAACAGGAAGTGCACCAACACGAGTTATCTCCCCATTTTCAATCTCAACAGAAAGCCTGTCGACCTTACGGTTCTTAAATTCTTTTCTGTCAAAGATTTCAACATTATCAGCAACTATCTCATCGCCTTTAATATTTATATCTTTGAACTTCCCAATAACCGGAATTTCATTTCTCAATACTCCAAGTTTTGTAAACTCGCTTGTATGATAAGGGATTATATCCAGCTCTTTCTTATTATTGACAAGACTAGCCAAATGCTTATTATCCCATTTGCCCTTATTGCCGTAATCCCCAGCTTTAAATAGTACAAAAGACATCTTTTGCTCCTTTCTTCTCAAAAAATTTATATAATAAAAAATCACGACTAAATTAATAATCGTGACCTTTGTAAAATTTAATTATTTCTCTAATTCGTGAATGTCATAATTCATAAATTGGATATATGCAAGAATTTGCATTTTTAATTCCTTAAGTTTTTCAATACTTTCTTCCAATTTCTTCACTTCAGCAAAGAATACCTTTCCAGATACACATAACTCGCTCTGCATATCTTTTATTCTTCTCCAATGTCTGCTGTCCTTAATGCTCTCCATATCAGGAATGAAGTATCTCATAAGTTCTTGTTTACTTTCTTCGCTGACATTTTTAATCCTTTCAGCAACCTGAACAGCCTCATCCTTGTTCAGTATTGTCAAGCAGGACATGTATTTCTTCCCCTGATTCTCAGACTTGAACTCTCTCAAGTCATTACCTGATATTACATTTTTGTGTTCCAGTTTGCTTCCTATAGTTTCCCTGTCCTTTCCAAGAATCTCTGATAGCTGAGACAATGTAATAACAATTTCTCCCCTAAATGTTAATTTCTTGGGTGCTTCAATTTGGATTACTTTTGTTTCATTTTCTTTTCTCTCATTTAACGCTTTTTCCATTCTATTAAACTCATTTATGTATGAAATTTTAAACTTGTTATGCCCCTGAATGTTGAACATGTAAAGAATAAATCCATCTTTGGTTAAGAGATATTCTTTATATTTTCTCTTTTGATTAGAAACCCTGTATTCATTAGGGAAAATCAGAAAGCCCAAATTTGGGTTCTCTGAATTTACGGGGGTTTCAAGTATATTTTCCAAATCTCTTATAACATTTTTGTGTCTTCTCCCTAACCCTTTCGCAATAACTCTACTGCTGACAACCAACCCGTAATTTTTATCTCTTTCAATTTTTACTAAATCCATAATGTTTTCCATTAAATTTCCTCCTAAAAATATTTGTTTTTTAAGAGAATATATAGTATAATGGTATTGGCGAATACATTATATGTATATATCCTCTTTTTCGTTACGAGAGAGAGGATTTTTTATTTCGCCTTTTTTATTATGATTTCTTTTGTTTCTTTATTGTATCTTACCTCTATTTCATTATCTTCTCTAGTTATACCCATATCTTCAACCCATTTACTATTCAATGTTATTCTTGGGGTATATCCACCTGCACCTCCTTTATTAAAATTTACTTTTTTCATAATTTTTTCTTCCATATTCTCACCTCTTCCGTACGATAACTAATATTAACATTTACGTACGGAAAAGTCAAGAACTTTTTTATAAAATTTCTATTAAAATTAGAGAGCTCAAATTTGAGCTTTCTGAATTTACCAGAGTTTCAACAAAGATTTCTACTTTTGGTATGGATTGTAATTTTAATCTACCCAAATCTGGGTCAGTTAAATCTCCACAAATCTGTGGAGACTAAATCGGCTGAAATTTGAGCCGATTGATTTTTCGATTTTTACATATCCAGCTCTTTTCAAGTAATTTTAATTGGCAAATAGTCAAGTTCTAGTAGCATAGTTTCTTTAATTCCAAATCCTGTATTAACTGGGGTTAATTTTGACCCCACCTTTAAAAGCTCGTCTTTTTGAATTTTTAAAAGCTGGGAGAAAATTCTCTCCCCTTTACAAACCCTTTAAAAATCAATGCAACAAATAGATAAATTTATAAAAATAATTTCTTACTAACAAGATAATCATTAATAATTTTTTTCAAATCCTCTTTATTTTTATCACTGATACCACTAAACTGCCGTTTAGGAATAGTTACCGATTTAGCAAAGTAATCAGTGCCGCCAACTTTAAAATGCAGAACTTTAGCATTCTTAGGCGTTATAGTTCCACCTCTATCGTGAATCCCTGCATAAACTAAATTACTGAATATTGAAATACTGTTTCCCTTTATCGCAGCTGTCCCCAAAGAGCCTTTAAGCATTCCTGTGTCATTAAGCGGTTTCCCTTTTCTGATTTTCAAAGAGGCCCACGCATTTCCCTGATAATCTGTTCCGCTGTCAAACCTTTTTCGCATTTCATTTTCCATATAAAATGCTATCTCGTCAAACATTTCTTCCTTACTGACGCTTCCAAGTCTTTCCTTAAAACTGGAACCCGCACTATCGAGATTGGTTGTTATAGTAATTCTCATAATAAGTCCTTTCATAAAAAAATCACAGAATTTTTTACATCCTGTGATTAATTTTTATCATTATTCGTATGTGCACTCTTTCTCTTCTTCCTCTGTTAGAAATCCCTCACCACTAAACTCAAATACTTCAGCAATTATTGCTTCCGCTTTCTCTTTTGGTGTCATTTTATCAAATCTCGCATTTCTTTCTTCCTGAGTTTCTTCTGGATCAAAATCTCGCTCTTCAGCTCTCTTTAAAGCCTCTTCCAAATCCTTTATAAATTTTTCTTTTGCCACTCTTTCCACGACCTTTCTATAAATTTACCTACTTTTCTTGAAATTTCTCGTGGTTTTGGATTATTTTTATATTCACTCCATGCTTCAGCTATAAATTCCTCGACTTTTACAGTTGCATATTTGGAAAGATTTTTTGATATTACCGTTTTATTGGTTTCAAAATATTTTTTTACATCTTTGGATTTAGAAATACCCAGTAATTTATCAATTTGATGTCCAAACTCATGATCAAATATAGATTTCATTGTATCACAGCCAACAGGTTTCCATCCGTTAGTTACTTGTCTTTTTCTTTCAGCAATAACATTATCATAATTATTATAATAGTTTGAGTTCAATGATATTCCAGCATACTTGTTTACTATTTTTATAATTTCATTCTCATCTGGATTATTTCCTAGTCTAGTAACATGAAAAGATTCCGCTGTTCGATTACTTTTTATATTCAATTTTCCTAAAACATAATCAAGCAATTCTTTAGTGCCTTTTGTCAATTTATTATTCTTAGCATAATTTTTTAATTCTGCTTCCAATAATTCATTTCTCTTTTGCATACTTCCAACAAATTTAATTTGCTCTGCAACTTCTGGATATTTATTTTTCATAGCCGCAAGTCCACGATTCCACTCATTAGCACAACGTACATCAATACCAGTATAATCCGCTTTCACTTTCAATACTTTTTCAGCATAGCTATTCGCTTCTTTAACTGTCTTTATCGAGTCAATTATACTACTATCGCCATCTTTTTTCAATGGTTTGGCAACTACAAAATCAGGAATGTCAAACTTATCAGCAAATGCTTCCACCTTTTGCCTATAACTATTCTCAAGTGTTTCTATATAGCCAACATCGCCTATATTATCCGCAAAACTTCCCACATCCAAGCCAATGTCATCACCGCTTACAACTTCACTCGGATCTACTTCATCTTCAGTTAAGGATACGGTATAACATCTGCAATTAAATCCATTTGGCGGAAAGTATTTGTCAGCTTCAGGCGTTCCCACTTTAAATATTTTCCCGTCAAGTTCCTTTGTGTGCTGCTGTTCTCTTCCATCTAAGATACCGCAGTAGCGATAATATGGATAACGCTCTTTGTACTTGTCAACCTTCAAATGAATACCAGCGTTGTAGGCATGATTCATATTTGTTCTGAATACGGTTTTTAAATATCCCTCATTTAGCTTTAATCCGCTCTCTGACAGTATTTTATCAACATCTTTTTTCCAGTCTTTAAATGTTCCGCCATTCTCGAGTGTATTCGACATCTGCTTAAATATTTTTTCTGTCACATTGACATCCGTGACCTTCTTTATCCAAAAATACTTTTGCCTTGAATAATCCATTTCTTTTTCCACATCAGTGTATAAGGCGGGATGTTTTTTCAGAAAATTATCAAGTGCGGCATTCTTTGTCTTGGTTCTAGTATTTGCAAATTCTGTTACTCCGTTATCGACCATAGCGGCATTGTCAAATCCCTGCAAAGTCGACATCAGCATTAAATCTTCCAGTATATTTTCATAGTTAAAGTTCAAGTCATAGAAATCTGAAATATCTTTAGCTTTTTCTATCTTTTCTCGTACAGCTTTCAATACATCCTTCTGCCATCTTTTAAAATTATTTTCAACAAATCTGTCAAATCTAGCCTGATTCCTTTCAATTAATTTTCGTTTCTCATTTATTTTATTGATGTTCAGTTTTTTTTTACCTTTGGCGAACTCACTTACTTCAGCCTTCTCTACTTCCACCAAGTCAATCACATCCACGCCCAGCATTTCTGCTATCTTATCTTTAGTGAAGGCATATCCGCTCTCCATAATTTTAACTATCGAGTTCACTTTCTCAGTCATAGTTTTCGCTTTCTTATCTTCCAGCTCCAATGTTTCTTTTTCGTCAATCTCTTCGACAAACTTAAAATAAAACTTGCTGGGGTCGTACCCATACAAGACAGAATCCAGCTCAATAAGTTTTTGAATCCAGTCCCTAATCTTTTTGACTTTAGATTCTATCTTATAATTTTGCTGTTCCTTATGAACTTCACCCAAGGCCCTGTTACCGCTATTTCCATCCACTCCAACTACTAATGTACTTCCAAGCAAATATCTTTGCACTGCTTTTGACTTCTCGCTCAACAATTCCTGATAGATTTCAGGTTTCAAATCATCTAATTTAATAAATTTTATGAAGTCATCAAGTGATTTCTCCCCAGCACTCGGTACTGCCAGCACATCTTTACCTTTAGCATTTTTTAAATCTTTAGCCTGTGCTTCTACATCTTTTTGCCTAGCTTTAATAACTTCTGGCGGATCTGTTTCAACAGCAGGTTCATAAGCGAATACCGTTATAATGTCCCCATATTTTTCTATAATCGCATTTAACTTACTCTCCAAATGCTCTTTAGCCTTGAATACTGGAACAAGCGGCAACAAATCTGAACTTCCCTGTAAATTATCCAGTCTTTCTTCATTAACACAAACTAAAAAACGGTTGGGTTCTTTCGCAATAACAATCTCACTATCACGAGTTTTAATCATCCAACCGTTATCCTTGTTATATTTTATATATTTATTCGGCAACAGTACCAAATCATCAATTACTGTTCCACCTGTATCATCTTTTCCGTATATAATCTCAAATATAGACTTCTTATATATTTCCGCTCTTAGCACATTTTCCAAAAGTTTAACCATATTAAAATTATTAAATCTTTCTTGAATACTTTCAGCTGTTTCCAGATACTCAGTCATATCCGTCTCAATTTTCCACTCTTTAGATGTCACACTTTGCGTCATAAGCTGTATAGCCTGTGCCACATCGACATCAGCCAACATCTTCTGCAATGTTTCATCGTCAATATCCCCACTATAAGAAACCGAACCAAGCGATATTATTTCTTTTACCAAAGCACTTACTACATTTTCCCTGATACTCACATTTCCTCCTTTCTATACACTTATAAATTTTCTAATATATCTTTTTGAATTTTGAATCAAATCATTTATAACAACGCCCGCATAACTGCACACATCAACAGCGTCATCATGCAAAGCATTTGGAAATTTCAAAAGTTCCTCTTCAAGTTCAAAAAGTTTATCTAAATTTTTATTGAAATAAACTTTCCCATTTTCAAACATAACCGATATGTTCAAGGCCCTTGTCATTTTATCTGTATCGGCTTTCAACTCCTTTAAGGGCATTCCCTCTCTGTTTGCCTGCTGAATTATCCCAATACCACTACTTTTGCTTTCTATGGCTTGAAATCTCAACTTATATCTATTCCTAAATTCCTTAATCACATTCCATTGGTCAGGAACTTCTAATTTTTCTAGCATTAAGTCAATTAAATACAAGTTCCATTCCCTGTCGCACATAAAAGTAGCGATTGCCGTATAATCACTATTTTTTCGAGTACTCATAGCGGTATCTATTGTTTGAAAATAAAAGCAATCTTTCACATTTACATTTTTATCAGAAGTTTTGATGAAGTCATTATCAATATCAAAATATTTAAAGTACTGCCGTTTAAAAAGTCCGCCGTCTTCAATTTGGGGCCTCTGCTGATAAAGTGCCGCAAATTCACGGCTACCTATCGCCTTTTTAATATTTTTAAGTTCTTTCAATCCGTACCGTTCTTCCCATAATGCCTCCCCAACATTTCTTCCTAAAATATCATTTTCTTCGGCAATCGCTGGAAGCACAATACTCTCAAAAATTTCTCCAGTACCGCTTTCCATCTCCTTAGAAATTCTACCGACCAAGTCATCCTCATGCCACCTGGTTTGGATAATTATAATCCCTCCACCAGGTGCCAATCTTGTCCGAATAGTTGACTGATACCAGGCCCAGACCTTGTCTCTTTGAAGTTTACTGTTAGCGTCTTCCCTATTCTTAAACGGATCATCAATAATCGCAATATGTGCCCCCTTACCTGTTGCACTTCCTCCGACACCTGTACTCACAACAGCACCACGATGTTCTGAAATTCCCCAGTTATCACCAGCACTCTTATCCCTGTCGATGATATTATTAAAAATCCCAGTCCCATTTTTACTGTGCTCCCTATAAGTATCTCTTGCTATTTTCCCAAAATCTCTAGCCAAATCCATTGAATAACTCGCGATTATAATCTCATAGTCAGGATTATTCCCAATTATCCAAGCAGGAAATTTCTTCGTCATAGTTTCCGATTTAGAATGTCGTGGCGGCATGCAAATATAAAGTCTTGGACTTTTACCAGCTTTCACATCTTCCAAAAACTGCTGAGCCTTATCAGTCAAAAACTGTATATGCCTAGAATTTTTATATCTTCCATTCCCATCAAAAATAAGGAAATCTAGCAAATTCCGTCGTGAAAGCTCCTTAGTTGCTTCCAGCTGTATCATTTCCATCTTATCCACCCTTACCACCAGCTAACGCTCTTAACTCTTCGATAGTAAGTCCAGAAAAAGGATTAGTATTTAATTGTCCTGACAACTGCATTTTCTCAATATATTCACCGTCCATTTTATTCAAAATATCCAAAGCCTTTAACCTGTCCTGTATTTTCTCTTTTCCATTTTTAATAACTTCCGTCAAAAATTCTCTTCTTTCAATAGCAGTCATTATCCTGCTAGTTTTAGTTTTTTCTCGTAATTCTTTTATATATCCCACCAATGTCGTATTTCGTAGTAATTTAGGTGTATTCTGTCTTGCATATCTTTCTTTATATCCAGCTTTTATTGCGGATTCAGTAGCATTTCCACTAGCTACGTAATATTCACAAAAAGCTTTCTGCCTTGCATTTAATTTCAACACTACCGCCTCCTTTTTTGCAACAAAAAAAGACAGCTTTTAAACTGTCTTAATTCCTAATATAGCTAATCAAATCCATTGGTCATTGACATTGATTGTCAATTTCCAAAAATCTCAATATAACATATTATACCATAAAAAAAGGTATAGTCAAGGTACTAAAAAGGTAGTCAAAAGGTAATTTTAGTCAAGTAAAACTTCCGGAAAGAGTAAATACTGTATTCCTTCAACCAATCTCGTTCTATTTTTTCCTATAGTCTTCTCAGTTACTCCTATTTCTTCCGATATTTCCTCTATAGTAAAATTTTTAAAATATCTCAATTCGATAATTTTAAAATATTTATCTCTTTCAAAATATTTCAAAGCATCTTCCACCCTAAAAATTCTTTTTTCCAGTTTTCTGTTTTCTTCTTCCAAATATTCAATTCTATTTAGTTCTTTCTCAGGAATTCCTTCAATTTTAACAGCCCCACCTTTTATATTTTCAGAAAAAACAGGTTTTGATTTTATTGCCATTAATCCTTTTTCTTTTATTTGTGTTATTTCATCCTCATTTCTTTTTAAATTAATTTTATAAAGCGGATAAGACCTAAGCATTGCCTCTGTCTCCGTGTATTTATCCCCCGATTTTCTTTTTTCCATCTTTTCAAATATTTTATCCGCAATTTTTTCTATGTCTTTTTCGTTCATATATTTTTTTTATTCTCCTTCAATAATTTCTTTTAACTTCGGTTCTTCAAACAGTTCACTTTTTCCTATTTTACCTTTTTTAACTCCTTTTGTGTAATAAACAGGTTGACCATTCTTATCTAATTTCGTCATATTAGAACGATGAACTTCTTTAAATGCCAAAAGAAATATCCCATTAAAATTATTTTTTTCAATTTTATTAAAAATCCCAATCAATTCAGGATCCATCGTATCAAAGTATAAGATCCTTGCAACAAGGTCGACATTTCCTTTACATTGCTCTAATAATGTTCCTATATACACATAAGCCATATCCACAACTGCATCTAGTTTCCCCACCGTATCATTTTCTATCTCTGCTTTCATGTACTCCGTTTTCTCTTCCATAAGCAGTAAATCTCTTAAATGACCTCTCTCTTCTGCCATATCCTTATTTAAAAATTCTTCCTGCTTGAAAGCCAAATAAAATTCCTTGACCATTTTAGCCATCATTTCCCATTGTTCCATCTATTTCTCCTCTTCTCTTTTATATTTTTCAATTCTAGCTTTTAGACTAGACAATAATTCATCTTGAACATCGCCTTTACTTTGTAATGCTTTCATTACATCCTCATCTCTTGTATCTTGTGTTACAAGGTGATGGATTATAACCTTTTCCTTCTGCCCCTGTCTGTGAAGCCTTTTATTTGCCTGCTGATAAAGCTCCAAGCTCCAGTTAAGACCAAACCATATTATATGGTTCCCACCTGTCTGTAAATTAAGTCCATATGCCGCACTTGCTGGGTGTGCCAGAAGTATATCAATCTTCCCCGCATTCCAATCTTTTTCGTCTTCAGGAGTTTTTAGCTCCCTAACTTCCAGCTTTAATTTTGACAATGCATCTTTCAGCCTAATCAAATCATGTTTAAAATTATAAAAAACCAATGCTGATTTTCCATTTAGTTCTTCCACAAGCTCTAAAAATCTTTCAATTTTGCAATTATGAATTTCATAAATATTTCTCTCGTCGTCATAAACTGCTCCGTTTGACAGCTGCAACAATTTATTTGTAAGTGCTGCCGCATTTGCCACATCTATGGCTTCTATATCGTTTAGAGACAAAAGCCATTCCTTTTCCAGAGTTTCATATTTCTTCAAGGATCTATTATCCAATGTTACTGGAATCGCATTATAAGTTATATCGGGAAGTTCCAGATAATCTTCAGCCTTCATGCTTATACAAATATCTCCAATCTTATTTCTTATACTTGAATCTGCTCCTTCCTTTAAGGAGTATTCCCCAAAACTTCCATAGCTTCTGTAATCAAAGAATTTATCCCGAAAGGCAGTTATGTTTTTCCCCAGACGCTCCCCTCTATCCAGTAAATAAATTTGAGACCAAATATCTTTCAGCCCGTTTGGTGCTGGAGTCCCGGTCAGCCCAACAACTCTGTCTATTTTCCCAAGCACAAGCTTCAAAGCCTTAAATCTTTTACTCGCATGATTCTTAAAACTTGAAAACTCGTCAACTACAACCATATCAAATGGCCACTCATTCTTATAATATTCAACAAGCCAAGATACATTCTCACGATTGATTATGTAAATATCGGAAATTGTGTTCAGTGCTTTTATCCTTTTAGTTAAACTCCCTAAAACTTTTGATATTTTCAAATATTTCAGATGATCCCATTTTTCAATTTCACCAGACCAGGTGCTTTCTGCAACTTTTTTCGGTGCTATAATAAGAACTTTATCAACTTCAAACATATTGAACTTCAGTTCGTTAATCGCTGTCAAGGTTATTATCGTTTTCCCAAGTCCCATATCAAGCATTAATCCTACGCTCTTGCCATTCACAATTCTGTCGATACAGTATTTTTGGTAATTGTGCGGCACAAATTTCATGATATATTCTCCCCCCCCTTCTAATTTTGTAGTTCTTGTTTGATTATAAAGTCGATTTGAGTTTTTGAATCTATGACATAAACCGTTTGTCCGCATTGCCTTATCCTCAAAATCTGCTTACTCTGCGACGGTCTTGGCTTTTTACCAGGTGCCTTGAGTTCCGCAAAGAATACTCTTCCGTTATTAAGTATACAAAGCCTGTCAGGTACTCCGGCATTGCCAGGACTCACAAATTTATAGCACAGTCCACCTACTTTTTTTATTTCTTTTGCCAAATAATTTTCAATTTCTTTTTCTAGCATTTCTACCTCCAAATAAATTTAATTTTCATTAATTCGAGTTCCTAAAAAAATGTCTACAATCTCCGCGCGCGCGTATAGAGATGTTAAATTAAAGGGGAATATACGCGTATTATTAAATATATATTAATATTTCTCCTTTATTTTAAAATTCTATATAGGGTTTTTTATATATTTTGTAGTAAATTATATAGTAAGTACCATAAATAAAGGGTTTTATTGGCTACAAAGTATGGCTACAATCTTTTTTTAATTTTTTGATGTTTTAGGTTCTAACTCTTGTTTTATAAGGATTTGTGGCGGCAACAATCTTTTGAAAAATAGCAACAAAACTACTAAAAAGGGCTACAATCTTATTCTTTAAAACTTATAAAACCTTAGAATTAGCCTTGAAAACTTTGTAGCCATTTTTTTAACTTTGTAGCCAGTTTTTTATTTATTTCAATCTTTATTTTCAGAAATAAGATTCAATCCCTTTATTCGTGCCACTTTGAGTTTGTCTCGGAAAAGGCTACAATCTTATTTTTCGCGATTTTTCCAATCCAAAAATTCACTTGATGAAACTCTTTTAAACCCTCTTTGCTTGCCATAATTTCCAAACTTTCTTGGGGTTCTCATTCGCTCCCACCCTGGTATACTTTCCATAATGCTGTTTATCTCCGAACTTTCAAAATTTCTTATATTTTTAGTCTGCATTCCGAAGCATTCAACTAAAATCTCAACAGCACAAATTTTATCCCTATAGATAAAGTCCCCTTCATAAGTGTAATTGCCGCTCAAGTAATCTCTCCGCTTATCAGGAGACAGTTTGTTCCAGTTATCTGGGACTTTTCTGTCCAGAAACTCTTGAATTATACCTTCTTTAGGATTTGATACCCTATGCTCTGCCTGATATTGTCTTGAAAGCTCTTCAGCTTCTCCAGTAAGCATTAAGACTTCCCCAGTTTTATAGTTTTCGTAGGCTTCTGCCCAAATTTGGTCAACTTCGTTATCCAGATCGTCCCAGATTGATTTTCTAGGTTCATTGATTCCCACGACCACCGGCCAAAAACGACGGTTCCCCGTTCGGTCTCTTAAGAACTCCCAGTCATTTGAAGTACCAAAGAAAACACATCTTCTAGGATATTTATTTGTTCTTCTTCCATATGCTTCCCTATAAATATCCTCATTTTTACTCAAGAACTGCTTTATCAAATTAGTTTCAGTCTTATTAAATCCTGTAAGTTCTCCTATTTCATTAATCCATGTCCCCTGAATCATTTCAGCGGCTTCTTTTCCTTCAAAATTCTGTAAACTGTCCGAGTACCATTCCATCCCTAGCTTATTCAGAAATGTGCTCTTACCTAAGCCCTGCCTACCTGTAAAGATTGGCATGTAATCGTACTTAATGCCACCTTCTACCGCTCTTGCAACTGCTGCTGTCAAGGATACTCTAATTACCGCTCTCGTATAAACATTGTCTTCGGCGCCTAGATAATCAATCAGCAAGGTTTCCAGTCTTTTTTGGCCATCCCATTTTAAATTTTCTAAATATCTTTTTACCTTGTTGAACCTATTTTTGTGTGAGTTCAATAAGAGTGCGTCATTTATTTTCTTTTCTCCGCTTAACCCAAATTTAGTTTCCAGATAGTTTCTCAGTCCGCTGTCATCGACTTCCTCATATTGCCTTACAATATTTGATTTGTTCCATGGAAGACTTCCTAAGACTACTGCTCTGTTTGAAAACTCATCAAGTGCCATTTTCCCCTTTAAGTGGGGGTCATTTTCTAATACAATTTGAACATTTCTTATCGTTTTTTTAATAACTCCGTTAGAAGTTATCTCAAATTTTGACATCCAGGACAGATCCTTTTCATCGTTTTCTTCTTCATCAAGAATTTCAAAGTCATCTTTCGCATTATATATTTCAGCATTCACGATATTTGCTACTTCCGAAATCCCTCTTGCAAGTTTGTACATTTCAACAAATGAAGGTAATTTCGCATTTGGAGTATTTTCTTTCGCATCAGCATCCAAATTAGAGAACTTATGTATTCTCACTAAGTCAAAAGCGTTACACAATATTCCACTTGCAGGGTCTGTCGCATGGTGCGAGTAGCTGAACAAATCGTCATATACAACCACTCCGCCATAAGTACTTCCGCCTGTATAGGTCATCCTTTTTCCATCGTCTGACACCTCATAAACATCTGGAATAAATTTATTGACGGCTTCTATAATTCCATAAGTTTTACAGAAAGCTCCAATTATCCCAGTCTTTTCTAGCGGATTTTCCTGCTTTTTCTTTAGCCGCTCTAGCATCTTTTCAGAACCGGGAACTTGTGGCCACTCTTTCATATCGCGCCAGTCATCATACATTTTTAAAACCGCTTTTACATCAAACATAGGAGATTCTATATCATATTCATAGATATAATTGCTATCTTTTGAACAGCTAGGCCAGTACATTAATCTTGCCGGTTCAAAAGTTGTGGGGTCACACATTGAAATTCCTAACATAGAACCAATCTTTCGCGCTACGGGCTCATATTCATCACAAGCCATACTTTCATTTGCTAAAAAGATTACCCGAAGCCTAGGAGCTGATTCTGTGTGCTTACGAGTGCTGTAAACCACATAGCTTACTCCTAGATCTTTTATCTTTTTTAAAACTTCTAAAGTCTTTCCTGGTTTTATGTTATCCAAATCCAGCGTTATCAAATTTCTGCTTAGCAGATTTGAGTTTTTTCTTCTGCCGTCTTTCAGTTCTCCACCAACGAAACCACCTACATCTTTTAAGTCGTCCTGTTTTGCTTTTGGCATTTTCATATACTCTTCCAATGTTTCGGTGCTTCTAAATGGAGTTTTAAGTCTTTCTATGAACTCCGACCAAAACAGCTTCTCCTGTTTCCACACCATATCTTTTCTGCTGTTGGCGGTACTTATTGATATTTCTCTATTTGTCATACTTTTACCTCCTCCTTTCATTAATCTTTTTTATAATACATAGTTTCAAATCCATCAGCCCTTAATAGTAGCCCTTTAGCCCATTCTATTTCCTGTCCCATTATCTCGCATACTTCATCTACCGTTGTTTCCATAGGAGCTTCAATAACTACTTCATCGTGAATGTGCATTACAATTTTGAATCCTTTTTCAGTTAATCTTTTTATCGACACCGCCAGGCAATCTCTAGCGATAGCCTGCACAATATTTTCCACTAATTTTCCTCCATAGGTTTCTGCCGTTTCCCATTTTCCAGTAGTTTGATTCTGTGCCATGTAAGTTATAACTTTTGAATCCCAGCTGTTTAATTTTGTTCCTGGATTGACATAGTATAGTTTTCGTCCGCTTGGAAGCTGTACTGTTAAAAAATCCAGACCATTCGATAGATCCCCTTCCTTTTCAAAAATAATGCCGTTCACGGCTTTTCTTCCGCCACCTTCGACAACTTCTATAGCTGTGCTTCCTATTGCCCACCAGAGCCCAGTAATGTTCTTATTTGAGTCTCTCCACATCTTTACTATGCCTGGCAGTTCTTCTTCAGTCAATCCCATGTTTAAAGCTCCCATTGCCTTTAATGCGCCAGGTCCTCCCTGATAGCCAAGAGCAAGTTCTGCGACTTTTCCTTTTTGTCTTAAAGCATACTCAGGATTCCCTTTTTTTATCTTCTCAATTGGAACTCCAAACATTTGGCTGGCGCTGGCTTCATAAATTTTTCCATGAGTTTTAAATACTTCACTTCTCCAATGCTCTCCGGCAAGCCAGGCAATCACTCTTGCTTCTATAGCTGAAAAGTCTGCAATTACAAACTTTTTCCCTTCTTCCGGAACAAAAGCTGTACGGATTAGCTGCGACAAGGTGTCAGGAATGTTTCCGTAGAGAATTTCTAGTGTTGCCACATCCCTTCTTTTTACGACCTCACGAGTTCCACTTAAATTCTGTATGTAATTTCTTGGTAAATTTTGAACCTGCACAAGCCTACCAGCCCATCTGCCGGTTCTATTTGCTCCGTAAAACTGCAGCAATCCTCTTACACGATTCTGTTCGCCTAATGCCGCTTTCATTGCAACATATTTTTTTGTGCTTGTCTTTGACAATTCTTTTCTTATTTCCAGAACTCTTTTTATTTTCCCTGTAACTTCTTTTATCAGTTTCTCTACCGTTGCTTTCTGCAAATTTTCAACTTCTACATCTTGGCTTTTTAGCCATTCCAGCAACTGGCTTGTACTATTTGGATTATCAAGTCCTGTAATATCTCTAGCCTCATCCATTAATTTTTCATTCCAGTATTCGCTTATCCACAATGAGCTATCAACTAAATCAGTATCTATCGCAATACCTCTTTCATTCATCCTAATATCCATCCGCCATTGCTCCCATTCATCTTCAGGAACTTTTACGCTTTTTAATTTGTTCATTATCGCCATTTCTGCCACTACATCCTGCCTGTTATATTCCACAAACAAATTCCACTTATCCAAGTCGTGATACGGTAAATTTCTTGTTCTTCCGCCGTTAGCTCGGGTCGCTTTGCAGGGAACAGAAAAATATCTTATAAGTGCTTTCCCGGACATATCCTTTTTCTTATCTTCTTCAAATCCTAATGCTTTACCCACTTTACCTAATCCGCCAGGAAATCCGGCATAATAGGCATGTACCATTGTGCATTTCCATTGCTCTAAATTAGTTTTAAACCCAGCACGATTCAAACAATACCATTCAAAATTTGCATTGTAGGCCCTTAATTCAGTTTCATTGTCGCTGAGCCTTTTTATAATCTCATCAGGAACTGTTTCTCCCTGTGCTAAATCAATAACTTTTACTTCCGAGCCGTTCAGTGAGTAAGCAAAAAGAAGGATTTCAAAATCATTGCTTTGAGTATATTTGTATAAACCTGATTTTCCAATGTCTATACTGCTGTAAGTTTCAATGTCTATATTTAATACATCCATATTTTTTTTATCCTTCTTTCTGTTTTTATCTATTTTAATCTTCTTCTATGCATAACACTTTTTTACCAAGGCATATCGTCATCTTGGACAACCTGAAAATCCTGCTGAGCATTTCTTCCTCCGGCTAAACTTTCACCATCTTTTATCTTTTGTACATTTCCTAATCCAACTCCGATACCTCTTTTATTCATGTATGCATAAGGGTAAAAGTTAATTGAAACATTGGCATAAATTCCGCTATAAATTTCGCTTTGGTCCATAATGGGTTCCACTTTAGCATTTACTACTTGTGGCGGATAATCCACTTTTGCTGATGCATTAATAACCCAGCACCCTTTGCATTCATCTCCATAAGGTGTTCCGTCTTCTTTTGTTCCATCACCATCTTTTAACGGGGAATTTATTTTAACTGGTCTGACTCCTCCCCATCTGTCTGAAATTCCATATTCTTCTGCCGCTTTTATCGCCGCATCTATTTTCACTTTTGTTTTTGTATCTCTCTTATCGATTAAAATCGTTGTGCTATATTTTTCCTCTTGTCCTTGAACTGCCGCATGTGGTTTAAATAAATGAACATAACTTAATCTTCCTCTTACTACTATTCTTGTATCTGCCATAAAATATCATCCTCTCTATTCTTCTATTTTTTTAAATTCATCTGATGCATCAATTACATCTTTTTCATACTTTTTTCTTTTATCCGATTCAACTACCAAAGTTGGCTTTCCCTTTGGCTTAATAATCAAATCTCCTGCAATCTCTCCAAATCTTTTTTACCTACAATCCCCTCAAGCTGTGTCAGCGGCAGCAACCTTTTTTCAAACAGTAAAGCCTCTTCAACATCATTTTCCTTAAGTGCTTCCACTAATTTATCCGAGTCTTTAATTTGTCTGATTGACCTTCCTTCCACAACTTTCCATCCAGGAATCTCTTCGCCATTTAATAACTTTGTCAAACTTTGATTTTCTATATCTTTGACCCATTTAACTAAGTCTTGGGCCTTTTTTAAAATTTCCCCCAGTTCTTCATTTGTCAAAACATTTCCTTTTAACTTCATTTCGGTTTCAAGTTCCAAATTTTTCTCAGCTCTTGCCTTGCACAAAGCCTTAGCTCTGCAAAAAGTACATTCCCCCGGAGTAAATTCCCCATCGCCTTCATAAGCCTTTTGTGCTGCGGGTTTTACTTCATTTTCCGCCCAGTCCATCAATTCTTTAGAACTAATTTGAAAAGTGCTGACGCTATCCAATCTTGGCTGTACGATTCCCATATCTATGAGGTCTATGTCAAAATAAAGTGAATATTCTAAGTAAGCTCCAAGTGCATAAAGCATTAACTGTGGGTTGCTTTCAGCGAAAACTGGAACCCCTTTTCCATATTTTAAATCCCTGATATATAAAACTCTTTTCTCTGTATCAATGGATATGAAATCTGCAGTTCCGAATCCATCTGGCACATATTCGCTAAAGTCCACTTTCTTTTCTATTACTGTTGTGTTTATTGGATTTCCATTGAATTTCATCAATAATTCTTTTATGTGATCAACATAAAATTCTGTGAATCCATCCATTTCATTTTTATACAAATCATCTGATTTTATTTTTTTTAGTTCAATGTTATATTTTTTGAGCCCTAATGGGCTTAGATATTTTCTAAGCTTAAGCTCTGACAGTTCATGAGCCAATGTTCCTTCTCTTGCATAATCGGATGTTACATCTTCAAACATATCTTCCATTCTTGCACTTGGCGGACACTTCATCCACCTTTTAGCCCCACTTGCACTAAGTAAAGCGTGTCCTCTTTCGGAATGATTTATGGTCATTATATTCTTACCCCCAGTTCTCTTAAATCGTTAGCAAAATCTAAATATCTTTCATCAGATAATGCATCAAGTTTTTTAACATCATATTTTTCATTAAGCAGCTTTTTAATCTCCATACCTTTTCCAAGCCCAGAACCCTCAACACATCCAGCTCTTAACTGCTCAAGCGTCAATTTTGGTGCAACAGCTTTTGGAAGTTCAACCTTTTCTTCTTTTGATTCCTTTAATTTTTCATCCTTAACAGAATCCACTTTTATGTCTACTCCTGAACTTTTTTCCCCTTGAATCTTGTCTGTTATTTTTTCAATAACAGCTTCACCTTTCATTATGTCATTATTATTTCCCAGCGACATTATCGCCTTTGAAAAATTTTCAATCACAGGTCTGCTGCTTTCTTCAATTTCGATTATTAACTTTATTTCCATAATTAATTTATCCTTTCTAAAATTTTATATAATTTATATATTTTGCTAATCTCTTAACGCTAAAGGCATAGTGAAGTAAATACTGTCTTCTTCATTATTCCCTTTAACTTTTACTGAGCTTCTTTTGTTTAGCAGGTGTAGTTCAGTTATCCCATCTTTCACAACATTTAAATAATCAAGTAAAAACTTAACATTTAAAGCAATTCGCAAATCTTCCCCAGATTGAACAGTTTTTATTCCTTCATTGACCGTTAATGCTTCGTTTTGTCCGAGTATTGTAAGCTTGTTGTTATGAAAGTCAAATGTTGCTCCATTTTTACTCTCTTTATTACTTTTACAAACATTTAACACTCTTTTTAGAGCATCTTTAAATTCTTTTGTGTTCAGTAATATCTTTTCATCATAATTAGAGTTAGATATTATGGAATTATAATCCGGATATTGTAAATTGTGAGGACAAAACTTAACTTTTAAGTTGCCAAACTGTATGCAAAACTGATTTTCATTGTGCGCTATTTCAACGATAAATCCTTGTTTTGTTTTCATCTTAATTATTCCAGCAGCAACTTGAGCCGGAATAAGAATATCAATTGCTCCATTTGTTTTTGTATCAAATGCTTTTTTTGCATACGATAATCTGTAGGTATCTGTCGCAACCACTTCTAAAATATTATCCTTTGCAATCAGTTTAACCCCACATGTTGCTAAATTCTCCTGGTCTGTGTCGGCAGAAATAATCACTTTTTTTAACAGATCTATGAAATCGGATTTATCTATTTTAAAGTTTTCTCCATCTATAACTTCGGTTTCAATACTTTTTTCTTGAATACAGTTAATTATTGCGGATGAGTTTCCCATTCTTATAAAAAGTGAACTTTCACCGCCGTTACTGCTGATTGTGATAATGTCTTCGTTAAATCCGCTTAATATATCCTTCATCACCGATGTTTCTACTAATGCGCTTCCTTCATCAACCACACTAGCGTTATTCAATCTATAGCTTGCCCAAATTCTGTCCTTATCAGTTTTGCTAATATAAACTTTTCCATCTTTTGACTTTATTTCCAGAAAGTCGTTTCTTCCTGTTGCAGCAATCCGTTTCAGACCATTTATTGCTTTTAACAGTTCTTTTCTGTCTACAGTTAATTCCATTTTTTCTTTCCTCTTTCTATTTTATATTTTACATCTTCTAAAAATGTCATAATTTCATTTAATTTTTCCAACTTTTCATCCTGTGTTAAATAATCAGCTCCTACAGGAATGCTAAATCGCACAATACTACATGTCTTCGGCTTCCATCCTAACTTATAATACTCGACAGATAAAGTCTCTACATGCCCAGAATAATTGAAAAACAGCGTATTTTTTTCTCTTGAATTAATGTCTAGGCATAATTCAGCTATTTTCAATATTTTCTCCTTCATTAACTTTTCCATTTTCTTTTCATCCTTTCTATATTTAGTAAGCTGACACCGATAAAGGAATGACGGTCCTTTATCGTTATAAATATTTAGGAGATAAAATGTCAGCCAAGTTTTTTATGGAGTTTCTTCTCTCCAAAGTATTGATTTGTTCGACAAAACCTGTTATAATACTAGTGAAAGATTAATGACTTATCCATTTTCGGTCGATGTCTCTTGACATCGGCTTTTTCTTATTTTAAGCGCTTTTTCCCTGCTGTAACCTTTGCCGACCCACTTTATATCAAAACCTGCTTCTTCGAATTCTAATAATGAGAGCATGTCTTCTTCATGATTAACTTCCCCACCTTCCACGATAACCTCTTCCATTTCTGCAAATTTTTTGTCTGTTTTCGTTATCAAAGTTTTTATATACATTCTGTTCTTTTTATTAAAATCTTTTATTTTGTTGCAAATTTGCGCTTTAAATATATTATAGTATGCAAATATTACAAGTATCTGTTTTAGCGCATTTTCTGTTTCTTTGTATCTAGTTTTTAGATATTTGTTAAACTTAATTTTTAATTTTATTAATTCTTTTTGATAAATTTTTGAAAATTCGACGACTACAAATTCATTTTTAAAGTCTTTTATTTTGCGCTGTTTTGGATTTTGCAAATCTTCATAATCATATTCCTCTATGAGTCTTGTCAATGTCCTGAAACTTCGCTGGATGATGTCTTCGAGCTCGAAGCTGCACCACAAAGTCTGTTCCTCTGATAGCCTAGATATTTTTGTATCACCTTTTACAAGATTTTTGTCTGTGATATTTGGAATACTAAAGTAGTTTCTATAATGTTTGCACAAATTTGACAGCGCCATCATCGAGAAAACTTTTGTCTTTTCGTTTTCATCTAGCACAAATTTTGTGTAATCCATTGCTTTTTCAGTTATTTCCTCTTTAAACTTTTTCTTTTTAATTCTTCTCAAACTGCTCATAATTTCCTTCTACTTTCTCAGCATCTCTTTAACTATTGAAGGCAAAATCCAAAACAGCATTCCGCATAGTACTGGGACAAAAGTTTCTCCTCCACCGATTATCCCCAAGTAATATCCTCTCTCAATTGCCGCATATCTGTACGCTGTAATAGTTAAAATAGCTGTTAAAATCACTTTTACAGTATTTTTCAATATTTTATTTTTCATCGCTCTTCACTCCTTTTAATTCCTTCAGATAATTTTTTCAAGGCAATTAGTAAATTCCTTTTTTCATTCTCTCTTTTTTTCTTAAGTTCTTTTCTCGCCCTGTGGCTGTTTTGGTTTACCATCCATAACCCATCAAATTTGCAACCCATTTTTAATCACATCCTTCTCCTAATCTGCATATTTTAATTTCAAAAATTTTTTGTAGCTCATGCCGACATATCTTTCAACCTGTATTCGCTGTATGTCATAATCCCAAGCTCCACGGGGTCTAGTTCTGGTCGGCTCTCTAGTCTGAACTGCCGAGCCAAAACTAAGCCTTCCTGTCTGTAGGCCCATTCTTACATACTGCTGACCTTTTCCGATAAACTCTGCTGTTTCTTTAATTGACAACTGCAATTTTGAAGCCTGCTTATTTATCCAGAATTCCAAATTTTCCATAGTTTTTCCTTTCCGGGATTGCCGTCCCTTAATTTTTTTTGGTGTCTGTTGTCATTACTTAGCCCCTTAAACGATTAATTCATCCGATTCCTTAGGAACAAATTTATAAAATACTGCTGACCTTTTCCTGTTACTTTAGTAGTTCTTGTTAATCTGACACTTCCGTCTGGATTATTTATAGTTCTCTCTTTTACTTCAAACAGTTTCATTTCCATAGCTCTTTGAGTTGGCATATTATAACTGCTTCCTTGCTTCATTAAGTAGCCGTTTGTTCTCAAATGCTCGAATAACCGTCTTTGTCCTGTATCAATTCCATTTTGCTTTAACAGTTTAGCCAAATCTCCTATTAAGATACTTGTATTAGATGTAGCAACTGCATCTGCAAACAATAATTTCGGTGCCTGCTGCTGAATTGTAAATTCTAAGCTAGATATTCTCTTTGTATAATTCTCAATCATTCTGCTACTTAACTGATTAGCACGGCTTAATACCATTTCAGGACTGTTCCACGCTTCTTCGCATTGAATGAAGTAAAGTCTTGCTTGTCTACCTTTTTCGTTGTTCTCTGTCATCGAAACTTCTTTTGCCATTGATAGTTTCATTATGTGATCTTGAAGTTCTGTGTATGGATTTCTTGGATTATTGGTTTCCCATTTTTGAGAAACCAAAACTAGGATAAGTATTTATCAACAAAAGAAAATAAATTTTTATTATGTTTCAAATTAATTGTACTTATTAATAGCGATATACTAAATATTAAAGCCGTTTCAAAATTTGTAAGTTTTAAAAGCAGTAATGTCGCTATTACTTCTTTTAGGTAAATCAAAATTCCTATTAAAAATAACAAACCTAATTTAAAAATTCTTTTCACTCAATCACCTTCCTCTTCTCTATTTTTTAGATGTTTGTCATACTCATCTTTTTTATTTTCGTATTTTACGAATTAAATAGGTAAAAAAAATACATCGTATACTTCCTCTTTTTTTAAATTAAGTAGTTTAACAATACTCAAAATCTCACTTCTCGTAAATTCGCTTTTATTGTTTAATTTACCGCTTAAAGTAGATAAAGCCATACCCAAAGCCTCTCCAAAAGCATATTCAGAACCGAAATTTTCTCTTATTTTTCCTCTTAATTTTGAGTTATTAAACTTCATCCGCTCACCTCCTATTTCGTTTTTTACGAATTAATTATATAACACAAATTTTATTTTGTCAACACTTTTTTTCGTAAATTACTAATTTTTTTAATTTTTTTCATAAAAATAATTGTATTTTACGAAAAAATAAGGTATAATTGGAGTATAAAATTGAAGGAGCAGAACTATGAAAAAGAAAGAAAGTATTGCAACTTTTGGGGATAGACTAAAAGAAGCCTTGAAAGTTAATAACATGACACAATCAAAACTTTCTGAAATTTCAGGAATAAATACTTCGACTATTAGCGAATACATAAAAGGAAAATATGATCCTAGTAGAAGTAGAATTTTTGAATTTTCTGAAATTTTAAAGGTAAATCCTGTATGGTTAATGGGTTTTGATGTACCAATGAAAGATGAAAAATTAGAAAAAGAAATTGAAGCACCACCAGTTGTTGACACAAGCGTATTGACAGCTGAAGAGCTTGCAGAATTTGAAAAAGTGACTCAGACAAATAAACTTTTATTTTTTCACGGTATTGAAGATGACGACCACGACATGGCGGTTTTCAAGAATTTGGTTATAGATATTTTGCTAAAACAGCGAAAGAACAAAGAAAAGGAGTAGAAATGTGGTCAGACTGGGGAGCAAAGACAGGTTTAAAAGAATTGCAATAGGATTGATAGCAAAATACGGAACTAATGATCCGTTTGAGCTGTGCAATTTGTTAAATATAAAAATCATTTACGAAGACAACTTCAAATCCTTTTTTGGGATGTACTGCGAAGTAAACAAAGAAAAATGTATCATAATCAACTCAAGCCACGATGAACTGACCAAGCGGATAATCTGTTCACACGAACTGGGCCATTCATTCCAGAACTTTGAAAGCGTAGTATTCATGAAAGAAAACTACCTGTTTGGGACAGAAAAATTGGAAAATGAAGCAAACTACTTCGCAGCAGCACTGGTATTTGGGAACTTGATTCCAGATAACTTGGTAAATGATGAAAATAGAAAAATGTTGAATGATTTGACTAGATATTTGTGATATAGGAGCGTGATTTAACAATGGAAAAAAATGATACTGGAAAAGCAAAGGCAAAAAAGCCTATTTATAAACGATGGTGGTTTATTTTTTTAGTCGTATGTTTTATTATTGGGACGCTAAATAACATATTTGGGGATAAAAGCGAAGAAATCATCGGTAAAAACATTGAGAATACATTATCTTCGGCAGGTGTAAAAGATTATACTCTGGAAAAAGATGAATCATTAGATGAAAATGGCCAAAAAGGTTATAGAGCAAAAACTGATTTTACCAACACAGGTATAATCATACATGTTGACAAGGATAAAAAAGTCTCTTCTTTGAAATTTGATAACATTGAATTTGTAAAAAATGGAGAGGTGACAGGAAAAATTACTGATTGGGCTGTAACTGGAAAAGAACAGGTAAATTATAAAGTTTCCGCAGAAGGAGCTATAAAATCAATTTTAAAATCTCCATCGACTGCTAAATTTGCTCCTTTCTCTGAATGGGGTTTTAACAAAGTTAGAGGAGTTGTTTCTGTAACAGGTTATGTTGATTCTCAAAATTCATTTGGGGCGATGCTAAGAAATAAATTTATCGTCGAATTTGATGCCAAAACGGAAAAAATCAATCATTTAATTTTTGAAGGAAAAGATTATATTAAATAAAATGGGTGAATAAAACGGATATTGGGGTTATATAGTGTAAAAATTTCAGGAGGAATAGAAAATGAAAAAATCAATTATTTTATTATTAGCTGTATTCACTGTAACATCAAGCCTAACTTTTGCTCACCGAGGAAGAACAGACAGCAAGGGTTGTCACACAAACAGAAAAACTGGGGAATATTATTGCCACAGAAAAAAGAAATAGAAAATTTTGCAATATATGTGCTGGGAGAGTGATTTAATAATGAAAATAGGAGTTAGAAAACCAAGTTTGAAAAAGAGTTTTAAAGCAAAGACAACAGGAGCTTTGAAAAGAAAAGTCAAAAAAGCTCTGATTCCAGGTTATGGTAAAAAGGGGATGGGGTGGATTACAAATCCTAAAAAGGCTTTATACAACAAAGTCTATAATAAAACTACAGTGAGTGCTAAAGATGTGGTCAAATCGTCCTTAAAAAATTCTAAAAATTCAAAAAGAGCTGCTACACTAAATACTCAACAATCTTTGCTGCTAAATATCGTTATTTGGTTCTTTGTCATCTCCATAATAATGTTATTTTTACCATTTTTCATAGGATATTGGATGATTAAAAGTATAAAACTATAAAAAGTTGTGTAAAAAAAATGAAAAAAATTACAAAACTATTATGTAGGAGAGTGTAAAAAAAATGAATATTAATTTTAACGATATTAATATACCAAAACCATACATCCCAGAAGAACTTCCAATAAATTTGGATAGCGTTTTATTAAATAGAGAAATGTTTATTTTATTTTAATAACTACCGCAAGTAACGAAATGGGAATTTATAAAGGGTTTTTAAGTAATACGCCAAATCCAATACTGCTTATATCACCTTTATTGATCCAAGAAGCTGTTCTGTCTTCTAAAATAGAAGGAACTCATGCTACACTTGAAGACTTCTTGAATTATGAAACTGGAAATAAAATGTTCAAAATCGTCATGACAAGAAGGTTAGATCCACAGGAAAGAGTAAACGAACTAGAAAGTGCTTCAGTTCCTTTCAAAATTGATGTTTACAGCTTTATATTCTCTGAAAATGCAATAGAATTAGAAAAAACATTACACAAACGATTGAATGACAAAAGAGTAAATAAAGTGAATTTAAGAAAGGAATTTTTTTACAGTACAGTAGATGAATTAGAAGAATTAGTAAACGAATTAGATCCAACAGCAGTCTTCAACAAAACTATGCTTGCTAAAGAATATAAGCAAACAACATCGGTTAGTTCTGATGAATACGTAATTGAGTATGAAGATGATTTGTATGATTAATATATTTTATAATTAATATTTTTCAATGTAATAATCACAACAAAGAAAATGAAAGGAAATTATAAAATAAGATATGAGAAATAACAAATTAATTATAGGAATAGAAAATTCTAACGGCGAGATTATTCAGAAACAAGATTTTTTAGATTTTAAACAAGGTAAAGGAAGCATCCCAATTATAAATTTATATACTGGACAAAAATTATTTGATATTTTACTAAGTGAGTTAGGTTTTATAAAATGGCAAGAAAACAAATTTGTTTTTAGTTACATTCTAAATAAAAACCCTTTTATTTCTGTAATGCAAATCCTAGGTAAAATAGCTGAAGCTATTGTTGTTAGAAATTGTAATAACAATGAATATTTAAATCGTATTTGGTTTTCAAAAGCGCGTCTAAAACGAGCTAATAAAAAAACTGTTAGAAATTTTACAGCAATAGGAACAGGATTATTAAGTACCAAAAAAAATTTTTTTCAAAAATATAATCCTTCTGATCCCCAACGAGATATTATTTGGATTGATAAAAATGAAAACTATGCACTTATTCCAAATAAAAATACTTTACAATCAGGATTAGTGGCTGGACTTCAACTTAAAGTTAGTAGTGATTACCATAAGTATATTTTAGATGCTATACTTAAATCAAAATATGAAAATCCAATAGTATATTTTGATTTAAACAATGATTTTTATAATCTGATAGAGTATTTGATTTCTAATAAACTCATTGAAGTGAGTGAGGTAGGGAAAAATATTATTCAAGGTAAAAGTTTAGATCCAACAGCCCACCAAGAACTTTTATATTATTATGATCTTGTCAAAGCTATTGTTAATAATAAATTAACTATTGATGATTTAATTTTAAATTCCGATGCTTATGAAACTAAAAATGTATTAAAAAACGCTCTTATGGGTACTGCTATAAATAAAATTAATGCTGAAGATTTATTACTTTAAAAACTTAAAATATAAAAATAACCCCTACGGCAATAGGGGCTAAGTAATGTGATATACTCACAAACACCAGTAAAAGTATATCACACAAACCTTAAAAATTCAATACAAGGAGTGTGATTTTTTTATGAGAAATCCGAATGGGTATGGCAGCATATCAAAATTAAGCGGGAAAAGAAGAAGACCTTATATGGTTAGGATTACAACTGGTTTTGATGTAAATGGCAAACAATTAATGAAAGTTTTGGGGTACTACAGGACACGAACCGAAGCTATGAAAGCTTTAGCGGATTTTAATGATAATCCTTATAATATTAGTCTAAATGATGTTACACTTAAAGAAGTTTTAGATAGATTCATGAAAAATAGAAGGGGTACGATTACAGAATCTACTCTAAAAACATATAAAGTTTGGTGTAATTATTTGAAACCTTTATACAATAAAAAAATTAAAGACTTAAGAACATTAGAACTTCAAAATTTTATAGATAGTTTAGGTCACCTGTCTACTGGAAGTTTAAAACTTGTAAAAACTTTCATAGGAATGCTTTTTAAGGATGCGATGGAGATGGACATAATAGCAAAAGACTACAGCCAGTTTATAAAATTACCAAAACACAGAGCCAAAATAAAACGAAAAGTATTTACAGATGAAGAAATAGCATTGCTGTGGACGAATGTAGATAGGATTGACTATGCTGACACGATACTGATTTTAATTTACACAGGAATGAGAATAAATGAATTATTAAAACTTAAGAAAGTAAATGTTGATTTGGGGCAGAATATAATCACTGGTGGAAGCAAGACTGAAGCTGGGAAAAATCGTATTATCCCAATACACCCTAAGATACTCCCTTTAATTATAAAAAGGATGGACAATAAAACAGAATATCTCATACCTAACAAAGGGGAAACAAATCATTATGACTACAATAATTTTAGAAAATTTGGGTTCATGAAAATAATGGAAATTCTTGGAATGGAGCACACCATACACGACACAAGACATACTTTTGCTACATTAATAAGTAGTGTATCAAATAATGAAAGCGCAATAACCGAAATAATAGGACACACTAATATGGATATGACTAAAAAATATATACATACAAATATTGAAAAAATAAGAGCGGAAATAGAAAAGATAAATTAAAATCTATAAGCAACAGATATGTAACAAACTGTAAAAAAAATCCCTGACATTTAGGACTTTTGATATATATACTGATTTCTTTTTACAAAATTGGTTCACAAATGTTTAAAAATTTAGTATAATATAGATGTTAAAAATTAATTATAATTTATAAAATAGGAGAAAACAATGAAGAAAAAATTTTAGAAGGGGGAATACAATTTGAAAAATAATTTTAAAAAGGTTTTGAAGAAAAAAATAAAGAAAAAAAACAGGTCAAAAAAAATAAAAATAGGTATTTTTGCTTTATTGAATACATTTTTTGGAATGACTTCTATCGCAAGTCAAAATATTAATTTACCTAAGGAATTTACTCAAGATGCTGCTGCAAGTGGTTATGAAAATGAAACTTTTAACTACGATTTTAACAACGATGGAACTGATGAAAAAGTTGTAGTCAGTTATAAAGACGAAAATAATTTCCTAGATGCAGTTGTTTCTATTTATACTAATCAAAATGGGAAAGATTTGTTGACTTATCAAATAACTTTTGACAAAGCAATAAATATTCTGAATTTGGACGAAATGTCTAAAATGCTTGATAAAGTCAAAGAATATTACGGTGAATATTCTAAAAATATAGCGCCAAATGAAACTAGATATATTATGATCTATGACGATAACAGAAATTCTGAAATATCATTTGACAAATTAAAATTTGACAAACATTCACCAAAAGATTTGGATAATTTTTTATTTATAAAAAGTTCTTCAAATATGCTTGATGCACCAAATGGAAATAAAATTACAACGCTTAGTTACAGTGAAAAGCCAAAACTTCTGTTTGAAATGACATCAACTGCGAATCCACAAAAATTATATTACACTGAATTTACAAAAAAAGGAAGTACAAATGTAAACCATATCAAAGAAAGTAAATCTAAAGTAAAGCCTGAAACTTTCAAAGGATTTATCGTAGATACTGGAAATAATGTGATAAAAAGAGGATTTTACTGGGATAAAGTTCTTACAAAAATAGAAAATGTCAATAAATTTATCCAAGATGCTATAGATTCAGGGGAAAATATTAACATAATCACAGAATATGCACCACTTACACATGATGTACCAAGTAAAAAAGATAAATTTGGAAATAAAAATAATCAAAGTATTGTAGCTTATACAAGTCCTGACAAAAAAGGAGAAATTATAAATATTCCAGACCAATCTTTATTTAGAATTTTAGGGGAAGAAAAAGGTATGATAAAAATACAGACACCATTTTATGGCGGACCTTACTACATTCCAAAAAATGAAAATAATTATAAAAAAGTTGAAAATATAAATGGAGCTGTCAATAAATTTATTGCTATTGATCCAAGTAGCCAAGCTGAAATGCTTTTTGAACGAGATCCACAAACAAATAAATTTAAAGTTGTCTCTTATTCATTTGTTACAACCGGAAAAGATGGCAGCGGTTCGTATGAAACACCTCATGGAGCATTTTTAATTGCTTTTACAAGAGGATATATGCCATTTACAAGAAAAGCTAGACCTGGAGACACACCGCTTTCTGGAAGACCTGATTTAACGATTGGAGGAGTCGCTAAATTTGCTGTGAGATTCAGCGGCGGCGGATATTTACACGGAATACCTGTAAATACTCATTTTAAAGGTGAAACTGCTCTAACTGAAACAGCTGCAAAAATTGGAACTTATAAGGAATCACATAAATGCGTCAGACATTTTGATGACCAAGTTGGATTTATTGTCGACTGGGTAAATGCGGGAAGTAAAATAAAAGATGGAGATAATACGATTCCTGAAGAACCTGTTGTTGCAATAGTTTTATAAAATAAAAAATGGAGAAAAATAAGGAGAAAAATTATGAAAATAAAAAAAATAAAATTGTTTATTCTAGCATTGGCTTTGATTTCAATGTTTTCGATAAATGCTTTTTCAGCTTCTAAAAGTACGCCAAAAAATGAAAAAAATGATTGGAAAAAAGTAATTCTTGAACCTGACTTAGATGGAGACGGAGTTAAAGATAAAATAGAAGTTGAATATATGCAATCTGGAGACAGTGTTAAAATGACATTTACACCATTTGTATCAAAGCAAGATGGAAAATATACAAAAGGTGAAAAAATCGAAAAAACAATAAAAAAAGAAGATTTTGAAAAAGAATTTGACAATTTTACAAAAAGTTATATAGCTGAATATCCAAAAAAACAAAATACTAAAAAAAATCCACAAGATGAAATAAATAAAAATAATAAAAATAAAGAAAATTTGGATAATATTAAAAAAGCACAAGATTCTGTGATAACTCCTGACACTCAAGACAAAAAAGATAATAAAAAAGATAATAAAAAAGATGATAAAAAAGATGATAAAAAAGTTCAAATTAAAGATTCAAATTCAATAAAAGGACCTTACAGTTATTCGACTTATTATTTGAAAGAAAGACCAAAAAATCTGACTTTTAATTATGCTTATGACAAAAATTCTCCAAAAGATATGGATGAGTTTGTCTTTATCAAAAGTAATTCAAATATTAGAAAAGAGCCAAATGCAAATGCAAAAGTTATAAAAGAAGCAAAATATGGAAATAAATTTAAAGTTGTCGGAGTTGTTAAAGGTAATGGCGATGGAAAAGGCGACTGGTACGAAGTATTTTTTGACGGTCAACTTGGGTATATTTCAAAATCTGTCGCTGAAAAAAGAGAATTTGACTGGCACGATATGATGAACAAAGTCGATAAAACAAACGCTTTTATCAGAGACGCACTTGCAAAAAATAAAAAAATTTATGTCCTAGATGACTATGTTCCATTAGGTGGAAGCAGTGGCGGAAATCGTGATAAATTTGGGAATAGAGCGAATCAAAGTGAACCAGCTTACGCCAATTCAAGTTTTAAAGAGGCAATAAATATACCTGATAGAACAATTATGACAATTGAAGAAGACAATGACAAATACACAAAAGTTAAAATAGACGCTTTCGACGAAGGAACTTACTACATAAAACCTTCAACACGAAAAATGTTAAAAGATTCTGGAATAACAAAAGAAATCGAAAGATTTATCTATGTTGACAGAAGCAGCCAAAATGAAATGGTCATTGAAAAATCTGGAAACAACTGGAATGTTGTAACTTCATCATTTGTGACAACTGGAAAAGACAGCGGAAGTTCTTTTGCAACACCGTACGGAACATTCTTAATCGCTTATTCAAAACCTGTTATGCAATATACTGGTTCTGATAACAAAGCTGTGGTAGGAGATGCTAAAAATGCTGTAAGATTTAGCGGTGGCGGATATATGCACAGTATCCCTTCACTATTTGAGCCAAAAAATACAAGGGAACAAAGAAAAAAAGCTACAGCTGCAAAAATTGGAACTTATCCAGAATCACATAAATGTATAAGACATTACGACGACCAAATCAAATTTATTTACGATTGGTTAGGAAATTCGACTCCTAATGATAAAAATGGACTTAGAACTCCAAGTAAACCAACTGTGATGTTAGTTAAATAAAATTATATTTAAATTTTTAAAATAAAAAAGAGAATATCTTAAAAATTAGATATTTTCTTTTTTTTTATTATTTTTTTACTATTTTTTATCAAATGTAAAAAACGGAATAATTTTAAAAACTAAAATAAACAAAATTATATAAAAACTAAAAACAAATAAAATCGAAAATTTTTGTGAAACTCCAATTTGAAGCAACGGAATTTTACTTCCAGCATAAATAAATCCTTCAAATGCACCAAAAATAATTTTTGAAATTAAGACTAAAATTGAATTTAAAAATGTTATTTTTAAAATATTTAAAAGCATTATAAAAAATAAAATTTGAATCACAATTGTTCCAATTGGTACACCAATTATATTTAATAAAAAAGAAAATAATGGCAATTTTTGAAAATAATATAAAAACAAAGGAATACTCGTAAATTGAATTACCAAACTTAAAAACATTAAATCAACAGTATTTCTTAAAATTTCATTTTTTATTTTAGAAAAAATTGACTTTTCTAAAAATTTTTTTATTGGCGGATATACAAAAATAATAGCAATTACAGCCATATAAGAAAGCTGCATTGAAATATCAAAAATCGAATAAGGATTTAGCACAACATTTACAACAAACGATATTAAAAGTGATTTTTTACTCTCTTCTTTCTCAAATAAAATTCTTGCTAAAATCATCATCGCACCCATGATATAAGCTCTTAAAATTCCAGGAGAAAATCCTATCAATGCACAATAAAATGTCAAAATAATTAGAGAAAAAATATATTTTGGACGATATGGCAGCGAAATAATATCCAAAAGTTTGACAATTCCAATAATTACAAGAGAAATATGTGTCCCAGAAATTACAATTAAATGTGCAAGTCCTGTATATTTGAATTTATCTTTCATATCTTTTGAAACTTCAGATTTTTCTCCCAAAATTGCTGCTTTGGAAAATGCATAAAGATTTTCTTCAGTCAAAAATAAATTATCAAAAATATTTAAAATATATTTTCTAAAAACATTTAGCTTCGATTCCTTCCAGCCAATTATTTTTCCATCAAAAGTTGTATAATTATTTTTTGTCGTAATTCTTTTTACATCAAATTTTATCAAATAAGTTCCATATTCAAAATTTTTTGTATTTTTTATGGATGCCTGATTTTTTAAATATTTATTATCTATTTTCAAAATGCTTCCACGGCTTCCGTCCATTTTTACATAAAGAATTTTTTCACCTTTTAAATTTCCTTTAAAAGTTACAAAATTAAGATAAAAAATAAAAATTATAACGCTAACTAAAAATAAAATAATAATTTTAAAATTATTTTTTATCTCTTCAATTCCAATTTTTTTGTTGAAAAATTTTAAAAAATTTTCTTTTTCTTTTTGAAGTCTTTTTTGTAATTCAATTTTTTTCTTTTCTTTTTCTTGCAATATTTTCATTTGTAAATCATATTCTTCAAGCGAACTATTTTTTTGTATTTTTGTATTTTTTTGAATTTCTACTTTTTTAAATTTAATTTTATCAAAATCTCTTTTCTCCATTTAAATTTCTTCTTCCCATAAACTTGCTTTCAAATAATCTTCGTTCAAATTTATTGGAGTTTTTGCACGATAAATGCTTATAATTGGATATTTTGCTGCATTTATTGTATTTGTAGAAATTCTGTAATAAATTTTTTCACCTTTTTTATCCAAAAGATAAATTGAAAATCCTTTTTCAAAATTGCCTTCATTTGTAGTATTTCTCAAAAAATCAGCATTTTTATTGGAATTATTTGTCATATAAGACAAATTATCCGAAATTTTTAATTTATCAATTATCTCTTTTTTTCCTTTGACATTATCTAAAAAATATGCCATTTTTTCAGATATTTTAAAATCTAGCGTATAAACTTTTTTATTGTATTGTGCATATTGCTGAATCTTACGGACAAAACCACTTATATTTCGCTTTTGGATTGCAAATTCTTGGAGCTGTTTTTGTTTTTGTAAATTATTTGAGATAGCTAAAAATAAAATAGCTATAATTGAAATGTATAATAAAACCTCAACAAGAGTAAATCCGTTTGATTTATTCTCGTTCATATTTAACCGTCCCCTTTTCCTTTTCTTTCTTAATTTTTTTATTTTTTTATTTTTCTCTCCCTTTGGTTTTATTATACAATAAAAATTAATAAAAATCAATATATAATTAATTAATTTTTAATTTATTTTTATTATAAAAAAAACTATCTCAAAAATTTAAATTTCTAAGATAGTTTTTTATATTATTATTTTTTTTATTATTCTTCTACTGAATAGTCAATTGATGCTAATCTTCTGTAATAATTCCAAGTTGCTCTTGAATCACTCATATTAGCTTCAAGTAATACTTTTGCTTTTTCTGGGAATTCTTTTGCAAGTGTTGCATATCTTCTTTCACCCAATAAAAATTCCTCATATTTGTCCCAAGCTGGACTTCTTGAATCTAGTTGCAATGGATTTTTACCTTTTTCAACCAATTGCGGATCGAATCTGAATATTGGCCAATATCCAACTTCTGTAGCTAATTTTTCTTCTGACATAGCTTTACCCATACCTGTTTTAATTCCGTGTTCGATACAAGGTGAATATGCTATAATTATTGAAGGTCCTTTGTAATTTTCAGCTTCTCTTATTGCTTTTAATGCTTGATTTTGGTTTGCTCCCATTGAAATTTTAGCAACATAAATATTTCCATATGTCATAAGCATAGCTGCCAAGTCTTTTTTCTTAGATGGTTTTCCAGAGGCTGCAAATTTTTCAACTGAACCAGTTCTTGATGATTTAGACGCTTGTCCTCCTGTATTTGAATAAACTTCTGTATCAAGTACTAAAATATTCACATCTTCTCCTGAAGCAAGAACATGGTCAAGTCCACCAAATCCGATATCATAAGCCCATCCATCTCCACCAAAGATCCAAATTGATTTTTTAACTAAATATTGTTTTAATGCTATCATATCATCAATTTTTGCTTTAACTTCGGCATCAGCTGCAGATTTACTTTCTTTTTCAAGTAATTTTACCAATTCATCTCTAATTTCAATTGTTTTATCTCCATTATCAAAATTTTCGATAAAATTATTAAATGTTTCTGCCAATTCTGGTGAAACTTTTTCTTTAATTTCTTTCATATTTCCCAAAATTCTTTGTCTAATTGTATCATTTGCGTGATACATTCCAAATCCGTATTCTGCGTTATCTTCAAATAATGATGAAGCCCAAGCTGGACCACATCCACTTTCAGCTGTTGTATAAGGTGTCGAAGGAACTGAAGCTCCATAAATTGAAGAACATCCTGTCGCATTCGCAACCATCATTCTTTCACCAAATAACTGAGTTACTAATTTTATATAAGGAGTTTCTCCACAACCTGCACATGCTCCAGAAAATTCAAATAATGGTTTTGCAAATTGTGAACCTTTTACAGTATTTTTACCTAAAAGTTTATCTTTGTATGAAACATTATTAAATAAATAATCTGTATATTCAACTTCATTTTTTTCAATTTGTGATTCAATAGGTTTCATAACAATTGCTTTTCCTTTTGGTGCAGGACAGACATCTACACAGACGCTACATCCTGTACAGTCAAGAGTCGATACTTGAATTTTAAATTTCAAATCATTCATTCCACGACCCATTGCTTTAAGTGTAGGCATTCCTTCTGGTGCTTTAGACATTTCTTCTTCATCTATTAAAAATGGTCTAATTACAGCGTGTGGACAAACATATGCACATTGATTACATTGTATACACATATCTGGCTGCCATTCAGGAACTTCTGAAGCAACCCCTCTTTTTTCATAGTTAGCTGTTCCACTTTGGAAAGTTCCATCAACCATTCCATTTTCAATGATTGCTGATACTGATAAATCATTACCTTTCATCAAATTAATTGGGTCAACAATTCTTTTTATAAACTCTGGTTTTGCTTCATCTATGATTTTTTCATCAACTTCTAAATTTGCCCATTCTGGTAGCACTTCAACTTCTTCCAGTCCATCTGTTCCTTTGTCAATCGCATTCCAGTTTTTCTGAACTATGTCGTCACCTTTTCTTCCATAACTTTTTTTAGCATATTCTTTCATATACTCTTTAGCTTCTTCATAAGGAATTACATTTGCTAAATTGAAAAATGCCGATTGCATAATTGTATTTGTTCTATTTCCCAAGCCAATTTCTTTTGCCAATTTTGTCGCATTTATGATATAAAATTTAGCTTTTTTAAGTGCTAACGCTCTTTTAACTTCATTTGATAAATGTTCCACCAATTTTTCTTTATCCCAAATTGTATTTAATAAGAATGTTCCACCTTCTTTTAGTCCTGAAATCATATCATATTTTCCAAGATATGCAGCCACAGAACAAGCAACAAAGTTTGGTCTAGTTACCAAATATGTCGAACGAATTGGATCTTTACTAAATCTTAAGTGAGAACGAGTAACTCCTCCCGCTTTTTTAGAGTCATATGCAAAATATCCTTGTGCATACAAATTTGTTTTATCTCCAATAATTTTAATTGAATTTTTATTAGCTCCAACTGTTCCATCTGAACCTAGTCCATAAAATAAACATTCTTTTACATCTTCATTTCCTGTAAAAATTTCATCTTCTAAAGCTAATGAAGTAAAAGTCACATCATCAATAATTCCAATTGTAAAGTTATTTTTGATTTCTTTTTGTGCCAAGTTTTTATAAACTGCAACAATTTGTTCAGGTGTTGTATCTTTTGAAGAAAGACCATATCTTCCACCAACGATTTCAGGTGCATTTTCTTTTCCGTAATAAAGCGCTTTAACATCTGTATATAAAGGTTCTCCAACTGCACCTTGCTCTTTTGTTCTATCTAAAACTGCAATTTTTTTAACTGATTTTGGCATTGCTTCAAAGAAATATTTGCTTGAAAAAGGTCTATATAAGTGTACATTTAAAACTCCTACATTTTCTCCTTTTGCATTCAAATAATCTACTACTTCTTTTATTGTTTCATTTACTGATCCCATTGCAATTATTACTCTTTCAGCATTTTCTGAACCATAATAAACAAATGGTGCGTATTTTCTTCCAGTATATTCACTTATCTTTTGCATATAGTCATTTATTATGTCAGGTACTGCTTCATAGTATTTATTTTGAGCTTCTTTTGCCTGAAAATAAATATCATCATTTTGTGCTGTTCCACGAGTTACAGGATTTTCTGGATTTAATGCTTTTTGTCTAAATTCACGCAATGCATCTTGATCAATCAAACTTTCTAAAAATTTATAATCCATAACTTCCACTTTGTTAATTTCGTGAGAAGTTCTAAATCCATCAAAAAAATGTAATGTTGGAACTTTAGATTTTAGTGCCGAAAGATGCGCTACTGCCGCTAAATCCATAACTTCTTGCACAGAACTTGTCGCAAACATCGCCCATCCAGTCATTCTTGCTGAATAAATATCTTGGTGATCTCCAAATATTGAAAGTGCATGAGAAGATAGTGAACGAGCTGCCACATGCATAACTCCTGGCAACAATTCTCCTGCAATTTTATACATATTAGGCAATTTTAAAAGTAAGCCTTGTGATGCAGTAAAAGTCGTAGTTAGCGCTCCCGCTTGAAGTGAACCATGAACCATTCCCGCAGCTCCTGCTTCTGATTGCATTTCCACAACTTTAACTGGTTTTCCAAATATATTTTTTTGTCCATATGCCGCCCATTGGTCAATTACTTCAGACATAGTTGATGACGGCGTAATTGGATAGATTCCTGCTACTTCAGTAAATGCGTATGCCACATGTGCCGCAGCCATATTTCCATCCATTGTTTTCATTTCTTTAGCCATTTTTCCCTCCAAAAATTAAAATTTCATAGATTTCCTATGATTTTATCAAATACATTTTATAATTAAATATGTATTTTTTATTACACAATTTAATAAATTATCCACAATTTTATTAAATTTTATCTTCAAATATATATTTTTAGAAAAAATAATTATATAAAAATGATTTGATTTTTAACAACTACTAATATAAATTCTAATACCTTTTTTCTTAGTTGTCAAGTATTATTATATATTTTTTAAACTATTTTTGTCAATTAGTTTTTTTGTCAAAATTTTTAAATTTTTTCTGATTTATGTTCCACAATATTTTTTATTATAAGAATAACTATTGAAACTAAAACAAGTATTGATGATACTGCAAACGCTGAAGTTATCGCATCTGATGTTCCAGATAAATAAAGCGCATCAATTTCAAGCGGCAATGTAAATGTTTTCCCTCTCGCTTTTGACAAAGCATTTACCGCACCAAATTCTCCTAAAGCTCTTGCTGTACAAAGTATTATTCCGTAAAAAAGCCCCCATTTTATCTGCGGAAAAGTTATTTTTCTAAAAATTGTAAATCCACTTGCTCCCATCAACGCTGCTGCTTCTTCTTCAGCTTTTCCTTGTGCATTCAAAATCGGAATAATTTCTCTTGCAATAAACGGAAATGTGACAAAGATTGTAGCAAGAATTACTCCTGGGATTGCAAATACAATTTTTATATCCAGGACAAAAAATTGATTTATTTTTTCAATAATCGCATTCGCCCAGCCCATTCGACCAAAAGTCATAATAAAGGCAAGTCCCGCTATTACGGGAGAAATTGAAAAAGGAATGTCAATTACTGTCGCAAGAATATTTTTTCCACGAAAAGAAAATTTTGTTATTAGCCACGCAACTGTCACTCCAAAAACAGTATTTATCAAAACTGCCGAAACTGTAGCAATTATTGTAACTTTTAATGCTGATAAGACATTTTTATCCGTTATGCTGCTAAAATAAAACTTCCAGCCTTTTTGAAGTGAATTTAGAATTATTGAAGCGAGTGGCAGCAAAAGCATTGTAAATACAAATAAAAAACTTATTGTGATAAGAACATATTTTATTATATTATTTTCTTTTTTCATCATTATTTTCTCCATTTTTTATTTTTTAAATGCAAATATGTTTATGCAAATAAACATAATTTCTTTTTTTCTTTTTCTCTATTTTTTACTTTTTACTTTTTACTTTTTAAATATTATTTGTTCTTTTAAATTGTTTCATCTGCACCATATTTATTAAAAACAGCAAAACAAAAGAAATTACTAACATAAGTAAAGCTATTGCCGTTGCTGATGGATAATCCACATAATTTAATTTTTGCATAATTACATATGAAATAACTTGCGTATGTTCTTTAAAACTGTTTCCAGAAATATAAATTACACTTCCATACTCGCCAATTCCTCTTGAAAAAGCCAATCCAAATCCTGTGAGAAGCGCAGGTTTTATCTCAGGAAAAATCACTTTAAAAAAAGTCGTAGTTTTATTTGCACCCAAAATATATGCGGCTTCTTCATATTGACCGTCCAGTTTTTTCAAAATTGGTTGAACACTTCTCACAACAAAAGGAATTCCAACAAATATCAAAGCTATAATAATTCCTGTATGAGTGTACGAAATCTTTATTCCGAATTTTGCAAAATATTTTCCAACCATTCCCGTATCCGAATACATTTTTGCAAGAGTTATTCCTGCAACAGCTGTTGGAAGTGCAAAAGGAAGCTCTAGAAGTCCATCTAAAAATTTTTTTCCAAAAAATTCATATTTTACAAGAACCCAAGCTAAAATTAAGCCAAAAATGCAGTTTACAACCGCTGCTAAAAAAGAAAGCGAAATACTTGTAAATAAAGCATAAACAACTGATTTTTGCGAAATTAACTTCCAAAATTGACTCGGCGACAATTTAAACGAATAAATCAGTATTGAAACAAGCGGAATCAAGACCAAAACTGAAAGCATCGTAAGCGTTATTCCAAGCGATAAATTAAATCCAGGAATTGTCGCTTTGGCACTTTTTTTTGCAAAAAAACTTTTCTTTAATTTTAATAACATCTTCCACTTCCTTTCTATTCTATTCTATATTTTAACCTATATTTTAATTTTCCATAATTTTGTCAAAAATTTTACCTTCCTCAAAAAATTTCTCATAAACTTTTTTCCATCCACCAAAATCTTTTATTGTTGTTAGTTTCACATTCAAATTAAATTTATCCTTATATTTCTCAAGTATTTCTTTATTATACGGTCTATATCCGCTTTGTGCTATAATATTTTGAGCTTTATCCGAATACAAATACTCCAAATATTTTTGGCTAATTTGAAAATTTCCATTTTTCTTTGCAATCTTATCCACTACAGCAACCGTCGGCTGAGCTAAAATACTCACAGTCGGATAAATAATCTCAAAATCATTTGGATATTCCTTCATTGTTGTAAGTGCTTCATTTTCCCAAGAAATAAGCACATCTCCTTGTCCATTTTCCACAAAAGTAGTAGTTGCAGCTCTAGCCCCAGAATCCATAACCGCTACATTTTTATAAATTTTTTTCACAAATTCACTGATTTTATTCTCATTATTTCCAAATTTTTTCATTCCATAAGACCAAGCCGCTAAAAAATTCCAACAGGCCCCTCCACTGCTTTTTGGATCTGGAGTTATCACTTTTACTCCATTTTTAGTCAAATCTTCCCAATCTTTTATATTTTTAGGATTTTTCCGTCTAACGAGAAACACAATTGTCGAAGTATATGGCGAAGAATTTCCTGGAAAATTATTTATCCAGTTTTTTCCTAATAAATCAACTTTTTCCAAAAGCGAAACATCATTTTCTAGCGCCAAAGTTACAACATCCGCATCAAGCCCTTCAATTACAGAACGAGCTTGAGAACCCGAGCCACCGTGAGACTGCACAATTCTTACATCTTTTCCATATGCCTTTTTATAATATTTTGAAAATTCCTTATTATATTTTTCGTATAATTCACGAGTTGGATCGTATGAAACATTTGTAATTTCTATTTGAGAATTTTTATTTTTAATTTTTGAATTTTGTCTTACAATTCCAATTGTATATAAAATTATTACTGCAAAAATAAGTATTATTGGTATTTTAAAACTTTTTATTCCCATTTTTTCCCCCTTTTTGCAACTATATCACATAAGAGTAATCAGCGCTCACAACTCTTCTATAAGTTTCAAATTTCGCCCATTTATTATGAATTTCAGAAATATTTTTATTTTTTTGCCAGTCTTCTAAAAAGTCTTGCATATCTTGTTTTTTATTAATATTTAGTGCACATCCTCCCGTATCAACAAGTGGAAGTCCTGTGTAATGATAATCAGAAAGTTTAATTATATCAAAAATTTTATAATTTCTCACAAGCACTGCTGCGCCATCTTCAACTGAAATAATGTCAAAATATTCTGGATACTCAAAACTGTCCCCTTTTCCAGTAATTTTGTCATCTACGAAATAAGTTTTCTTATTTTCTTCAGATTTAAAAAGTCTTGCGTTTTTTAAATCAAAATACATTTCTTCAAAAATATAACCATTTTTTATAACTATGTCATCTTTTTGAAAATACGGTATTTCTTCGCTAATTTTCACATTTTCTACAACCCCAGCAGCAGCCGTCTGATGTGATAATCTATCAATTAAGATAAGTTCTCCCAAAACCTTATTTTTCTTAAATTTATCAACTATCACTTTATCTGAAAACTCTATTTCACAAAGTGCAATTTCATTTTTAGTTATCGAATTTGTTTTTATCTTTTCTCCAGTATTTACATCAATTTGGTATTCCACTTTTTTAATTATTGCAGGAATTTTTTTAGTTCCAATTTTTGCCAAATACTCTTTTCCAATTGTCAATTTATCATCGTCCATCCAAAGCAATGTTGCACTTATATTTTTTGCTGCAAAAAGTTCATTATTGTCAGTTATAACCGAACCACGGCTCACATCCACTTCCCTATCCAGCTGAATAGTTACCGCTTGTCCTACAAAAGCGCTATCTACGATTTTATCTCCATTTAAAATTGATTTTACAACGGCAGTTTCATTACTTGGCAGCACAGTTACAGTTTGTCCAACTTTCACTTCACCGCTCTCAATTTGCCCTTGAAATCCTCTAAATTCATGATTCGGTCGACAAACTCTTTGAATTGGCACATAAAAAGATAAATCTTTATCTTCACTTGTAACATCGACTGTTTCCAAATATTCAAGAACACTCTCACCTTTGTACCATTCCATATTTTTGGATTTTGTTGTAACATTATCCCCTTCAGTTGCACTCACAGGTATAATTTTAATATTTTCTAAATTAAGCTCTCTTGCAAGTTCATCAATCTGCGCCACAATTTCGTCAAACTTTTCTTTGCTATAATTTGCCAAATCCATTTTATTTACCGCAAAAACAAAATATTTAATTCCAACTAAAGAACAAATTCTTGCGTGTCTTCTAGTTTGAATTAAAACTCCTTTTGTGACATCTAAAAGTAAAATTGCAACTTGTGCAAAAGATGCTCCAACAGCCATATTTCTAGTATATTCCTCATGACCAGGAGTGTCTGCCACGATAAAACTTCTCTTGTCTGTTGTAAAATAACGATATGCCACATCTATCGTTATCCCTTGCTCTCTTTCTGCAATAAGTCCATCTAAAAGCAATGAATAATCAATTGCACCGCCTCTTGAACCAACTTTACTATCTAAAATAAGCGCTTCTTCCTGATCCGCATAAAGTAATTTGGAGTTGTATAAAATATTTCCAATTAAAGTGGACTTCCCGTCATCCACACTTCCGCAAGTTATAAATTTTAATAATTTTGCCATTAAAAATACCCCTCTCTTTTTCTTTTTTCCATACTTCCAGCACCGTTATCGCTGTCAATGACACGGCTTGTACGCTCTGATTCTACCGAACTTAATGTTTCATCTATTATTTCTTCCAAAGTTACGGCATTTGATTCAACAGCACCTGAAAGCGGGTAATCTCCAAGCGTTCTAAATCTCACCATTTTCATTTCAGGAACTTCTCCGTCATTTAATCTCATTCGCTCGTCATCCACCATAATTAAATTTGATCCTCTTTTTACAACAGGTCTTTCCTTTGCTGAATAAAGCGAAACTATTGGTATATTTTCTCTTTTTATGTATTCCCAAATATCTTTTTCAGTCCAATTTGAAATTGGAAAAACACGGATACTTTCCCCTTTATTTATTTCCGTATTATAAAGTTTCCACATCTCAGGTCTTTGATTTTTTGGATCCCAAGCCTGATTTGAATTTCTAAATGAAAAAATTCTCTCTTTTGCACGACTTTTTTCTTCATCTCTTCTTCCACCACCAAATGCGGCAGTAAATCCATATTTATTAAGTGCCTGTTTTAACGCCTGTGTTTTCATTATGTCCGTAAAAGACGAACCGTGGTCAAAAGGATTGATATTTTTTTCAACTCCTTCAGGATTAATGTATTCAAGCATCTCAATCCCCAATTCTTTCGCTCTTCTATCTCTAAATTCTATCATCTCTCGAAATTTCCAAGTCGTGTTCACATGTAAAAA